>PNAI01000029.1 GCA_003169835.1 Hyphomicrobiales bacterium | reverse complement strand
ACGCCGTCCTTGGTGATGCGGGGAGCGCCGAAGCTCTTGTCGAGAATGACGTTGCGGCCCTTGGGACCGAGCGTTACCCTGACCGCGTTGTTGAGGATCTCGACGCCGCGCAGCATTCTGTCGCGTGCATCGACCGAGAATTTTACTTCCTTAGCTGACATTTGAATTTACTCCATTGAGTTTTGTTTTGTCATCCTGAGGCGCGAGCGAAGCCCGCGTCTCGAAGGATGAGGCCGATGAGTTTCAATTTGAAATTCTTGGACCGCGTCCTTCGAGATGCGCCCTATGGGCACTTCTCAGGACGAGGATGTTTTTTTCGCGCGCTGCGACAGTTACGCGGCCTTCTTCTTGGCTACCGGCTCGTCGATCACACCCATGACGTCGGATTCCTTCATGATCAGGTATTCGACACCATCGATCTTGACCTCGGTGCCCGACCATTTGCCGAACAGGATGCGGTCGCCAACCCGGACATCGATCGGGATGAGTTTGCCGGCTTCGTCGCGGCCGCCAGGTCCGATGGCGACGATCTCGCCTTGCGAGGGCTTTTCCTGGGCAGTGTCGGGAATGATGATGCCGCCGGACGATTTTTCCTCGGCATCGATGCGCTTGACGACTACGCGGTCGTGAAGCGGGCGAAATTTCATGCAAGCCTCCTACAAAATGACTGACGGGATTGGGTTTTCGGAAGAAAGCCTGGGCGTTGGTCTAAGACCTCCGCCCGACCCTCCATGCCGCTAATTAGGCGGCAGGTTTTTGCGATCAAGAGGATCGCGGGATTTTTTAGCACTCATTAGTTGGGACTGCTAGTAGGCCAAAACGATTTGTTAGCAGACTCCCGAATTGCTGCTAGGTCTTTGATTTCACTATTTTTTTACCATTATTTTATGACAATATAGCGTCTTGGTGCGTTGATGCGGGGAGGGTTCACGTACCGGGACTAAGCTTGGGACGGAGAAAATGTCATGTCGTTGCAAGATTTTCAGCGTCAGTTGAGCGGCTACGGGTTGACCACCGCGCAGATCCTCTATCGCAGGCCGGATCACCCTTGGCTGTTGCAGACCTACATCTGGCAGGAATACGACTTGTGCCCGAATTTTCCGGAGTTGAAAGAGTTCCTGGCGTTCTGGCGCAAGTCGCTTGAGGGCGCGCTGCATTCGGTGACGGTGGCGCATTCGCGGTTAATCAAGCCAGCGGAAATCCGGGCGATCGGCAGCGAATTCAAGCTGCACTGAAGCGCTAGCTTAGAACGCCCACGATCGCGCCGAGCAGCAGTGTTGAGAGCGTGCCGGAGACGATTGATTTGGGGCCCAGCGAGATCACGTCGTCGCGGCGTTCCGGCGCCATGGTGGCGAGCCCGCCGATCATGATGCCGAGGCTGCCGAAGTTGGCGAATCCGCACATCGCATAAAGCATGATCAGCCGCGAGCGCTCTGAGAGCGCGCTCGCCGGCAATTTCGACATATTCAGGTACGCCACGAATTCATTGAGGATGGTCTTGATGCCCATCAGCGCGCCCGCGGTCGAAGCCTCGGCCCAGGGTACTCCGATCAGCCAGCAGACCGGCGCCATGACGAATCCGAGCATACGTTGCAGTGTGATCGGTGCGCCGGCAACGGTCGGCAGAAGTCCGAGGATCGCGTTGGCAAGATGGACAAGCGCGATGAATACAATGAGCATGGCGATGATGTTAAGCAGGAGCTCGAGTCCACTTGTGGTGCCTTTCACGATGGCGTCCATCGTGCTCGAAGCCACCGGTGAAATTTTTTCAAGCGTGCCATGCGTGCGCGCTCGGCGCGTGTCCGGCACCATGATCTGACTGAACAAGATTGCCGCCGGTGCGCCCAGCACGGACGCGATGATGAAATGCCCCGCCGCATCCGGAATGACCGGGCTTAGGAACTGCGCGTAGAGCACAAGCACCGTGCCCGCGATTCCGGCCATGCCGCCGGTCATCACGATAAAAAGTTCGCCGCGGGTGAGTTTCACGAGATAGGGGCGGATGAAGAGCGGCGCCTCGACCATGCCGACAAATATATTGGCGGCGGTGGAGAGCCCGACCGCGCCGCCTACGCCCATGGTGCGTTCCAACGCCCAGGAAAAGCCGCGCACGATGGGTTGGAGGAGGCCCCAGTAGAAGAGGAGAGTCGTTAGCACGCTCACGACCAGCACGATGGGGAGCGCCTGAAATGCGAGAACGAATTCAGCACCTGGGAATTTCAGATCGAACGGCAGCGGACCGCCGCCGAGATAGCCAAAGACGAAAGTGGTGCCGGCACGGGTCGCGGCCGCGATCGCCTCGACCGCATCATTGGCGACGGCAAATGCGGCGCGCACTGGCGGAATTTTGAGGAATACGACTGCAAGCGCGAAGGTGATTGCCAGTCCGACTCCGGCACGCCGCCATGACACCGCGCGCCGGTGCTCGCTGATGAGCCAGGCGAAGGCGAGCAGGGCAACGATGCCCAATACCGATTGCAGGTTTTGCATCCAAATGACTCTCCGTAAGTTGAATGACACAATGGATCGCCGATGCCGATCCGGCAATGACGAATAAGGGAGCTTGTGCATGGCGCGTATCCGCTTTGATTTCGGCTCGCTCACGCTCGATGCCGAACTGCTCGACACGCCGACGGCAAAAGCCATCGCGGCGGCGCTGCCGATCGATGCGTCGGCGCTCACGTGGGGTGAGGAAGTCTATTTCGACATTCCGGTAAAAGTGAAACGCGAGTCGGACGCGCGCGCGGTGGTTACGCCGGGCGAGGTCGCATATTGGCCGGAAGGGCCTGCGATTGCGCTGGGTTTTGGCCGCACGCCAATCAGCCAGGGCAACGAGTGCCGGCTGGCCAGTCCGTGCAATATTTTCGCGCGTGTCTTGGGTGACGTGAAGCAACTCGCCAAGGTCAAGGTGGGCACGAAGATCAGGGTGAGCAAAAGCAGCTGGCTAGGCCGCGCAAAAATCATTGCTACCGTCTGCGACCTTGCGCGGGAAAGATTTTGGTTGTCATGTGCTCGAATATGGAAAACGATTTGCTGGACGTGGCGATCGGAGTTCATAGATTGTGCAGTGCGAAAACGTTCAATCCGACATCCAATGTTTTGGAGAATTTCATGCGCTTCTTTTCGTCTCTTGCCGTTGCCGCGAGCTTAACGGTTGCGGCTACGGCAGCTGATGCTCAACAGAAGCTGCGCGTCGGGTTCATCCCGGTCATGGGGGTGGCACAGATTTTCGTGGCTGACGGCGAAGGCTGGACCAAACAGGCCGGCATTCCGCTCACGATGGCTTCATTCGAGTCTGGACCCAACATGATCCAGGCGCTCTCGTCGGGCACGCTCGACGTCTACGTCGCGGGTCTCGCGCCGCTTTTGGTGGCGCGTGCGAAAGGCATCGACGTGCGTGTGATTGCGGCCACCGTGGTGGAGGAAATGGGATTTAGCGCGAGCGCGTCGTTTTCGCCGTATTTCGAAGGCCGCACTCAGGCGCAAGCCTTCAAGGCGTTCCGCGAGAAATCCGGCCGCCGTGTCAAGCTTGCCACACAACCGATCGGCTCGGGGCCGCACACCACGCTAAATTATTGGCTGTGGGAAGTTGTGAAGGCGGACAAGGCCGATGTTGAAATTCTTGAGATGGGCATCGATGCAACGCAGCGCGCGATCCTCACCGGCGCGGTCGAAGGCGGTTCGACCCGCGAGCCCGCGCTAACAATCATGCGCCGGCAGAATCCTGCGATCAAGCTGATCGCGAATGGCTCAGAGATGTTTCCAAATTTTCCCGGCGTCGTGGTCGCCGTGCTCGGCTCGTTTGCCGACAAAAACCCCAAGGCGGTTGAAGATCTGGTGCGCGCGGTGGTGCGCGCAACGAAGCTGCTGAAAGACGATCCCAAGCGCGCGGCCCCATTTGTCAGCGCGGCGTTCGGCAAGGGTCTTGTGGCGGAGGATATTCTGGTTGATGCGATCAAGTCGCCGCAGACCCAATTCACCTCCGATCCACGCCGCATCATCGAGTCGACCGCGAAGCTGCAAGACTACCAGGTTAAACTTGGCGCGCTGGAGAAGGCGGCTCCGCTCGATGGATTGTTCGCGCTTTCGGTGTATGATCGGGCCGTGAAGGACAATTGAGGCGGCTTTGTTCGATGCCGAGCGGCACCTGAGGTGACACGCATCAAGGCGGTCGCGCTTGCCGCTATCGGATTTACGATCTTTCTCGCCATCTGGGAATTGGCGCCGGCGCTGGGGTGGGTCTCGCCCACGGTGCTGCCGCCGCCGAGCGTGCTGCCGCGCGCATTCCTGCGCGAACTGAGTTCCGGAATCTGGATCACTTCGGTCGCAACCAGCTTGCAGCACTATCTTGCAGGGCTGGTTCTCGGCTGTCTTCTCGGGGTCGCGCTTGGGGTTGCGACCGGCATGTCGGTGACGCTTGAAGCGACACTATCGTGGGTGGTCCGTGTGCTCCGGCCGATTCCAGGTCTCGCGTGGGTGCCGTTTGCGATCCTGTGGTTCGGTATCGATCCTACGGCGGCGATCTTTATCATCGGCATCGGCGTGTTCTGGATTTCATATTTCGCCGCGCTTGCGGCGGTGCGCGCCGTCGATCGAGATCTGATCGAGCTTGCGGATGCCTTCGGGTTTCGCCGCGCGGACCAGAAACTCATCAAAGTCATTCTCCCCGCTGCGGCGCCGGGCATTCTCGCGGGCTTGCGCACCGCGCTTGGGCAGGCGTGGATGGCGGTGGTGGCGGCGGAGATTTTCGGAGTGCCTGGTCTCGGCCAACGCATGATGCAAGCGTCCAACTTGCTCGCGAGCGACATCGTCGTGATCTACATGGCGACGATGGCTGCGCTCTACGGCATCATCGATACGGTGTTCGTCGCCATTCAGACGCGGTTGCTCCGATGGAAGCCATAATCAAGCTCGAGCAAATCGGGCTGACCTTCCGGCGCGATGGGGTCTACACGGAAGTTCTGCGCGACCTGAGCCTCGAAGTGCCGGCCGGACGTTTCGTCGCTATTCTTGGACCTTCGGGCGTCGGAAAGTCCACATTGCTGCGTGTGGTTGCAGGGCTGCTGGCGCCGACCACGGGGCGCGTCACGATCGCGACGCAGAAAGACGGGAAACAATTGCCGGTAGCGCTGGTGTTTCAGGACGCCCGGCTGCTGCCCTGGCGCAAGGTCGCGAGCAATGTCTGCTTCGGACTGGAACACGGGCAGTTCAGCGCGACCGAGCGGCGTGCCAAAGCGGAAGCCGCGCTCGCGTTGGTCGGGTTGTCGGGTTACAACGAACGCTATCCGTATGAACTCTCCGGCGGACAGCGGCAGCGCGTTGCTCTTGCGCGAGCGCTGGCAGTCGATCCGGATATTCTTCTGATGGACGAGCCGTTCGCGTCGCTTGATGCGATCACGCGCGAAGGATTGCAGGAGGAACTGGCGCGCATTCATGCCGCGATGCGCAAGACAATATTGTTTGTCACGCATTCGATCGATGAGGCGGTCTATCTCGCCGACGAAGTGGTTGCGATCACGGGAAAGCCCGGGCGGCTCGCGGCCACGATCCCGATCGTCACCGAGCAGCCGCGCAGGCGCAATGCCGCCGACATTGCCGATCTGGCCGCGCGCGTGCGCGTCGAACTGCTCGAGCCACCGACGGCGTGATTTGGTTATCCACGACCGACGAACGGCATGCCGTTCGCCATCACAGTCATGAACAGTACGTTGGTTTCGGGCGATAGGCCTGCGATATAGACCACCGCCTTGCCGACATCATCGGCGCTCATGCGCGGCTCAACCATCATGTGACCGTCGGGCTGCATGACGCCCGGGCCCTGCACCATGCGCTCGGTCAGTGGAGTCGCGGCGTTGCCGATGTCGATCTGGCTGCAGGTGATGCCGGTGCCGCGCATATCGAGCGCGGTTTGTTTGGTGAGCCCGGTGATGGCGTGTTTGGTGGCGGTATAGGCGGCCGAGCGCGGGCGCGGCGTGTGGGCTGAGATCGAGCCGTTGTTGATGATGCGTCCGCCGGCCGGCTGCTGCGATTTCATGATTTTGATCGCTTCCTGGGTGCAAAGGAATACGCCGGTGAGATTGGTATCGACCACTTTCTTCCAGGTCTCATAGGGAAGTTCTTCCATCGGGACTGCGGGCGCGCCGATGCCGGCATTGTTGAACAGAACATCGAGGCGGCCGAACGCCTCCTTGGATTTGGCGAACAGCGCCCTGATGGCGGCGGGATCGCTCACGTCGGTGGGCACGACGAGGGTGGGCGCATTGCCGGCTTCCTTGGCGGTTTCTTCGAGCAATTCTTTGCGGCGTCCGGCGAGCGTGACCGCGTAGCCATCGCGAGTGAGCGCCAGTGCGACTGCTTTACCGATCCCGGTGCCGGCTCCCGTCACCAACGCAACTTTCTGCAACGCCGCCATGTGTTCCCTCCGAATGACTGATGTGTGTGCATCCTGCAGGCTCTGCGGCTGCACTGCAATGGCTGAGTACGGCGGCTTGGGACAGGACGGCGGGAAGATTCAGTCGTATCGCAAGATCAGCTGGCCATCGCCGCGACCGCATCGCGCTCGAGACCGCGGAAGGCGCCGGGCGTCTTGAGGTATGCGCTGATATCGGCCGCGCTGCACGGTTTGCCGAAGCGGAAACCCTGCATGAAATGCACGCCGGCGGCGCGCAGGAACAGGTGCTGCTCGGCGTTCTCGACGCCTTCCGCCGTCACCTTCATGCCCAGTCCGCGCCCTAGACTGACGATGGCGTGCACGATCGCGGCGGCATCGGCGGTCTTCTCGATGCTGAGCACGAAGCTGCGGTCGATCTTGAGCTTGTCGAACGGGAAGCGGCGCAGGTAGTGCAAGCTCGAGTAGCCGGTGCCGAAATCGTCGAGCGCAAACCGCACGCCCAACGCCTTGAGCCGTAGCATGGCGGCCTCGGCAATTTCTACGTTGCCGATGAGCGTGCTCTCGGTAACTTCAAGCTCGAGCCGGCTGGGGTCGAATGCGGTCTCCACCAGGATGCGCTCGACCGCTTCGACAAAATCGGCCTGGCGGAACTGCACCGGCGAGACGTTGACGGCGACCGAAAGCCCCGGCCATGCTTTGCCGTCGCGGCAGGCGCGGCGCAAGACGCACTCGCCCAATTCGATGATGAGTCCTGAGTGCTCGGCGAGCGGAATGAACTCGACCGGGCTGATGAATCCGCGCTCCGGATGCACCCAGCGCGCGAGCGCCTCGACGCCAACGATTTTCTCGCCGCTGGCGTTGACGATCGGCTGATAGGCGACGTCGAGCCGATCGTTGTCGATCGCCTCGCGCAAATCTTTTTCAAGCTGCTTGCGGCGGGTGAGATCGGCGTCCATCACGTTGTCATAGATGCATGCGCGGTTGCGGCCCTCGTTCTTGGCGCGGTAGAGCGCCATGTCGGCGTATCGCATGAGATCGGCGCCGCGGGCATCCGAATGCTGGTCGATGACCACAATCCCGATACTGGCGCCAATGACGATGGTATTGCCTCCGACCATATAAGGTGCGCAAAGGGTTGAGATGATCCGCCGTGCGATTGATTGCAGCAAAGTATGATCGGCCGAGGCCGTTGTAATTATTGCAAACTCATCTCCGCCGAGACGAGCGACCAGGTCATCGCCGCGCAGTGTGTTTGAGAGCCGCTGCGTGACACTGCGGATCAGTTCGTCGCCGATCGAATGGCCAAGCGTGTCGTTGACGTCCTTGAAGTGATCCAAGTCGAGATAGAACACGGCCGTCGGCGGGCCGCCTTGGCGCACGCGGGCAATTGTCGATTCAAGCGCTTCACCGAAATAAACGCGGTTCGGAAGTCCGCTCAGCGGATCGTGCAGCGCGAGATGGCGCAGACGGTCTTCGCCTGCGGCGATCGCGGCGGCGGTATGTCGCATATAGCGCAGCAGGTAGGCCGCGAGCAGCGCGAAACCAACAATTGCAATCGCAAGGAATGGAATGACGCTCTGGAGGACTGCGGCCGCAGGGCGTTGCGGCGTCCATGAGAAACGCGCGACGGTCTGGCCGTGCGCGCCGCGCAGATCTAATACATAATCGCCGGATGTCACGGGCTCATCGCTGACCGCGCGCAGGTTTGCAAGCTGCAGGCGGTAGCCGATTTCGACAAATAATGCGTCATCGAGAAATTGCAATGCGAGCACGGCGGGCGAATCGCCGACACCCAATTTGGAACCATTGCCGGATTCAATTGCGATACTGACAATGACGGACATCCCGCTGTCGAGCGTTTGCAGGAATGCCGCTTCGCCGGGGATCGCGCCGTCCGCGGATTGTTGGCGGGCTGTCAGCCACACGATGCGCTCGGGAGCCGGACCATCGCGGCCGCGCAGATACGCCAGCACCGGCGCGATCTCGGCAAATGCCGCGGGCAGCAATTCAGGTTTGGGAGCATCCACGTTGACAAGCGAATGCACGAGATTGCCGGCGTTGTCCGCGATCAAAACGAAGTCATGGTCGAACAGCGTCTTGTACGCCGATCGGACGCGTTTGATGAGGCGTTCGAGATCGGCGGGCGCGGCCTGATCCTCGCCTTCTTCGGGCGCAATTACGGTTTTGAGTTTGCGCAACGACCATTCGCCGCGATAGGCGATGGCGTTCTTGAACATGTCTTTTTCGTGCTCGACCGCGACATCGTTGGCGCGCTGCGCGGAGGTGAGCGCGGCGATGACGATGCACACGATTGCGAGTGCGACGATGACGCAAAGCGGCAGCATCACACCAAAGCGCGTGCGTGTTGGTGCGGCGGGCGTTGATTGCTCTCGCGACTGGCCGGATGAAATTGCAGTCACGGTCGGCGCGTCCTGCTGCCCATCTGGTCCTCGAAATCCTTTTGGGGTCGATGGACGCTAGGGCAGAAAGCTTGCAATTCGTTTGCGCCATGCCTTGCAATTGCGTCGTCAACGGCGCACCGCCGCATTTTGCGGCACGGCGTTAATCGGCAGTAAACAGGTTAACGCGGGAAGTCAGCGCGCGGTAACGTAAGGCGGACGCGGAATCGCCATATGGGCTGCGCGCAAAGCGGCCGACCAGCGTTCGCTCAGATCGTGAAAATAGGGATCGCCTGGATTTATACGGTAAACCAATTCTGCATCGCAGGTGTCCCGGCGGATGGCGATCACGTCGAGCGGCATGCCTACGCCAAGATTTGATCGTAGCGTCGAGTCCATCGAAAGCAGGCTGATTTTCAGCGCATCGTAGAGGTCGATGCCATAGATCGCAGCGCGATCGAGGATCGGCTTACCGTATTTGTGCTCACCGATCTGCAGATAGGGCGTGTCGATTGTGCATTCAATGAAATTGCCGGCGGCGTAGATCATGAATAGCCGCAACTGGTCGCCCTTGATCTGTCCGCCGAACAGAAATGACACGTCGAACTTGACGTCCGCGGCCTCGAGCGCCGGACCTTCTATGTCGGCAACCTTGCGGACTGCTTGACCGATGCGCATCGCCGCCTGAAACATGGTCGGGGCGTTTGTGAGGGTTTCTGCTTCGCCGGTTTCGGGGTTCGGCATGCCTTCGTTGAGCATGCTCACCACCGATTGGCTGATCGAAAGATTGCCGGATGCGGCGAGGGCCAGCACGCGGTTGCCGGGATCCTTGATGACGTGCAGCTTGCGAAAGGTTGAGATGTTGTCGAGGCCGGCGTTGGTGCGCGTGTCGGCGATCATGACCAGTCCCTCGCGCACCAGGATTCCGCAGCAATATGTCATGTAGGGCCTCTCGTTTCCTCGCTGCGAGTTGTTTGCTCGTCCACCCGCTGTGCGTTTCATAACATCTCAGTTCTGCATTTGACGCTTGGCCTGATCGACGCGAACCTTCACGTCCATCGTCTCCGAGCCACCGCCATAACGCGTGCCGCGAATCGGAGTCACGCCAAGATAATCCAGCCCGACTGCGACGCGCACGTGGGCGTCCGTCGCGGAGATGCCGTTTGCGGCGTCGAAGGCGACCCAGCCCAGGTCGGGAACATAGGCTTCGGCCCAGGCGTGGCCCGCATCCTGGTCGATGATGCCATCCATGCGATGAAAATAGCCGCCGACATAACGCGCGGGCACGCCAAGGCTGCGGACGGCCGAAATAAAGATGTGCGTGAGATCCTGGCAGACACCGCGTTTGAGCGCGAAGGCTTCGACCGCTGTCGTTGTTGTATGGGTGGGATCGGTGTCGAAGACAATGTCGCCGTTGACCCGCCCAAGCATGGCGTGGAGAAGCTTGAGTCCTCCGTCACCGCCTGCAGCCGACATCACCTCCTGTGCGAAAGCAAGAATCGCGGCGTCCGGATGCGTGAGCGGCGTCTCTCGCAAATAAAGGCTCGGCGGGAAACGCTCGATGGTTCCGCTCACCAGGCCGTCGGTGTCGTGGGTTTCGACTTCGCCATCAACGTGCACGCCAAGCTCAGTGAAAGCGCCTTCGGCGGTGAAATTGTGCGTGATGTTTCCGAAGGCGTCTTCGTGCATATAGAGCTTGGCATTCTCCGAGACATCCAGTCGCCAGTACGCGACATATTGGCTGGCGTGGTTGCGCGGGGTGAGGTGCAACGTCTGGATCACGCCTTTGGTGGGGCTTGCGTAGCGGTAGACGGTGCCGTGGCGAATCCTAAGACGCATGCCGGCCATCATCGTGATGGCGGCTGCTTTGTCCACCGGGTCGGGAGGCTTTCACATCAGGTATTGCTGGCTGATGGCGGCACCCAGCGAGCTGTTGTCAGCGATGAATTCGTTGATGAACTCGTGCAGTCCGTGCTGAAAAATTTCCTCCATGCGGCTCGCCTCTAGGCGGTTGTAGATGGCGCGGGCCTGGCGCTGGGCCGGGCCTTGACGGCCGTACATTCCAGCAATTTCGTCCAAATAGCGCACGAGATTTTCATAACAATTCGCGAGCGAGCGTGGCATTTGGTCGTTGAGGATGAGCAGGTCGGCGACCAGCCAAGGTTTCACGCTCTCGCGGTAGACCCAGTGATAGGCGGTGAGCGCCGACACCGAGCGGAGGATTGCCGCCCACTGAAAATAATCGAGCGAACCACCAACCGGTTCAAGCCGCGGCAGCAGCAGATGATATTTGACGTCGAGAATGCGCGCGGTGTTGTCGGCGCGCTCGAGGTAGAGGCCGAGCCGCGTGAACCAATAGCTGTCATTACGCAACATGGTGCGGTAGGCTGAACCGTCGAAACGCAATGAGGTTTCTTGAACCCAGCGGAGAAAGCGCGTGATCTCTTCGCGCGTGCCGGGGTCGTTGCTGAAGCGCTGCAATTCGATCCACGCGGTGTTAATGGTTTCCCACATTTCGGCGGTCAGTGCGGTACGCACTGCGCGTGCGTTGGCGCGGGCAGTCTCGAAACAATTGCGGATCGAGGAGGGGTTTTCGGTCGACAGCGCCAGGAAATGGATCACCGTCTCTTCGTTAGCTTCGGGGTAGTTGTCTTCAAATAATTTGGTGTTGCCGGCAGTGGCGATGGCCGATTTCCATTCGTTGGAGGTTCCGACATAGGCGAGCGGCAGGTTGGTCAGGCGCATCGTGCCGTCGAGAATGCGCGCGAGATATTCCGCGCGCTCCACGTGGCGGGCAATCCAGTAAAGACTATCGGCGGTACGCGAGAGCATGATGACTTATTCCAGCGTTCGCTCTTCACCCTCCCCTGGAGGGGGAGGGTCGACGCGCGAAGCGCGTCGGGGTGGGGTGGAATTCCGATTGCGACAAGATAGGTCACCCCCACCCGCCGTCCTTCGGACGGCGACCTCCCCCCTCCAGGGGGAGGTGAAGAAAAATTTGATGTGGCTGCCGAACAAAATTTTCATCGATCCAACACCCAGGTGTCTTTGGTGCCGCCGCCCTGGCTGGAATTGACGACGAGAGAACCAGCTTTAAGCGCGACGCGCGTGAGGCCGCCCGGGACGATGCGGACGCGGTCGCGTCCGGTGAGCACGAACGGACGAAGATCGACGTGGCGTGGTGCGATGCCAGAATCCACGCACGTCGGGCAGGTCGAGAGCGCAAGCGTCGGCTGGGCGATGAAATTCTTCGGATGCGTTTTGATCTTGGCACGGAATTCCGCGATCTGCGCCGAACTCGCGGCCGGCCCGATCAACATGCCGTAGCCGCCGGAGCCATGTACTTCTTTCACAACAAGTTCCGACAGATGATCGGACACATAGGAAAGATGATCGCTCTCGCGGCAGCACCAGGTCGGAACGTTTTTAAGGATCGGCTCCTGGTCGAGATAGAATTTCACGATCTGCGGCATGTAGCTGTAGATCGCCTTGTCGTCGGAAATTCCGGTGCCGACCGCGTTGGCGAGCGTGACATTGCCGGCTTGATAGGCCGACATCAATCCAGGCACGCCCAATGCGGAATCGGGACGAAAGGTGAGGGGATCGAGGAAGTCGTCATCGATGCGGCGATAGATAACGTCGACGCGCTTTGGGCCTTCGGTCGTGCGCATATAGACGACTTCGTCTTTGATGAAGAGGTCGCGGCCTTCCACCAGCTCGACGCCGAGCTTGTCGGCCAGGAATGAATGCTCGTAGTAGGCGGAGTTGAAGACGCCGGGCGTGAGGAGGACGACGTTCGGATCGGCCGAGGTGGTGTCGGGCGCGACCGATTTCAGCGTTGCGAGGAGTTCGTCGGGATAGTTTTCGACCGGCGCTACGCGATGGCGCGAGAACAATTCGGGGAAAAGCCGCAGCATGATTTCGCGGTTTTCCAGCATGTAGGAGACGCCCGAGGGCGTGCGCGCGTTGTCTTCGAGTACGTAGAACGATTCGGCGTCGACCCGTACGATGTCGATGCCGGCGATGTGCACGTATATGTCATGCGGTACTTTTTGTCCGTTCATCTCAGGACGGAAGACCGGATTCTGAAACACCATGTCATCGGGGATGATCCCCGCTTTGAGGATTTCGCGGCCGGTGTAGATGTCCTTCAGATACAGATTGATCGCCTTGACGCGCTGTTCGAGGCCGCGGTGCACGAGGTCCCACTCGGCCGCCGAAAGAATGCGCGGGATCACGTCGAAGGGGATCAGGCGCTCCTCCGCTTCGGTTTCGCCATAGACGGAAAACGTGATGCCGATGCGGCGGAACAGCAATTCCGCTTCCTGCCGGCGATAGGCGAGCACATCGGGCGCCACACCGCCGAGCCAGGCGGATAGCTCCGCGTAGGCCGGCCGTGGCCGGCCGTCGGGTTCTTTCATTTCATCGAATGCGATGGTCATTGCCCTGTTGCCGGACGATCGAGCTTCTAATGGTATCGCGCCACATTTCTTCTATCCAACTGCCTTCGTCTGCCCATGTGGAAGCTTCGTGCAAACTTCGCGCCAGCCCTAGGAGTGCGGCAGGGGGCTAAACCGGTCAATGCCGCCAATTGTTGCCCATGTTTTGAGCGATCCTTGACCAATTGCGGATCAAACCTGTGGCGGCTGGACTTGAGCACTCGCCTCGCCCGCGCTAGACGAACAGGCCGCCGGAGAAATTGTCATGAACGACGTACGTGCCGCAGCCCCACTCGTCACCGCCGCCATACTGGTTATTGGCGACGAAATCCTCTCGGGCCGCACC
This sequence comes from Hyphomicrobiales bacterium, assembly GCA_003169835.1. Lineage (GTDB taxonomy): Bacteria > Pseudomonadota > Alphaproteobacteria > Rhizobiales > Xanthobacteraceae > PNAI01. The sequence goes on along the minus strand of PNAI01000029.1, from coordinate 18,344 downwards.
AAGGACAAGAACATCGGCTACATTGCCGAGTATCTCACGACGATCGGCATCGACCTCAAAGAAGTGCGGGTGGTGCCCGACGAGGAGCCCGAGATCATCGGCGCGCTCAACGCGCTGCGCAACCGCTACACTTATGTGTTCACCACGGGCGGCATCGGGCCGACGCATGACGACATCACCGCCGACTGCGTCGCGAAGGCGTTCGGCGTGTCGATCGACTATCATCCGGAAGCCGTGACGCTATTGAAAGCCAACTGGGCCGCGCGCGGAATTGAACCAAACGAGTCAAGGATGCGTATGGCGCGCATTCCCGCTGGGGCTGTTTTGATCCCCAACAAAGTATCAACCGCGCCAGGTTTCCGTATCGGCAACGTGCATGTCATGGCCGGCGTTCCGTCGATCATGCAGGCGATGCTCGATGAGGTGGCGCCAACGCTCAAGACCGGAGTGAAATTGATTTCCGAAACCGTGCGGGCGGATTTGCGCGAAGGCGACATCGGAACGCCGCTGGGCGAAATCGCCAAGGCACATCCGGAAACCATGATCGGCAGCTATCCGTTCGTAGACGACAATGGACAGCCGAATACCAATCTTGTGATCCGCTCGCGCGATGCGCAAACTCTCGCGGCGGCGAAGCGTGACGTCGAAGCCATGCTTGTAAAGACGAGAGCGCATTACAGAAAGTCGGCGTAAGGAGTTCGCCATGAAACGGGAACGCAGAACCCGGCGCGAATTTATTCGGGCCAGCGGATCGCTCGCCGCCGGATTTGCGCTCTGCGAACTTGAGAGCGCATTCGCGCAACAGCTTGATCCTACGCCGGCGTGCCATGCAGGCGATGTGCCGACCATCCGCCAGACCGAGGGACCGTTTTTCAAGCCGAGTTCGCCGGAGCGTATCGAATTGATCGCACCGGGCGTGAATGGGCAGCCGATCGAGATCACCGGCTTCGTGCTGACGCGCGCGTGCAAGCCAGTTGCCGGCGTGCTCATCGACGTGTGGCAAGCGGACGGCGCGGGCAACTACGACAATTCTGGATTTCGTCTGCGCGGTCATCAATTCACCGACGCGGAAGGCCGCTATCGCCTGCGCAGTGTGGTACCGGGAGCCTACGAAGGCCGCACGCGGCATATCCACGTCAAGGTACAGCCGCCTGGCGGGCGAATTCTGACCACGCAGCTCTATTTTCCCGGCGAGGTCAAGAACCAGCGCGACGGGTTGTTCCGGAAAGAATTGCTGGTCCGCACGGCCAAGGCTGGCGGCTGGCTCGCGGGGCGGTTCGATTTCGTGCTTGAGGTAAGCTAAAAGGGCCGTGAGGGCGTTGTCCGGCAGCAAAGACATCATGGCCGAAAACCAATCGCAGCCGCAAAAGGCATTTCCCGTCTCATGGGACCAATTTCATCGCGATGCGCGTGCGTTGGCTTGGCGGCTCGCGGAAGCGGGGCCATTTTCGGCGATCGTGTGCATCACGCGCGGCGGGCTGGTGCCGGCGGCGATCGTGGCGCGCGAGCTGAACTTGCGCGTGATCGAGACCGTGTGCGTTACGAGCTATGACGGAACAATACGGCAGGGCGAGCTCAAGGTGCTCAAAGGCGTCGCCGATACGGTCATAAAACTCGGCGGCCCGGGCGGGAAGGGCGTGCTGATCGTCGACGATCTGGTCGATACCGGAAAGACCGCTAAGGTGGTGCGCGAGTTGTTGCCGGGGGCGCATTTCGCGGCCGTCTACGCCAAGCCCATGGGCAGGCCGATGGTCGACACCTTCATCACCGAAGTGTCGCAGGACACTTGGATTTATTTCCCGTGGGACACCGGGCTCGCCTTCCAGCCGCCGATCCGCGAGGGCGGTGCTTAGTTTTGCACTTTAGCTGCGCGTAAACCGCATAAAGCGCGGAAGCATCCGGTCAATGCTATAGAGCACGTTCTTGAACTGCCAGGTCAGTTCGCTCGCGTGCTGCGTGGTGAAATCGCGCACGCCCTCCGGATTGTACATCGTCATACTGCAAAGCAGCAGGAACCCAAACATCAGCTTCGACACGATTGCCTCCCTTAAACTGCTACATTCCGACACGAGAATGGTAGCGCCGTGCCGTGTGAAGCTTGGGTTACCCAACCGCGTAAAATTGCGTACGGTCGCGAGCGGGTCGTTTGTTTTGCCTTTGCGGGTTGCATCGAATTCGCCAAAAAAATTGCGTCAGTTTGTGCAAAATGCTTTCGCTTCGATCTTCGAATTGTGTTTGTTGGAGGTGGAAAGGCACGGTTTCCAGCGGGTTCGGTCCTGCGTTAGATTGGTGTTTGAGTTGAACGGATGCTGCGCTGGGGGAACCCGATATGCCAATGCTGACACGACGGGATTACAAGGCGAGCATCAAATTGCAAAACTAGTGAGCAGACGAGCGCCGCCGCTGGCGCTATGATCCACCGGGTCGAACATCGCTTTAGGAGACGTTGCCATGGACGCCGTCACGCAAAAGGTCAAAGGCAAAGCCGACAGCAAGACTGACGCGCATTCGCACGTTGTGCGGCCCGTTGAGATGGAATGGCAGAAGACTCGCTTTCCCGGCTGCGAAGCAAAAACCTTGTTATTCGATCAAAAGACCGGGCTGGTGACCGCGCTGATGCGCTTTGCACCGGGCGCGGTGCTGCCCGACCACGAGCATGTTCAGATCGAGCAGACTTACGTGCTCGAAGGCCGGCTGGTGGACAAAGAGGGTCCGGCCGAAGGGGTCGTGGCGGGGCCGGGCGAATTCGTGTGGCGCGAGGTCGGCAGCCGGCACGTGGCCTGGTGTCCGGAAGGCGGGTTGATGCTCGCGATGTTCCAGGTACCGAACAAGTTCTACGAGGCGGACGGCCGTGTCACCGACGCTTCCGGCAAAGACTGGGACACCGCCTGGGGCCACACGCAAAATCGTTGATTGTCCGGTCTGATTTCGAACTTCACCTTCCGGCTTGCGCGTCAGCGGTGATAGAACGTCCGCGCGCGGACTTTGTTGCGGACGTGGCGAAATGGTAGACGCAAGGGACTTAAAATCCCTTGGGAGAAATCCCGTGCTGGTTCAAATCCAGCCGTCCGCACCAGATTTTCAGCGGTGAAGAATCGCGGGCCAGCGCGCGGGCAGTCCGATTGGCGCAATCGTCGATCACGAAAAATAACTCTTTGTTAAGCATTCCACTACGTACGGTGCGCACGGATAAGCTGCAAAAGGTTTTTCTTACAGGCCAAGCGCTACAAATTGCGGTTGATGCGCCGGTTTATTTCGATGCTGCATTTGGACGCCGGGGGACGCGCGGAGTCCCGCGGGCGTGCTTTTGCGTGCGATTCAAGCAATTCCTCTAACCAAAAGATTTTGTCAGACAAACGGACGACGCTGCTTGTCATCGCGACAATCGCGGCGGTGGTGTCGGCGATTTGTCTTGTGAGTCTGGACGTTCAAAACGCGACAAAAATTCTGGTCGCCGCAAGCGCGCTCGTGTTGCTCAACCTTGCCTCAATCGGCATTTTTATAGATCGAACGCATGTTCGCGGATTTCAACCTCGCCAACAGGACCTTGCGGACCGATCGATCAAGCTCGAGACCGCGCTCAACACCATGCATCAAGGTCTGGTGATGTTCGACCGGAATGGCCATGTGGTCGTCATCAACGATCGCTATGTCGAGATGTATCGGTTGTCGCCCGAGCGGGCAAAGCGTGGCTGTACCCTTCGCGATCTTCTGGAACAGCGTGCTGCGCTTGGGATGTTCTCGGACAATATAGATGAGTACATCGCGCGACAGGCTGCGAATGGTCTCAACGGGACTCGTGTGCGTGATCTTCCGGACGGTCGTACGATTGCGGTGACCAACCGGCCGCTGCCGAACGGCGGGTGGGTTGCGGTGCATGAAGACATCACAGAGCAGCGCAAAGCTGAAAGAACCGCCAGCCGGTTGTTCGAAACATCGCTGGATCTCATTTTTATTACAGATCGCAAAGGCAACTTCACGCAGGTTAGCCCGAGCTGCGAGGCAATCTTGGGTTATCAGCCGGATGAAATGGTGGGGCACAGCGCCGTCGAGTTTGTCTATCCCGATGATCTTGAATCTACCCGTAACGAGATGCGCTTGGGGCGTCTTGGCCGGCATACGCGCAGTTTCGATACACGGTACCTCCATAAAGATGGGCACATCGTGACGTTGGCGTGGACCGGAGTGTGGTCGGAGCCGGAGCAGCAGCATTTTTTCATCGGCCGCGATATGAGCGAGCGCAAGGCGGCGGAAGAAAAACTCAGATACCTCGCGCATTACGATCAGCTCACGAAATTGCCGAACCGCAATTCGCTTCAGCGCGATCTTGAGGCCATGGTTGATGTTGAGCAGGCGACGTTCCGCCAGCCGACTTCGATTGCAAGATTTGACCTCGATGATTTCAAGAGCATCAATGATACGCTCGGCCATCAAGTGGGCGATCAGGTGCTCAAAGAGGCGGCCCGACGGTTGACCGAGATCGCAGGGGACACCTCGCGGGTCTACCGGCTCGGCGGCGATGAATTCGTTGCGGTTTTTGCGGAATGCGGCGACCCGCGCGTGGCCGGAAAATTCGTCGACGAGATGCTGGAGCGGGTCGCGGAGCGTATCGAGATTGGCAGTCATCTGCTGTATATCGGCGCGAGCGCGGGGATCGCGATCGCTCCAGGCGATGCCTCGAACGTCGATGAGCTGCTTGCGAATGCCGATCTTGCGCTTTTTGAAGCGAAGACGTCCGGCGGCCGTGCGTATCGCCTGTTTCTGCCGGTACTGCGCGCGCAAGCGCAGGCACGGCGCGAACTCGACTCGGAGCTCCGCCGCGCATTTTCGGACAACGAATTCGAACTTTATTTTCAGCCGCAGCTGCGGCTTCGCGATGGCACCGTGGTGGGTGCCGAAGCACTGCTGCGGTGGAGACATCCGGAGCGCGGAATTCTTGGACCCGGGATGTTCATCGAGGCCATTTCCGAAAGTCCGATTGTGCTTGAAGTGGGCAGGTGGATTTTACGCACGGCCTGCGCGAGGGCTGCAGCTTGGCGCGCCGTGGGTCTTCCGCCGGTCCGGATCGGCGTCAACCTTTTCCCGGCGCAATTCCACGATGGAACGCTGCTCAGTGATGTCGAGGGTGCTTTGCGCGAAACAGGGCTGCCGGCCGAGGCGCTTGAGCTGGAAATCACCGAGAACATCGCGCTTGGAAACGACGAGAAGGTGCTCGAGCCGCTGCGGGCGCTTCGAGAGAAAGGCGTGAGCCTTGCGTTCGACGACTTCGGCACCGGGTTTGCGTCGTTGAGCTATCTGACGCGATATCCGATCGCACGGATCAAAATCGATCAGAGCTTCGTGCGTAAGATCAGCGCGCGCAACGAAAATACCGCTATCGTACGCTCCATTATCGTGATGGCACATAATCTCGGGCTTGAAGTCATCGCCGAGGGAGTCGAAACGCCGGATCAGGCGGCCTTCCTGCAAGCCGAAGGGTGCGATGAAGTGCAGGGCTTCCTCTACGCGAAGCCGCTTGCGAATACGGACTTCGAAGCCTACTTGCGGTCAAATCAGGCTGGGTTCGAAACGCAAAAGATTGGGCGCTCGAATGCCTTGCGGCGGGGTGTCTTCAAGAAGCAGGCGGGCTAAATTCCGCTGACAAATCATTGGTGACAATTTCCGTGTCCATGCGTCAAATAGTAGATGGCAGTGTTTTTTGGGCGTGCGTGCTGTCGTCGATGCTGCTTTTGACGTTCCTTGGCGGTTGTGGACTGCTCGGGGACGGCGCCACCTCGGCCTTCGTCGCGCCCGGCAAATACGAATATTACAGTTGCGACCAGCTTGCGGATGCTGGACGCAAAATGAGCAGCCGCGAGCAGGAACTGGTCGAACTGATTGTGCGCGCGGGACAGGGGCCCGCGGGCGAATTTATCGGTGCGGTCAGTTACCGCACCGATCTTATGCAAGCGCGCGGGGACCTCAAGCAGATCATCGCCGTTGCAGAGCGGAAAAACTGCGCGATCCAAAGCAAATGGCAGAGCGACCGCGCGCTTTGGTGACGGCAGAAATAAAATCAGCGTTTCTGCGCGCTGCGCGGCGGTGCGACATCGACGCCGGCAAGGCCCGCGCGTTGGATAGAACCCGCAATCAGGCCGGATGAGCGCGCCTCGTCAAGCAGGTTGTCGGCCGCATCGAGCAATTTCTTGTTTCCCTTCGCCACGATTACCGCCTGCTCCACGCCATAGAAATTGTCGGGCAGCATCCGTAGGCCGCTGACGCGCGCCAGCAACTCGCTCAGCCGCTGGCGGTTGGCGGCATAAGCGGCAATCTCACCGGATTGGAGCTGCTTGACCGCAACGTCGAGATTGCCGCCGGAGTTGCGTACCAGCGTAGCGTTTTTGAGCGTGCGGGTGAGGAAGAAATCGCCGGCGTCGCGCTCGCCCACGCCGATGCGCATTCCGGCCTTGTCGATCTCGGCGATCGAGCGTAGCGGTGAATTAACAAGCACGAGATAGGTGTTCTGCGCGAGCGAATAGGTCTGCGAGAAATCGACGTCGACCGCGCGCACTGGATCGTAGGCGAGGAAGCCGATGTCGGCCTCGCCCTTCTTCACGCTGTCGAGTACGCCTTGCACACCCGGCGCGCCTTTGATGTCGAGCGGCACGTTGAGCTTCTTTGCCAGTGCGCGGGCAATCTCGGCGCCGGGGCCGCGCACTTCCTTCGTGTTGGGATCGATAAAGGCCTGCACTGGATTTGTCGCGATGTAGGTGGCACGCAAGGTGCCGATGGGAACAAGGTCATTGGCTGAGACCTGTTGCGACACCAGCAGAACCGCGAGCAGGGCAGAAACGATTGTAAAATATCTCAGGATAAATTTCGTACTCATTTTACTTCCTGTTCGTTTGGTCTTGCTTTCCGTCAGCCGAAACGCTCACGCGCGAGCGCTGCGCCTTTGCCGAGTGCAGCGAGCTTGGCCTGCGCGATGTTGCTGTGCATGGGGGCCATGCCGCAATTGGTGCCGGCGACGATATGCTGCTTTGGCACGTATTTCATGACGGCCTCGATGGTGCCTGCAACCTGTTCGGGTGTTTCGATTTCATCGCTTGCGACATCGATGACGCCAATCAGCACGTCTTTGCCCCTGAGCAGCGAGAGCAGGCTCATCGGCACTTTCGAATTGCGGCATTCGACCGAGACTTGATTGATGCGGCTGGCTGCGAGCGCCGGAAAGATCTTTTCGTATTGACGCCACTCGCCGCCAAGCGTCGCCTTCCAGTCGATGTTGGCCTTGATGCCGTAGCCGTAGCAAATGTGCACGGTGGTGGTGCATTTGAGACCGTCGATTGCGCGGTGAAGCGCCTCGATGCCCCAGGTGGTGACCTCGTCCATATAGACGTTGAAGGCCGGTTCATCGAATTGGATCACATCGACGCCGTTGCGTTCGAGCGCGCGGGCTTCGGCGTTGAGCGTGTCGGCAAAGGCAAATGCCATCTTCACGCGATCGCCGTAGTGCTGATCGGCGATGGTGTCGACGATGGTCATGGGACCGGGCAGGGTGAATTTCAGCTTGTGTTTGGTGTGAGCGCGGGCGTGGCGCGCTTCCGGTTCGTGTACGCGGCCTTTGAGGCGCAACGGGCCGGTGACGGTCGGCACCATCGCCTTGTATCGGTTATTGCGGATGCCGATCTCGACCTTGTGGGCGAAGTCGATGCCGGCGACGTTTTCGAGGAATCCATGGACGAAATGCTGGCGCGATTGCTCGCCGTCGGTCACGACGTCGATGCCGGCGTCCTCTTGCAGTTTGATCGCAAGCAACGTGGCGTCGAGTTTGGCGGCTTCGAGCTCGGCACCATCAAGACGCCAGGGCGCCCAAAGGCGATTGGGTTCGGCGAGCCAGGCAGGCTTCGGCAGGCTGCCGGCGATAGTGGTGGGGAACATGCGGGTCATTCCGTATCGGGGGTGGGTCGCCAATCATAGAGCCAATCAAAGCGCGTGAGCAGCTTTTCTCCGCTCATTCTGCGCAAGACGAAGTCGCGTGCAGTCGCCGCCCGCCCACCCAGATGATAGATCAGCCCATTCCTGCGCGCGGTGCGTTGAACGCGTGCGGTGCGCGGGCGCCGCTCATCCTCGTAGCGGCGCAGCGCCTGCTCGGGCTCGTCCGGTGTTTTGCTCAAACAATCCGCTAATACGGCGGCATCCTCAATCGCCATTGCCGCGCCTTGGGCGAGATATGGAAGCATGAGATGGGCAGAATCCCCAAGAAGGGTAACTGGGCCGAGGCCCCAGCGGCGTCTTGGCGAACGGTGGAACAGCTGATAGCGCTGCCAGCGCTCCGACGCTGCGAGAGTTTTCTGCGCGCGCTCCGACCAATCCGCGCGCGGATAGTGCGGCAGCACCTGGGCGAGCGTGCCTTCGATCTTGCTCCATTCCGGGTTGTTGCGGTTGAAGTTCGTGATTGCCACGATGTTAATCGCGGCGCCGTCTCGAATTGGATAGTGCACGAGGTGAGCCTTGCGACCGAGCCAGAGATGGACGACCGGCTCGCGAAATTCTGCGGAAACTGCGTCGCGGGGAACGGTCGCGCGCCACGCAGTGCGGTTGGAATAAATTAGCTCGCCGTCGCCCGTTGGCCGCCGAAAGGATCTTGAAACAAGATACCTCATGATCGAGCCCAATCCATCCGCGCCGATCAAAGCGATGCCCCGGGTTTCGAACGCAAAGCCGTCGGTCGGCTCGTAATCGCTGAAATCCGTACGATCGCGCCAACCTTGAACTTTCACACCGTCGGCGGCGCGTTCAAAATCGTTCACCTGCGCGTTCAACGCGAGTCTAATGTTGGGACTTGCGCGCACGGCTTCGATGAGGACCGATTGCAAATCCGCGCGGTGGATCACCCAATAGGGGGCGCCGTAGCGCTGCGCGGCCAAGTCTCCGAGCGGAATGCGGGCGATTTCCTTGCCGGCTGAAGACTTGATACTTACTTCGCTTGGGGCGACGACGTGCGGTTTCAATCGCTCACCGAGACCGAGGGCCAGCAGCACACGGCTCGCATTAGGTGAAAGCTGGAGGCCGGCGCCGATCTCGTCGAGCACGGGTTCCTCTTCGAAGATTTCGACGTCAAATCCGGCGCGCGCGAGCGTGAGCGCTGCGGTCAAGCCGCCGATGCCGGCGCCGGCAATGATGACGGTGCGGGCGGAGGCCATGGCGCTCCGCTCTCTCTACTCAAGCCGTTTCGGTCAAGGCACATTCGGCCGGCCGAGCCGCGTGCGGATCGAGCACTGGGTCGTGACGGTAGAGCGTCGAGCAATAAGGGCAGATGATTTCGTTGTCGCCGCCCATGTCGAGAAAGACGTGCGGGTGGTCGAGCGGAGGCTTGGCACCCACGCACATGAATTCGCGCGCACCGATTTCGATCTCCGGCAAGCCCGGATCATTGTGAAAATGGGGAACGAAGTGGTCTGACATGATCGATATCCTAAGCGCCCACCGACTTGAGCGCCATCGTGCGTCTCTGGGAGCGTATCTTGGCGTGCACCTTAACGAAACGAATTGCCGATTCCTAGACAGCACACGCATTCAGGCTCTATGACGGTCGGCGCAATCGCTGTTCATGTGAATGGATTCCCCGCCACGAGTCGCGGCCGTTTGGTGCAACCAATATGATTTCGACATTCCAAAATGGAACTGTGGAGATTGCTTTTCTCGATGAAAGTGAGGGTGAGCCGATCGTGCTCGTCCATGGGTTTGCGTCGAGTAAGGAAGTGAACTGGGTGCAGCCGGGCTGGGTTGCGACGCTGACAAAAGCCGGTCGCCGCGTGATCGCGCTCGACAATCGCGGGCACGGACAATCGGCCAAGCTTTACGATGCGGCCGAATATCACACTAGCCGCATGGCCGAGGACGTGGCCGCGCTGATGGACCACCTGGGCATAAGCCGCGCGGACGTGATGGGTTATTCCATGGGTGCACGCATTACGGCGTTTCTCGTGCGCGATCATGCCGACCGCGTACGCTCGGCAACTCTGGGCGGGCTCGGCATGAGTCTGGTCGAAGGCGCGGGCTTGCCCGAGCGGATCGCTGATGCGCTTGAAGAGCCGGATATCGCCAATGTGACTGGAGAGCAGGCGCGGTTGTTTCGCGCGTTCGCCGAGCAGACGAAGTCCGACCGGCGGGCGCTCGCAGCCTGCATCCGCGGCTCGCGCCAGACGCTGACGCGTGAGGAGGCGGCGTCTATCTGCGTGCCGGTGCTGATCGCGGTCGGCACTAAAGACACAATCGCGGGCTCGGCCGAGGGGTTGGCGGCGCTGATCCCCGATGCGCGAGCCGTTTCCATCCCCGAGCGCGACCACATGCTTGCGGTTGGTGATCGGGTATTCAAGGCGGCGGTGCTGGCTTTTCTGGCCGAGCGCGCTTGATCCACGCGACCCTGCCATGCGCGAGTTTTGTTTAACTAATTCAATGGCTTAGTTAAGACCTCAGGCCGCAGGCTGGCGGCAAGTTTGGCCGTCACCAAATTATGCTAGAAATCCGGCGCAAGTTATTGCGCGCAAGCCAGGAGGCTCAGATGGCTCAGCACAAGTCCAAGCTTGCCAAGATGCTCGATAAGGTCGATCCGGTCTGGCAGCGGATCCGCGGCGAGGCGGAGGAGACCGTGCGCCGCGAGCCGGAACTCGCGAGCTTTATCTTTTCCTCGCTTCTGCATCACGACACGCTTGAAGCGGCGATCGTGCACCGGATTTCCGAGCGGCTCGATCATCCGGATGTCACAGGCGAGCTGATACGGCAGGCCTATACCGATGCGCTTGAGGACGAGCCGCAGATCGGCGATGCCTTCCGCGCGGATATCGTGGCCACGGTCGATCGCGATCCGGCCACAGATCGCTTTCTTGATCCGCTGCTCTATTTCAAAGGCTTTCATGCCATCCAGACCCATCGGCTGGCGCATTGGCTGTGGGGGAGGGGCCGCAAGGACTTTGCCTACTATCTGCAGAGCCGCTCCTCGACGGTGTTCGCATGCGACATCCATCCGGCCGCACGGATCGGACGCGGGATTTTTCTCGACCATGCCACAGGCCTCGTGATCGGCGAGACCGCGGTGATCGAGGACGATGTCTCGATGCTGCAGGACGTGACGCTCGGCGGCACCGGCAAAGAGGATGGCGACCGGCATCCGAAAATCCGCCGCGGTGTATTGATCGGAGCGGGGGCGAAGGTGCTCGGCAATATCGAGATCGGCCATTGCGCGCGTATTGCCGCGGGCTCGGTCGTGCTTAAGTCGGTGCCGAATAACGTCACGGTCGCAGGCGTGCCTGCCAAGGTGATCGGGGAAGCGCCCTGCGCGGAACCCTCTCGCACCATGGACCAGATGTTTTCCGATGGCGGAAACTGAGCCTTTTCGCGGCTTGTTTTCATCGCTTGGGAATTCAAGACTTGATTTCAAGCCTTGAATTCGAGACTTGGCGTGCCGATCCTTCGCGTGCTACCAGAACCACAACGTTGACAGCTCGGAGACCGTTATCGTGGACTTGCAAGAGATCAAGAAGATTGACGCATACCTCAAGCGTCTGTTCAGCAATCCGCGCATCCAGGTGCGGCCGCGGCCGAAGAAGGACGATTCCGCCGAAGTCTATATCGGCGAGGAGTTCATCGGCGTGCTGTTCGTGGACGACGAGGACGCCGATCGCTCCTACAATTTCCAGATGGCGATCCTGGAAACCGATCTGGAATAAATTTTCACGATCATTTTGAATTGCCCGGCCGCAGGCCCGAGATCAATCGATCGATGCCGCTTGCCACGCTCTTCCAATCGGCGAGCCAGTCGCGTGGAAAGCGCACCGTGATGTCGGCATTGGCGATCCGTTCTTCATGTAGGCACATGCCGGGCGCGGGCCCCGACTTGCGTGTGCAGCGCACGAAAAAATGCTCGGGAGCGGCCTGCTCGTAGAGCAGGTCTTCGCCTTGGTAGGGCGTGTCGCTGCGGAAAGATTGCAAGAGCAGACCATCGGGCCCGGTGCTAGTCGAATCGGCGGTGTAGCGCGGATAGATGGTCTTGAAGCGTTGTGGCGGCGGTGGCGTGCTGTCGCTGGCGGCAATTGTTACGAAGATCCGGTCGGCGACGCTGAGCACATCTGCCGGCGTGGGTTTGGCTGCGGGGTCGGGCGGCGCGAGCGACGGCCAGAGGAAGACAAGATCGATGCGTTCCTGTGTGCCGGCGCGCCGCTGCAAGGCGACGCGGACTGCGGCGGGCGGTACGTTGAGCGGCAGACGGCCAATGGTTATCGGCAGGGTTGGCGCATCGAGGGTGATCTGATCCGGCCAGCGCGGCCATAGGATGTAAGCTACCGGGCAACCCGCTAGGGCAAGAACACCTGCCGTCAGTCCGAGCTTGAGCAAGAGGTTGCCGAGGCTCCGGCCCACGGTGAGGGGCCGCCGGCGGCGGACGACGGATGAGTCTTGCGCGATCTGGGACATGTTCCGGTGTAATTGCAGGCGGTTGGCGCGAATCGCTGGGCAATTATGACACGGGTGCGGTGGCTGCGGCGGGCCATGTAAAGGGGTCGCGTTAACCTTGCTTTAACGATGTTCTGGCGGGGCGCGGCGGCTTTTGGGAGATATCCGAGGGGCAATATCGGCCCAGAGATCCAACTCGCGTAACGAGTACGATGTCGCCTGAGTCGGTATATTCCTTGCTCACCCTTGCATTCGGTTTTGCCGTGGCGGGGATGCTCGGCACTTTCTACCAGCTCGTCACCACACGGCCGCCGAGCTTCCGGCTGCTCGTCGCGCCCGCAACGCCGTCTGCGGTTGTCGCTCTGCCGTTCCTGATTTTTACGGCGCCCTTCATCATCATGCGCAACACCATCCGGGGTGCGCAGATCGAAGACCGCAACTTCGGCTTTGCGATGCTTGCGACCATGATCGCAGGCATTTGGAGCCTGTTGTCCGGCACGCTTGTGGTGAAAGTCATCGAGACGCTCGGTACACTGGTCGCTTAAGACCCGCCGCCTCGTAAATCTCTTCCGAACATGGCAGGTTCGCCTCCGCGAACGGAGGACGTTTATGGCGATTTTCGAACTCGACGGACAGGCGCCGGAATTTCCCGCAGACGGACAGTACTTTGTCGCTGAAACTGCGGTGGTGATCGGCCGCGTGCGGCTAAAATCTCACGCAAATGTATGGTTCGGAGCGGTGCTGCGCGGTGACAACGAGTGGATTGAGATCGGCGAGCGTTCCAACGTGCAGGACAATTGCACGCTGCACACCGATCCGGGATATCCGCTCACCATCGGTGCCAATTCGCTGATCGGTCATAATGTGGTGCTGCACGGTTGCATCGTCGGCGACAACAGCTTGATCGGCATGGGCGCGGTTGTGTTGAACGGTGCGAAGATTGGAAGGAACTCACTGGTGGGTGCCGGCGCGCTGGTCACCGAGGGCAAGGAATTTCCGGACAATTCGCTCATCGTCGGCGCGCCTGCGCGCGCGATCCGCAGGCTCGACGAGAAGGCTGTGAAGATGATCGCCGATGGCGCCGATATCTATGTGCGCCGCTGGCAGCGCTACGCAAAGGGCCTCAAACGCATCGGTTGAATAGGTCCGTAGTTGTCAGGAACCCGAAAGGGCCTAGAATAAGCAACGCCGCAGGGACTTCATCAATGGCAAACGATCGAATACGAAGACCAACAAGCTCTCGCGATATTGCCGAAGCTGCATTCAAGTCGGCGACCACCAAACCGGCAGAACTTCCGCCGAAGAGACCTATTGTCCCAAACGCGAAGGAAATGGTGTCATTGCGCATCGATCGCGACATTATTGATTATTTCCAAGAGGCCGGTCCAGGTTGGCAGGATCGCATCAATGACGCGCTGCGAAAAATTATGCCGGAGAAGTGAGTCGGCGGAGCGGGTTTTATGATCGATCGGCGCCGTTTTCTCGCATACACGTCTGCAACCGTGTCGAACATGACTTTGTTCCGGCACGCCGCACTGGCGCAGCAATATCCAGATCGCGCCGTTCACATCGTTGTGCCGTTCGCGGCCGGTGCGCCGGATTCGGTGGCGCGCATCTTGGCGCAGCAGCTCCAAAATCTGACAAAGCAGTCGTTTATCGTCGAGAATCGGCCAGCCGCGAACGGCACCGTCGGTACAGACGCGGTCGCGAAGGCGCCGCCCGACGGATATACGCTGCTCGTTCCGTCGGCGTCGATTGCCGTCAATCCCAGCATCTATCGCAGTCTGCCTTACGACGTGCTCAAGGATCTTGAACCGGTCGCCTCGATCGCACGCGGAGACGGTTACGTCCTCGTCGTCAATCCAAGTGTTCCGGCAACGACGGTCAAGGAACTCCTAGTGCTCGCGCACGATCCGAAGAGCAAATTGTCGTACGGCTCGCCGGGCCTCGGGAACACACTTCACCTCGCGGCCGAACTGTTTAGGGCGCGGACGGGGATCGATATCACGCATGTTCCGTATCGCGGCGCGGGTCCGGCCATTTCTGATCTCATAGGCGGGCAAATCCAAATGATGTTCGTTACGCCGCCGCTGTCGCTCGAACATATCCGGTCCGGCAAACTGCGGCCGCTTGCCTATACCGCTGCCAAACGCTGGGCGGTGCTGCCTGAAGTGCCGACCATGGCGGAGGCCGGTGTGCAGGATTTCATCATGGACGGCGGGTGGTACGGCATGTTTGCACCGGCAAAAACGCCGACGGATATCGTTGGGCGGCTCAATCAAATTGTGAGGCAGGGACTCATGACGCCTGACGTGCAGAGAAATCTGTCTGCGCTGGGTCTCAGCTCCTTTGAAAGCTCACCGGCCGAGTTCAGGACGTTCGTCGCCGCGCAGGTTCGGTTCTATGCGGAGTTGGTCAGGCTGGCCAAGATCGAGCGGCAATAAATGGACGGCAAGACCGAAGTTCGCGACGGAATGCGGATCGATTGGGACGCGCCGATCACGATGGATGATGGCGTGGTCATGCGTGCCGATGTGTTTCGTCCCGTTGGCGAGAGCAAGAGCCCGGTCATTCTCAGTTATGGCCCCTATGCGAAGGGTCTCTCATTTCAGGAAGGTTATAAGAGCAACTGGGCGCGCCTGGCCAAAGCCGCACCGGAAGTGCTGCAAGGCTCAAGCAACAAGTACCAGAATTGGGAGCTCGTCGATCCGGAGAAATGGGTGCCGGATGGCTATGCCTGTGTGCGTATCGACTCGCGCGGCGCGGGACGATCGCCGGGTCATCTCGACGTGTGGTCGCCGCGCGAGGCGCTGGATCTCTACCACTGCATCGAATGGGCGGGCACGCAGAGCTGGAGCAACGGCAAGGTCGGCATCAACGGCATTTCCTATTACGCCATGAACCAATGGCAGGTGGCGCCGCTCAAGCCGCCGCATCTCGCCGCGATGTGCATTTGGGAAGGTTCGTCCGACTATTATCGCGAGCTGTGCCGCCACGGAGGCATTCTCTCCGATTTTTTGAGCAGCTGGTATCCGCGGCAAGTGGCGAACGTGCAGTATGGCGTAGGTGAACGCGGCGCAAAGAGCGTGGTCACGGGCGAAGCTGTTGCCGGCTCCGAAACGCTCAGCGAAGCGGAACTCAAGCGCAACTGCGCGGACATTCCGGGCGAGGCGGCGCACCGGCGACTGCACGACGATTATTATGCTGCGCGTACCGCCGATTTCGCCGCCATTGAGACGCCGCTGTTGTCTGCGGCAAATTGGGGCGGGATGGGCCTGCACACGCGCGGCAATTTCGAAGGCTGGTTGCGTGCGGGCTCACGACAGAAATGGCTTGAGGTGCACGGTGATACGCATTTCACGCATTTTTACAACAACTACGGGGAGGCGCTGCAGAAGAAATTCTTTGGGCACTTCCTCAAAGGCGAGAAGACCGGCTGGGAGAAGCAGCCACGGGTGTCGTTGAATATCCGCCATCCGGGCGAGCGCTTTGAATTGCGCGCGGAAAATGAATGGCCGCTCGCGCGCACGCGCTGGACCAAATATTATTTCGATCCCGACGGGCTTGAGCTGCGCATCGATGTTCCTTCCAAGGACACGACGCTAAGCTACCGGACGACCGGCGACGGCCTTACGCTGCACACTCCGCCGCTTACCGAGAGTCTTGAAATCACCGGTCCGGTCGCGGCCAAAATGTGGCTGTCGTCGGAGACTATCGACGCCGACGTGTTCCTGGCGTTGCGTGTGCTCGATCCGGCGGGCAAAGAAGTTTCGTTTATCGGCTCGAACGATCCGCGTGTACCGATCGGGCTCGGATGGCTGCGCGCTTCGCAGCGCAAGCTCGATCCCGCACAATCGCGGCCGTACCGGCCCTGGCATACGCACGATGAGGAATTGCCGTTGAAGCCCGGCGAGCCGGTCGAGCTCGATATCGAGATCTGGCCGACATGCATCGTGGTGCCGCCGGGCTACAAGATCGCGCTCACGATTTGCGGCAAGGATTACGAGTACGATGGGACCGACGCGGGCTTGCCAAACGCGCCGTATCCCATGAAAGGCGTCGGGCCATTCACACATGCCAACCCGAAGGATCGTTCGCCGGATATTTTTGCGTGCAAAAACACGCTACATTTCGGCGCCGACATGAAGCCTTACCTGTTGCTGCCGATCATCGGCGAACCGTGACCCCGCAAAGGGGCGTAAAAACCGGAGGAGCGTTTGATGAGATGGATCGTCGCTGTCAGTGCAGTTCTTCTCAGTGTCCTCGCCTCGGTGGCGCCGGGTGTCGCACAACAATATCCGAACCGCGTCGTCACAATCATCGTGCCTTATCCCGCTGGCGGGCCGACCGATCAGCTCGCGCGCGAGATCGCGCCGGCATTGTCGGAGAAGCTGGGACAGAATTTCATCGTTGAAAACGTCAGCGGCGGCGGCACCAACATTGCCACCGCCCGCGTCGTGCGCGCGGAAAAGGACGGCCATACGTTGCTGCTGCACAACCTGCAAATCTCCGCGAATGTCTCGCTCTACAACAACCTTCCTTTCGATACGGAGAAGGACCTCAGCCCGGTCATCTTCATTAACAACAACCCCCTCATATTGATCGGACGCAAGACGCTTGAGCCGAACACACTCAAGGAACTCATCGCCTTGATGAAGACCAAGCCGCTCAAGGCGGCGCATCCTGGAGTCGGTGCGACCGGGCACCTTGCAACGTCGCTGTTGGCGCAAGAGGCAAAGGTTACGATCGACCTTATTCCGTACCGCGGCGCCGCGCCGGCCTTGCAGGATATCGCCGGCGGTCATGTCGATCTGTTCTTCGCCACGCCGCAGTCGGTGGTGCAGCAGGTTGCGGCCGGGGAGATGAAGGCCTACGGCATTACCGCCAAAGAGAAGTCACCGCAGTTTCCCAAGGCCGATAGCTTCGTGAAGGAGCTCGGCCCCAAGCTCGAGATTCTTTACTGGCATGCGCTGTTTGCGCCGGCGGGAACGCCGGATGCGATTGTCGAAAAACTTAATTCGGCGCTGCAGGAGATCATGTCAAATCCGGCAACTCAAAAAATGTGGGCTAACTCCGGCGTTGCGCCTTATCCGAAAGACCAGCGCTCGCCGGCAGCCGCTCGCGTGTTGTTGAAGAGCGAAATTGCGCGCTGGAGCCAAGTGGTGCGCGACAACCACATCCAGGCGCCGGTGCAATAGCGGGAGTGAAAAAAGGGTGCGGCAGGTCCTGGGGGGACAAGCTGGTTTGATATTTTTCATTGCGTTAGCCATTTGCTTTCGCCTTCTCCACGTCGTTTCCACGCGCGTCTGACGGTAAGCTTTCCACGCGGTTCCACTCATCGCGGGCGACGACATGTGCGTAACGCTCTGCCGATCGAGCGTCCCGCCAGTTGCCGGTCGCCACCAAGCCCTGCACGTCGGCGCCGCCGTAGCGCCGCATCCATGTCGCCCAGGTGTGACGGAAGGTATGGAAGTTCACCCAAGACAGCCGGTGCATCGGTACGTGGCGCTTCTTGCCCTTTTCCGGCCGCTCCGGCGCTTCCAGCCCGCAAGCCATCAGCTTCGCCCGCAGCAACAGCGTTTTCAGCCAGCCGCCTTGGCGGAAGCGGAAGATACACAGCTCGTGCTCGCGCTTCAGGTGCGCGGCCAGGGCGTCCCGTAGATCCTCGCGCAAGCGCATGCCGCGCGGCTCCCCGTTCTTGGAGTACCGGATGCGGGCGAACGATCCTTCCAGGTCGACGTCATCCGTAAGGGAGATCTGCTTGTCCTCCGCCTGCATCATCTGAGCGTTTAGCGCGTTCAGGCGCTGTATCTCTTGGCGCAGCGCCGCAATCTTCTCGTTGAGCCGTGTGATCTTGGCTTCCGGCACATCGGGGCACTGGCGATCGGTGCTGTCGAGCTGTGAGAGGTAAC
>PNAI01000048.1:120523-191611 GCA_003169835.1 Hyphomicrobiales bacterium | reverse complement strand
ACAAGATCTCGCACGGACTCTAGACCTGCACATCCAAACCCAAGGGCGTGAGCTTACGGAGAATGCGCGGGCAGAAGCTGCTAGGACCTCCGCCTTTTTGGAGAACAAAATCGCCGCGCTCGCCGAAATGGGCCAAGCCGAAACCGCCTCACTCGCGAAGGACCTGAGCCATCAGATCGAAAGCCATGTTCGGGAGCTTACCGAGACCACGCGAGCAGACGCCGCGAAAACCACGGCATTGATTGGGTCTCTGGAAGAAAAAATTGCTGCGTTAGTTGAGAAGAACCGCGCTGCATTGGAATTGCAGGCAACCGCGCTTGGCGCACAATTAAAAATTCAATTGGTGGAGTTGAGCGAAGCCAACGACGCGCAGACAGCGGATCTAAGAAAGCTTCTCGATACAGGCATCGCGGCAGTTGAACACAGCACTGCGAAGTCCAGCGAAGCCAGCCGTGCTGAGTTCCGATCGCGGTTCGAGGAGATCGATGAACAGTTCCGCCGCCGGATCAACGAGCTTTCGCAACAAAACGTTGCCGGAACAGAAGCTCTCGCGGAGACTTTGCGACATCGAATTGATCTTGGGATCGCCGCTCTGATTGAGGGCAGCAGGGCCGAATCTGTCGCTTTCGAATCCCTGCTCCGGACAGCCACCGAACAGATTTATCGCAAGGTTGGGGCGCTCAACGACAACTTCCAGAGTGAATCCGAAAATAGCCATAAGAACATTGATGCGCTCCGAAACAGCATCGATCACCAACTCGATGTGCTGACGGAAAGCAGCCAGGAGCATTTCACCCACCTGACGGACCTGACCGGCGGCCTGGTCGAACGACTCGATGTTGCTGAAACTCAGCTTTCGCATATCGAAGCAGCGCATGCCGAACAAGCACAGTCTCTGAGGCAGCGCAGCACTAACCGCGCACATTCGCATGCACATACTAACGGTCACGCTTCCGCCGCCATTTCCGATCCGGCTGAGACGATTGCCGCGCAAGACTCCGAGCACCTAGCGGCGCGCATGCATCCGACCGAAGCAAACGGCCACGCAATTGCGGCGGACATCAGTGCCGGGGTATTAGCTCCGTCGAACGGAGCCGGTTTGGCATTGAGCGGCCAAATCGATGACAAGTCCGATAGTTTCCACACTGAGGACCCTTTTGACCCCATCATCGCCACGCCCGAAAGAGGATTGGTATCCGATATTGAGGGGCCATCCAAAAGAAAGCCTCGAATCGGTTACGTGCGTCGCTGGTTAGGGTTCAATCGGGCCAAGTACTGATCATGCACTCCTGGCCGGCCGCAGCAACGAGGTGATCGAATAAGCGATGGCCGGTCCCGGCACAAAGCGTCACATTGCACTTCGGCCTATGTCGTCCCCTATTGGCAGTGAAGCGAACATTTCGTCTTATCCGTGACTGCACTGAATTCTGATGACATCGGATTAGCAAATATTGGTTGCCGGTCTCTGCTACCCAATTTCCTGAATTCCTTGCATGATTCAAATGGACACGGAGACCCATATCCATGATTCGAATCCTGCTCCCACCGCCAGCACGCTGGTCGGCTCAAGCAATGCCGGCCAATCAATTATTTTGCAATTTGGACGATCACCTATGACGATCGTGGCGGCTATCGGTCAGCACGCATTCCAATGGAAACGCCTGGCGCGTCCTGCCAGCGCCGATTGACGCGGGAAGTCCGCGACGTCGCGCCACCATGGACTGTGCAATTTTTACGAACAGCAGTGCCGCACACACGATAAATCGCCTTAACGACTTAAGACGACATTAAGCGGCATCGTCGACGATACGTTCGGCTTGCGGCGCAAAATAAACCGTGGTCTCAAACGCGTATCCGCAAGCTTCGCAATTCCAAAGATGCCGAACGCATCGCTCCTTCACGTACTCCGACCAAACCGGAGCGAACAGCGTATCACCGCATTGCGCACACTGATTGAAAATGCGTTTGGTTTTCGTCGCTTTCGTTTCACGAACCTCCATGACGATACCTCCCTCTTCTCGTTCTTGCGCACCGAGAATTTAGCCTCCCTTTGCGACAGCAAGAATACAATAATCCAAAGCCGCGCTGGCCGTGATCGGCATTGTGAACAATTAGTTGTGAGCCGGCTGACTTTTGGCGGGCATCTTTCGCAAGTGCGAAATGAATCCGACGGCAAACGATCGCAGATCGTCATTGCGCAAGCGCAAAACCGACCGCAATGCAAAACGAAAAGCAAAATAAATTATCTGGCTTTTGAAATGACAGCGCCGTCCCCTTCCACGATTCGGGAACGCTGCAGGCTTGTCAGTTTCCTGTAAGAATTGCGCGCACAGTTTGATCCGGACCAAAGTCCTCCGGACTATCGATGGAAAGTAGCTCGGCAAGCCGATTCCTGGCGCGGTTGACACGGCTCTTGATGGTGCCGATAGCGCAGCCGCAGATATTTGCCACTTCCTCGTGCGAGAAACCGAGTGCACCGATCAGTACAAGCGCCTCACGCTGATCGGGGGCCAATTTCGCCAGCGCCACAAGAAATTCGGACATCTCTACATGCCCCTCCTGTTGCGGTAGCGACCGCAGATTCTCGGCATACTTGCCGTCGGCATCCTCTACTTCACGGCGCCGCTTGCGATATTCCGAGCGGTAGAGATTGCGCAGGATCGTGATCAGCCAAGCCGACATGTTCGTGCCCGGCTCGAATGAATTGATGTGCGCCAGCGCCCGGATCAGCGTCTCCTGAACTAGGTCGTCAGCGCGGTCGACATTTCCGCACAGCGAAATAGCGAACGCTCGCAGGCCGGGAATCGCCGCGAGCATGACTTCTCTTACGGAGGTACTGTCGTCCTTCACCGCGATTCGCCATCTTTTTGCTTGTCGAGACGGTTGAGCAGATCGGCGAAACGGTCGGGAACGCCCTGATTGACCATATCGTCGTAGATCTTGCGGAGCTGCTGGCCGATCTTGCCTTGAATTTCCGGGCTCAGCTGCGGCTTTTTACTGTCAGCGGCGTCACTCAACGCTGGAGATCGGGATCCGGTGGATTTGCGGTCTTTCATCCCTACTTATCTCCTCTACGCATGCGATCCGCTGAACAAACCCTTAGGTCGCAGCGGCCACACGTATTCCCGTGTATAATGCCTGAATCACCAAACAGTTCCATGGGAATGGAACTTTTTTTGTCTTGGCGCATTTATAATTGCCGCAATGTGGTACTAGCTCGTAAACTGCCAGCATCCGGAGGGTTTCGTGACAATATCTCAAACCGTTACCCGGAATTTACCCTATCTACGGCGCTATGCCCGCGCCCTCACCGGCAGCCAAACCGCCGGCGACGCCTATGTGGCGGCCACGCTTGAATCCATCATCGCCGATCGTCAGGCGCAGGAGGCAAAGCTCGTTTCGCGGCCCGCGCTCTATCAGTATTTCACCAAAATATGGAACTCTATATCCTTGAACCGCTCAACCGAGCCAGGCGTTAAGGGCTCGGCCGCCGAACGGCGCCTTTCCAGCATCACCCCGCTCCCGCGGCAAGCCTTCCTGCTACTCGCGGTCGAAGGTTTCTCTGAATCCGAGGCCGCCCAGATTCTCGAGATTCCCGTAGAGCAGTTGCGTGGGCTGGTCGAGGAATCCGGCCGCGAACTTGCAGCCGATATCGCAACCGATGTCCTTATCATCGAAGACGAAGCATTCATCGCCTTCGATCTCGAAGGACTCGTGGAAAGCCTTGGCCATCGCGTTCTCGGCATCGCCCGCACGCGCGAGGAGGCCCTCGCGATCGCAGGGAAGAAACGGCCAGGCTTAATTCTTGCCGACATCCAACTTGCGGATGGCAGCTCCGGCCTTGACGCTGTCAACGACATGCTTGAGACGTTCGAGACGCCGGTGATCTTCATCACGGCCTATCCCGAGCGATTTCTCACTGGTGAACGGCCTGAACCGGCATTCCTGATTGCCAAGCCCTACCAACCCTCCACGGTCTCCGCCATCTTGAGCCAGGCTCTGTTCTTTGAGCATAAGGCCAGCCGCCGGGAACACCGCGCATCGGCTTAAGGCCCATCGCAAGACCTGGGCGCCCGGCCCGGCCCACTGGACAATTCGGACTCCCCACTGGCTATGCCGCACTGTGGACATGATATGTCGCACAGTCGGCATGATATTGTGTGGCGAGCAATTCGTTCGACGAAGTTGCGTCTGATCGCCGGTTCCGTGGGGGAAGCCGGCCGGTCGCCGCGTTCATCTAAATCTCCCATTGGCTCTGTCATATAAGCCAGGTTGTCTGGAAAGCACGACGGCATCGTCGAGCGCGAGAGGCGAAGGATCGGCAATGGACACCATCTTCGATTGGATCAGCGAGACGCTCAATTACATAGCGCCCGACAGTCGACTTTCCTGGCAACAGGATCTGGTCACGCTGCACGCAACCTCAGACATCGTCATTGCCATGAGCTATCTCGTCATTGCCGTCGGAATCCTTTGGGTGCTGCTTCACCGCCTTCACATCACACAGATGCAGCGGACACTCGGCTGGCTCTTCTGCATTTTCATGTTGCTTTGCTCTGCGATTCAATTCGGTGAAGTCGCCACGCTTTGGTACCCGCTGTACGGAGTGCATGGTCTGGCCAAGGCGGGAAGCGCGATATTCTCCGTCGTAACCGTCGCCTTCATGTTGCCCCTGCTTCCGGACATCGTGAAGCTTCCGTCGGCTCAGCAGATCGCGGAAGCAAACCAGCGTCTGCAAAGAGAGACCTCAATGCATGGCGAGACGGTGCGCGAATCCAAGACCATGCGGCTTGATCTTGAAAACCGCATCGCCGAGCTCACGCGCGCGCTCAATCTCACCAAAACGCGGTTCGAGACCGCGCTGCGAGGCGCAGACATTTACGCCTTCACCCAGGACTCCGAGCTTCGTTACACCTGGGTGTTCAGTCCGCGCAGCGAGGAAGGCGCCTCCAAAATGCTCGGCCGAACCGACGACGATATTCTTGCGTCCGCGGAACACGACACCAGCGTCGCGGTCAAACGCCGTGTTCTCAAAAGTGGCACGCCGGAAGAGTGCGAGATTTCCTACACGATGCCGGAAGGCCGCGCCGTCTATGCGATCCGCATCTTTCCCACCTACGGTGTGGATCGCAACATCAACGGCATCATGTGCGCCGCGATCAATATTTCGCGCATTCACTCGCTCGAAAGTGAGCAGCGCGCGCGCGCGGAAAAACTGGAGACGACCCTCCAGCGTTATGACTTTGCATTGCGTGGTTCCAACGTGACCGTCTACACGCAGGATCTCGGACTGCGCTACATCTCGATCAGTTCCCCCATGCTCGGTCTGGATTCCCAGCAAATCGTCGGCCGCACCGACGAAGATATCTTGCCCGCAAAAAGTCGCCCCGCGATCGTTGCCCTCAAGAAGGAAGCTCTTGATTCCGGACGCCCCAAGGACTGCGAAGTGAGCATCCAGGATGGCGCGGTGGAGCGCTGGTTCGATCTGCACATGGAGCCGTTACGCGAGGTCACCGGCGCGTCCGTAGGCCTGATCTGCGCTTCGGTCGACGTCACCGCCCGCAAGGAAGGCGAAGTTCATCTGCGGCTCTTGATGCGGGAGTTGACGCATCGTTCGAAAAACCTGCTCGCAGTCATTCAGGCAATGGCACGCCAGACGGCACGGCGCTCGAAAACGGTCGATCAGTTTACCGAACAATTCGCCGCACGGCTGCAGGCGCTCGCTGCCTCACACGATCTCTTGGTCCAAGAAAGCTGGCACGGCGCCTTGCTGTCCGATCTCGTACGCTCGCAACTCGGCCACTATCTCGATCGCGAAGATTCGCAGCTGTCGGTCGACGGTCCAAGCGTGTTCCTAAAGCCCGAGGCGGCACAAAATATCGGGCTCGCGTTGCACGAGCTTGCCACAAATGCTGCAAAATACGGCGCCTTGTCGGTGCCGTCCGGTCACGTTTCGATCACATGGGGTTGGGCGCAGGAAACAAATCCCAAAGCGGCTGAAATCGTTTGGATCGAAACCGGCGGTCCCACCGTCTCACCCCCCGAGCAGCGCGGATTTGGCAGCGTCGTCATCGAGCGAAATCTTGCAAAGACGCTCGATGCCAACGTGCATCTGTCTTTTGAGCCCGATGGGATTCAATGCCGCATCGTCGTGCCTGGGAACTTGCTCGTCGTCGGCCGCTGAATGACTCCACTGCCACAATTAGCGGCGTTAACTCTTTAGCCTTGCCGAAAATTTAGAATTGTCCCCGGCGAACCCCGTGCTAGATTCCATTCGGGGCTGGGGGAAGGAAAATGATTCTTGGATCATTGATCGGTCTATCGCTCATCGTGAACGTCTCCGTCGAGTCTGGAATTCAGCCAGCACTCGGAAACGCGTCGAACGGAATGTCCGCGCAACAAAAAAGCGCCGTCATGCAGCCGCTCGTGCGTTCGGCGACCGAGTGCATCCTAAGCGCCGTGGCGGCTGATCCGCGAATTCGAACTGCCATTGAAGCCGCCGACGTCCGCGATCTCATCGTCGCCTCGATGCCGCCATGCGCCGATTCAATGCGTGCGATGATTGATGCGCACGATCGACTCTATGGCGAGGGATCCGGCGAGGCGTTCTTCATGGGGCCGTATCTCGACATACTACCGGTCACCGTCATCAAGTCCGTCAGGAACACCACGCAATAGGCGCAACTTGCGCTCCGAGCCCATGAGGCCCGAAGCGACAAGATTACGAGCCTTGGTAACAAGCGGTGTTACTGCTTGATGACTTCGACGACCTTCATATTCGTCGGATCGACAATCACCACCTGATTTTGCGCGACCGTGTACTTGTACGCCTTTGTCGCGGGAACCTCCGTCACGATGTTCGCCGGCAACGGATAGAGTTCGATCGACGCCGGGATCTGCGCACCAACGGTAACCTGCAGATTGGCCGGCGGCGGCGATTTCACCTTATCCTTCGTCAACGACTGGAAGATCGAAGTTTTCTGCGCGGCGCTCAATTGCAAGCTGGTGGTCTTGCTTATGGAGTCTTGCGCCTTGGCTGCGGGCGACGAACCGGCCGGAGCCATCGGAGCATTCTGCGCGGAAGCAATCCCGACGCTCCCCAGCAACGCGAGTACCATGGCACCTTCACGGATATGCGAATTCATTGGTCTTTCCTCCTGTTGGTTGGCATCACAGTAACAACGATTGGCACATGGTTCGGTTCCATGGCCGCACGTCTCACATGAAGGTTGCGGGCCACAAAAAGCCCCAATTCAATTTCTAATTTTTATTCAAATCTAATTTTGCTGCAGCGTGGCCGCGGCAATCCAATCGGTCACGGCATTGAGCGCGCCCTCGTACTTCTTGCTGTCATTGTGCGCGTCGAAAATGTGCGCATCGAAAATCGCGAGCTGCGCATCCGCGGATGTGCCCGCGCCGACGATAGCGCGGCATCGTGCCACTTCGGCGAGACAGCCGAGCGCTTCCGCATCGGGCATGACATCCTCGACGACCTGATTGAGCATCTCAGCAACGGTGATTGCGCCGGTACCGGTTTCGTTGACGAAAGTGCCGTGCACGCCGTAGCGCTGTGCGCGCCATTTATTTTCGACGACAAGCGCACGCATCACCGGCGTCATATCGGCGTTGAGCCACGGGCTGCACGTGAGCCGGCGGGCGAGGCAGCGATAGAGTGCCGCGATCGCGATCGAATCATCGATCAGCGTGCAGCAGTCGGGCGCCCGCAATTCAAGCGTCGGATGTCCGAGCGAGGGCCGGATCGCCCACCAAATATAGCTTGAATCCTCGATCACACCTGCACGCACCAGCGCCTGCACATAGGCATCAAACTCCTCGCGCGTGCGGAAAAGTTCCGGCACGCCGGTACGCGGCAGCTCGTTATAGGCGGCAAGCCGATAGCCCTTGAGCCCGGTGCGATGCGACTGCCAAAACGGAGATGACGTGGACAGCGCTACAAACAACGGCAAATACGGCAGCATGCGGTACATCACGTCGATGCGGTCGTCGGGATCAGGCAGTTCGACATGGACGTGCAGCCCGCACAGCATATTGCGTCGCCCCACAATCCCAAGGTCGTGCATCACTGTGTCGTAGCGCTCCTTCTGCGTTTGCAGCGACATGCCCCACTCCGCCGTCGGATGCGTGCCCGACGCAAGGATCGCCAGGCCGTGCCGGGCCGCGATGGCCGCCACCGTCTGGCGCAGATATTTCAACTCGGCGGCAGCGCGCGCCATATCCACGTGCGGCGTGGTTACGACCTCGATTTGCGACTGCAGCATCTCGCCCATGACTTGCGATCCGAGCTCCGCCTTGACGGCCTCGAAAAACGCTTCCGGCATTGCCGTTGCGGCGGTCTTGGTCTCGATATCGACGAGGAAATATTCTTCCTCCATACCGATCGTATAGTCATGCGTCATGATCCAGCTCCTTGCCGGTGACCAATAAGAACGCGAATATCCGCGAGAGGTTCGACGACCTGGTCCCGAGTTGGTCCCAGGTTAGTGCCGCTTAGATCCTGAACAGGCCAACACATGACGCCAAAATCATGGCGTGAGATGACCGATACGTGGCGATTTCCGATTTACTCGCCACGCGGCAAAAAATTGCCCAGGCATCAGATCATTACGAAACGAATTTAGAAGGCCGGAACGATTAAACGCGCTTGCCGCGCATTGGTTCCAAAGAATTTTTATCAAGCCGATGGTCGAGGTTTTTTGGCTGCATGGGATCTACAAATGCAACTCTTATGTACTCAGTGCGTTTTAATATGTGTGTTCCTGTTGGAGGAGGAGGAAAATCATGCGTGTATTTCTAGGGATGATCTTCGGCGCCATTCTTACTATCGTCGGCGCATACTCCTATGACGTCGTCACAGGCAAGGTGGTGAACCCGGCAGATACGCCGTCAAGCGTCGCAATCGACGAGCGCCCCATGGTGAATTGGGACGTCGTCGGAAGGCGCTGGCAAAGTCTGGAAACGAACCTGCGCGAAATGGCGACGCGTGTGCACGAGCAATGGACCAAACGCTCGGGTTGACCGGGCGACCTCTGGGGGCGGTCCGCAATACCTGTGAAATGCCCGGGCCTTGCCGATAATCACCCATAAGCCACTGTAATATAACGTAAATGTTTCTTTGGAACCAACCCGCACCCGAGTGCGTTTTTGTTGGGTGCCAAAGAGCGAAATGTATCCCTCACCAGATGATGAGGTATGTCATGCGAAACGCCCGCTATTACATCCTAAACGATCGCGACCAATGGTTGATCAAATTTAACGACGAGGAATTCGGCCCTTATCTGACCCAAGCGGAGGCCACCTTGTTTGCGGTTGAGGCCGCGCAAAAACTCAGCGATCGCGGCGCAAAGGCCGTGGTGTATCTCAGAGGCGAAAACGGCCGCTTACGGCGCGAGTGGGTCTGCGAACAGGCGGCGTGATCGCTGTCGCGGATGGACTCTGGAGCGCACACATAAATTATTCGACGCGTTCATGTGAACTCAACTCGCACGGCAAATCGCGCTTCGGGATTTAGCTTGCGGCAACCAAGCCTTTGAAACTTGTCCACATCCAAAATTTAGCGGCAACTTAAGTGTAGCCTTGCGAGTTATCTGAGTAGACGTGGCCATGGTCCCTATGGTCACGCCAGCGCCGGGCGGCATTTCACCCCTCCCCCCGACTGCAGCCGTCCGGCGCATACTTTTTGGAATCCCAATTCGTCACTCCGGATTGCGCGTCGAAGCTTTGGCGCGCGCCTCGTCATGTTTTTCCCGGCATTTCGGACCTGGCCCTCGCATGTAATGAAATTCCGGCCGATAAGGCGCATGCAACAGATGAAACAGCCGGCGCAGCCCACCGCCCCAGAATTTGAGGCTCGCACCGCACCGCGCGCGCGTATCTGATGGCAACCCAATTGCTTTCAGCAGCGATGACATGATGACCATGGCGATAACGGCCTCAATGAGGCCTCCCCAGCATGCATGAGAAGGGCATCAGGAAGAGCTCTTCGCCATCTTCGGCGCACATGCAGAATCCAGGCGCGCCAATCATCCGGACCATGGCTGCTGATGTAGTCTCGAACAACTTGCACCGCCCGTTGGTGCGCCTCGACAAGATCCTCGACGTCGGCGCCCCGCTTGTCGAAGTAGAGCCCTGCCGCATTGGAACAATGGAAATAAACGTGTGTCATGGCCGCCATCCCACCCGTAGGGTTCGTTTTGCCGAACCCGCTCCGGTTTGTCGGTTGAACACTCAACCGATCGTGCGATGACGCTACGCAGACCGGCATGAACTCGGTCTAAAACGCGCTGATTGCATTTGTTCATATACATTACGGCGTGGACAGAAACGGCCCGCGAAACTGCGCGCGCGCCGCGCATCCGTGGCAAAATTTTGGCAAAGCAGGCGGCACTGTGGCCGCGCGGCATTCAATGAGGCGGATACTTACGCATCCACAGCAATTAGTCTTAGCGCTCTGAAAATATATTCGAACGATTGTGAAACGTTACTGGGCTCGGAGAGTTGTTCCGTGTGTCCATCGTTTAGCCCTAAGGAGGCTTTCATGCAGTCGCGGTTTACCTACGGCGCAGTCACGCTTGCGCTTCTGGCCAGTGTCACATTCGCACTGGCGCAAAATCCCAGCACCAACACAAAGCGAGATTCGGGCGCCATGCCACCGCCGCCGTCCGCGCAAATGCCTGCTGCGCCGTCCAAATTACAAACCTCGGCGCAGCCGCAGACCCAAGCTCAACTCAGCCTGAGCGCGGATCAGAAGCAGGCGATCTGGGACAGCGTTGGGAAGAACAAGGGCGCCAAGGCGCCGGCGAATTTCCAGGCTTCAATCGGTGCGAATGTGCCGGCACAGGTGGCGTTGCGACCACTTCCGGGCACGCTTTCCAAGCAGGTGCCGGACGCAAAGAAATATCGCTACGCCAAGATCGATGACCAAGTCGTGCTGGTCGATCCGTCGACCCACAAGGTCATAGACGTCATCAAGCAGTAGCGTTCGCATTACGACAGAATGCGGCGATGCCAAGTAATATCGCCGCATTCTGATGTTCAAGCGGCAAAACCAGATCAAGCTGCAAGACAAGCTGCAAGAATCGATAAGCCAGCGCCTAAAAGTTGAAGCATCAAGAACACGGCGAATTATTCATTTTTGGTTATGTGACAAGAGCAATGGGAGATTGATCATGCGGAAGTTCGTTTTTGCTACCGGTTGCGTACTCATGACGGCCATTGGAATTTCGGCGGCACTGGCCGCTGACATTGCGCCGCGCGCGAGGCAGGCACCCCGGGAACCGCTGTACGTCGCTTACAACTGGACCGGCGCTTATATCGGTCTCAACGGCGGCGGCGGATGGGGCAACTCCAATTTCTCCGCACCATTTTCCAGCAATTCGATTCGTACCTCCGGCGGCCTGATCGGCGGCACGCTGGGCTACAACTGGCAAGCCGGCCAGATGGTGTACGGTCTCGAAGGCGACATCGACTGGACAAATCTTCGCGGCAGCGGAGCCTGCGCCTTGACCTCTTGCGAAGCCCGCAACAGCTGGCTCGGTACGGCGCGCGGACGACTCGGCTACGCCATGGATCGGGTCATGCCCTATGTCACGGGCGGTCTTGCAGTCGGCGACATCAGGACATCAGTTGCGGGAGTCGGCAGTGCGAGCAGCACGAAGGCCGGCTGGACGCTTGGCGGCGGGATCGAAGCGGCGATCTCTGGACCAGTGACCGCCAAAGTCGAATATCTCTATGTCGATCTCGGCCGCGGCGGATCCGTCCTCGGCTCCGATGCCAGCTTCCACACGAACATCTTGCGCGCTGGCATAAATTATCGGTTCTGATCGGCCGAAGCCTCGCCGCAACGATCATTGACTGCGACGTTAAGCACCACAACGGCAATCGATAGCAATCGATTGCCGTTGTGCGCACGCTCGATCTTTGAAATTTAACACCAGCAGTTAAGAGCACTGCGCGCATCATTTCGCCAACGCGCGCCAAACGAGCGTTCAAACCGGTTCCACTTTGGCTGGCACCCGCTGCAATGCAGCGCAACCAAGTTTTCGGGTCTGACAAAGCTTTGCAGCGATCTCTTTAAGCCCCGCGATCACGTCTGCCGAATTCCACAGCCTGCTCAAACGCCGCAAGCTCCGCCACATTCTTGATGCGTCGCCCTTGTCCTTGCACACATAGACCTATTCATCTGTATGTTGCTGTTTAGCAACATGATCCCACCATTAGACCCCACAGCTTGAGACGAAAGCTGGGTTGCCCGGAAACCCATGAATATACTACCTTCGCTGGCGGGGAATTCTCATCTTGTTGCGGGAGAAGACGATGCTAATTGCACGTGCATGCATCATCGCGTCGGCGGTCGCGTGTTTTGCGGTCAATATCGCAGCGGCACAGCCGGTGCTGCGCGACCGGGATGGAGTACGGCCGCAACGCGAGCGAGATGTAGCACGGCCGGAACGCGACCGACAAGAACAAGCTTCGGCAAGGTGGGTCCAGTTCGGCTGTCGGCCAATCCAAGGCAACGATCAGGCCGAGGTAAAACGGTTTCGCGTAGACGTCGACAATAGACGCTTCAGCGCGATCCGGCTAAGCGCGTTCGGGAGCGACGTTCGCCTCGCGGAAGTCAAAGTGGCGCTTCCCAATGGCGACATCGATGTTGTTCCTGTTTCCACAATCGCGCCAATTAACGCCGGCACATCGAGCGACCCCCTGGACCTGCGGGGACGCTCGCATGAGATACGCGACATCGAAATCGTATTTGGATCCCAGTCTGTCAGTTCGGACAGAAAAATATGTGTGGAAGGCTTGGCGGCACGCGACGGTGGAACCGAAGTCAGGAATTGGGTGCAGCTGGGATGCCAAGTCGTCGACTTTGGCCGGGACTTAGACCGAATTAGAGTCCAAAACCAGGGAGACTCATTTCGCGCACTCCGGATTGATGTGCGTGAGAACGCAGTTCAAGTGAATACATTCGCAGTGCGCTTCTTTGGCGGTGCATCTCAGATTCTGGTGCAAAATCCGCCCGGGCTGGAGATTCAAAGAGATCGCAGATCGCCGCGCTTTACCTTAGATCAAGGTCCGCAGCGTATCCGCGAGATCGATCTGTTTTACAATTCGGTTCCCAGCGTCAGAGGAAGGGCTGTCGCCTGCGTCGAAGGACTACGCGGTCCGCCGATACCGGTTGTCCCTCCAATTGTACCAATGGCAGATATACCGCCGCCGCCGGCGGGCTGGGAACGGTTCGAATGCCAATCAGTCGGAGCAGCGGGTGCGGCGCTCTCCGTCTACGTCGGTCGCAACCGCGGTCGTTTCAGCGGCGTTCAGGTGCAGGCCTTCCAGAGCGGCGTCCGCGTCGAAAAATTGGACATGGTCCTCGCCAACCAAAGGCACGATCGCCGGCACGCGGAACCATTCTCGGTTTCCAGAGACGGCAGTACGCCGTATTTCTTTGAAGATAACCCGCATCACATTGAAACGATCGAATTGGCATTTCAGTCGCGTGACAGACGTGACGGATCCAGTGAATCGGCAACGGTCTGCCTCAACGGACGAACGGCACCCGATCGGCCCCCTCGAAATCCGTCCGGCAATCGGCCAAACGACCGTCCGGGCCCGGCGGGCCAGGCCGACTGGAAAGAGATCGGCTGCCAATTGGCGCAAACGCGCCCCGATTTTGACGTGTACCGCGTTGGACGTGAAGAAGGCACCTTCGGTGCGATACGGTTCGTTGCACGGAGAGGCGACGTATTGGTGCGATCGTTCAAGGTTATTTTTGAGAATGGCGCGTCTGAAGAATATACCACCGGGGGAAATGACGACCTTCTTCTCCGCAGTGGCGAACCATCGCGCGCACTGGACCTGGTCGGCGAGCGTCGCATCATTCGCAGGATACAGATGAATTATCGATCCGCGTCGGATTATCGCGACGCGGAAGTATGTATCTTCGGTCAATTGGATCGCTCACGACCTGAAGAGGGAAGCTTTTGGAGAAGGCAGACAATCTCGGATCAGCCGTGGCGGCGGTTCTAGATTGGGACGCGTAGTGGCGGATGATCGCGTGTAGACGTGGTCCTGTGGCGTTGGGGGTTATGTGATGAAAAAGTTGTTGAGTGCAGTCTGCTTGTTGAGTTTGGCAAGCACGCTAGCGTTCGCACAGGAATACTACCGCACCGATGGCCGTGAATATCGAGACGGCCGCGAATATCGCGACGGACGGTTTTCTCCGCGAGGCCCTCAGGCGCGGCCCTTCAACTGCAGCGCTGAATGGATTCCGGTCTGCGCCAGAACGCGTTCCAACATTGTCGCCAGATATTCCAACTCGTGTTTTGCCGAGCAAGACGGCGCCATCGTCATTGGCAATCAGCGCGAATGCGAGACCCTGCCGCCAGCCCCATCATGCCCCGCGATCTATGAACCGGTTTGCGCACGCGTCATCGTGCGCGCGAATAGGCCGGATGAACCCATTGATCGCAGAGTCGCGGAAGAAATAATGGAGAAGGAGCCGCGGACTTTGGTTTTCCGCAACAAGGCGTATTTCAATGACTGCGCCGCGCGCGAAATCGGCAGGGGGACGGTGCTGACACCTTATTCCGAGGGCAGAAATAGAATTCACGGACATTATTTTGAGCACAAACAATATAGAGGCGTCGTCGATATGGCTTCGGTTTGCCCGACGACCTGCTCGGGAAGGATCGATTTGGTTTGCGGCAAAGACGACGAAGGCCGGGAACGGCTTTATGCCAACAGATGTTCGGCCATCCTGGAGGGAGCGCTTATCTTGCACCCCGGCGTTTGCAACGGCCAGATCATCCAGCCGCGTCGCCGCTAGGACAAACCACCAAGCGCGAACTTAAATCGCCCCGCCGAAAGTTGCTCACGCCAGCATACCGGCGCTGAACGGCATCGCCGCATTCTTCCGCTCGGACTCGATTGACCTGCGAACCGAGGATTCGAAGGACTCGCGACTCGACACTTGATCCGCTCCCTTCATGGCATACCGCACGAACAGCAACGCGGGATTGCTGATCTTGTTGTCGTGGATCGACCGCTCCAGCCCGGCCAAAGTCGCATGCACCGTCCGCGATGCGCTTGAGCATCCTTTTTCGACGATCGCAACCGGCGTATCCGCCGGCACCCCGACGGCAAGCAGACTGGCTTGAATGCGCGGCGCGGCACTCACTGCCATGTAGAGCGCGAAAACCGTGCCCGGCCTGGCGAGCGCGGTCCAATCGTAGGCGGTGACGCCGGCCGTGGAATGGCCGGTCAAGAAAACGACCGAGCGCACCTCGTCGCGATGCGTCAGCGCGATGTTGGCCTCTGCCGCACACGCGGTCGCCGAGGTGACACCCGGCACGATGTCATAGGAGATACCGGCCGCATCCAGCGCCGCCATCTCCTCGCCGATCCGGCCAAAAATCATCGGATCGCCGCCCTTGAGCCGCACCACGTCGTTGCCGGCTTTGGCTTCCGCGATGAGAATCTCATTGATCCCGGCTTGCGCGATGCAAACTTGCCCGGGCGTCTTGCCGACATCGATACGGCGCGCATCGCGGCGCGCGCAGTCGAGAACGGACGGATCGATCAGCCGATCGTGCACGATGACGTCGGCCTCCTGCAGACGCCGTAGCGCGCGCAGCGTCATCAGATCGGCAGTGCCGGGACCCGCGCCGACCAGCGAAACGCGCCCGCGCGAGGGAGCGTTGAACTCGCCGTCGGACAGCAAAGACTCCGCCTCGGCACGCGCGCCGGCTTCGTTGCCGTCCAGCATCAACGCGCGTGTCTTGCCGCTGAAAAAAAGCTCCCAAAATCGCCGCCGCGAGCGCGCGTCGGCTCGAAGCCGGCCATTGACGTGCTTGCGCAATGCGCCGGCAAGCGCGGCAAGTGGCCCAAGCCGCGGCGGCAGCCAGCTTTCCAGATGCGCCCTGATCTGACGCGCGAGGACGGGCGCCGTGCCCTCGGTGCCGATCGCGACAACCACCGGCGCGCGATCGACAATGGCCGGCATCTGGAACGTGCACAGTGCAGGATCGTCGACGACATTGATCGGAATATTACGCTCGTTCGCCGCATGCGCGACCCGCGCATTGGTCTCCGCATCAGCCGCCGCGTAGACGAGACGGCAGCCGTCGAGCGTGCCAGGCGCAAACACGCGCCGCCAACCGATGCGGCCGCATTTCGCAAGTTCGCTCAGCTCATCGCACAACGTCTCATTGATGACATCGATGCGCGCCGGCGTCTTGAGCAGCAGCCGCACTTTCTGCGCGGCCTGCTCGCCACCGCCAACCACGACGACGCGACTGCCGTCGAGGCCAAGAAAGATGGGGAATGTGCGCATGGTCTTAAGTCTCCCGCGAGGGCTGGCGCCGCATGCGAGCGTTCAATTCGCCCCACCGCGGCCCTGGCTTTCAGGGTTTACAGTCGCAAGGAACATGCCACCCGCCTGCACAGGCAAGATATTGATATATATATGAGTTAAACAAGAAATCCGGGTTCGCTTCCTCGGCTCGATCGCTGGGCAGTCTGGCGCACAATTGTGCGTCACATAATCGCCGACAATCGCGCCATGATGGACCGGCTGCGGCGCGGGTCCGCGCATCCCGCTGTATGCAAATGTTCAAGCCTTTGTTATATGCGCCCTGTCGCGGGTTGTGGCCTATTCCTC
The DNA here is from genome assembly GCA_003169835.1 of Hyphomicrobiales bacterium. Classification (GTDB taxonomy): domain Bacteria; phylum Pseudomonadota; class Alphaproteobacteria; order Rhizobiales; family Xanthobacteraceae; genus PNAI01. The sequence continues at coordinate 174,939 of PNAI01000048.1, read as the reverse complement.
GGTAGCTCAGCGGTAGAGCAACCGGCTGTTAACCGGTTGGTCGCTGGTTCGAATCCGGCCCGGGGAGCCACCTAATATCATCGAAGAAAGTGTTTTCACCCGTAGGGCGCAATAGCGAAGCGTATTGCGCCTGAATTGGCGGATTACGGCGTGCGCCTAATCCGCCCTACGCGCTCTCGCATGCACATGCTCGGAAGCAAGTTCATCCTACAAGGGCCGGCTGCATGTGACTACGCACCAAAGCCGCGAGCGTTATCGGATCGAATGGCTTGGCGATGACGCCCACCACCCCCAGCGACTTAAAGCGCTCCAGTTCGCGCCTTTGCACACTGGCGGTCATGAAAACGACGGGAATGTCGCCAGTCTGTGGATTCTCCCGCAAATATCCGAGCGTCATCGGTCCATCCATATTCGGCATCATGACGTCGAGGAGGATGAGGTCGGGCCGAATTTCCGCGACAGCGGCGAGTCCATCTTTGCCAGAAGCGCAAACGCGCACCTCAAATTCGGGGTCAAGGCCGAGCGAGATCGCCACGACTTCGCAGATGTCGGGTTCGTCGTCGATGCAAAGCACACGAAGTGTATTCATGCTGCGTCCTTAACCTCACTGGATTCCGTGTCGTGAAATTCTTCTCGAAGTTTACGGGCAATCATTGATCTAAAACTTATGCGTACAAATACGACCTATGCGGTTTTGGCTCGATTTCTGCCGCCGAAAAGAAAAAATCGTTGCGCATAAAGGTCAAGATGGACGATTGTCCAGCGTTTGTCTGTGCAATATTGACCACCAATTATCGTCGCCTCGCCCTCAGGCCTGCTTAGTGTCAGTCGCGTGGTTTCGACGATGTTCGTCTTGAGTACGCTTCACGTCCGCAGTGGGACGGATTTGAAACTCAGTAAAATCACTGATGCGGCCACCATCTTATAAGTGCATAAAGAGCCACCAAATCTTATGGTGCTGACGTCGTCAGGCCGGGAAGAATGTGGCCAATGCATTTTGAAAAGAAACTAGCTGAGAAATCGGTCGCTGTGCTTATGGACAAAGCGCAGGATTGCTTTGATGTCGCCAAAACTCAGCACGAGATTGCAGATAGGCAACACGAGATTGCAGATAAACAAAGCGACAATGCCGACAAGCTAGATACCATTGGTAACGCGCTGGTAGATAAAGCCGTCGATCTCAATAGTGAGTTGGTAATGGATGCCAATCGAACCAGCCCGCGTATTCACCTTCGAGAGCCACCCGATGGCGTCCCGCCCAAGACTGAATCTCTCCCAAAAACGGATCCAAAGTAGTAGACGCTGGCCGGACGGATTGTGGATTGGGCAAGGGCACAGAGTAAACAGCGTAAGTAAAATGTATATATAAGGTCTGCCGCACTTGTGATGCTTTCCGCGATGCGATTGCTCAACATAGCTCCCAACCGGCGGCTATCGTTACAGACGCATAGTCGTGGGCCGTCGATGTCTGCTCTGAGTCAAGGCTGTGTGAAAACGTCCACGAGCCAAGAATGCGCAGAATTGTTTTCTCTATTGTCTTTTCCCGGCAGTGATTGCCAGTACTGATGGTTTGCAAATCGACGAAATCGAGACGGAATTTCTATACGTAAATTGAATGCCGGAGTTTTCACACAGCCTAGGTCAAAACCGGTAAACCTCGAAGTGAGCAGATGTTTTCCGCTTTACCCCCGATACCGACCGCGAAACGTATCGCTAGTCGTCCATTTGATTGATCGACCGCCTTCCGCAACGCCTCGTAAGTCTCGAACGCGTCGTTTCGATAGAAGACGACGCCCCCCGGACCCAGACAAGGCGGACGGTGCGGGCGATCGATTGCGCTGCTCGGCGAACCATCCGTTTCAACCCCTTCCATTCCGCATCGCGCGCCACACCACTTCCGGCGTCGCCGGCATCTCGATGTGCCGCACGTCGAATTCTGCGAGCGCATCCACCAGCGCATTGGCCACCGCCGGCAGCGCGCCGACGCAACCGGCTTCACCCGCACCCTTGACGCCGAGCGGATTGGTCTTGGTCGGCACCGGATTGCATTTGACCTCGACCATCGACAAATCGCGCGCGCGCGGCATCGCGTAGTCCATGAACGAGCCCGTGACGAGCTGGCCCTCCGCGTCGAAATGAATGTCCTCCATGAGGATTTGCCCCACGCCCTGCGCCACGCCGCCGACGATCTGGCCTTTGAGCAAGAGCGGATTGAGCACGGTGCCGACGTCGTCCACCACGCTGTAGCGCACGATCTCAACCTCGCCGGTGTCCTGGTCGATTTCGAGTTCGCACACATGGCAGCCATTCGGGAAATTCTCGACCGGCGCGGTGTACACCGCATTGGCGTTGAGCCCCGGCTCCATGTTCTTCGGCAGCTTCGCGGGATTCACCGCGGCCTCCGCGACCTCCTTCATCGTGATGGTCTGGTTGGTCTTGGCGCTGGAGAAGATGCCTTCGGCGAAATTGACGTCGGCGGCATCCACTTTGAGATTGTGCGCGGCAATCGCCTTGGCTTTGGTGATGATTTTCTCCGAGGCATTGTGGAAAGCCGACCCCGACATGGTGGCCGAACGCGAGCCGCCGGTGCCTTCGCCGAAGAACACCTTATCGGTGTCGCCCTGGATATACTCGATGTCGTTGGGATGAATCCCGAGCCGGTCGGCGACGATCTGCTTGAACACGGTCTCGTGGCCCTGGCCCTGATTGATGCTGCCGGAGAGCATCGTCACGGTGCCTGAGCGATCGAAGCGGATTTCGGCACCCTCGAGACCCACCGCGGCCGCGCGCTCGATGGTGTTGGACAGCCCTAAGCCCCGCAGCTTGCCGCGTTTGTGCGCGTCTTTTTTCCGCGATTCGAATCCCGCAATGTCTGCAAGCTTCAGCGCCAGCTCCATGGTCTTGTCGAACTCGCCGGAGTCATAGGTAAAGATGAGACTGGTCTTGAACGGCATCGCCTCCGGCGCGATGTAGTTTTTCCGCCTGATCTCGGCCGGATCCATCTTCAGCTCGGCGGCAGCAACATCGACCATGCGTTCGATCACATAGGCGGCTTCCGGCCGCCCGTTGCCGCGATATGGCCGGCACGGATGCGTATGGGTGAACACCGCCGTCGAGTCTACGTACATGGCGGGCGTTCGATACACGCCTGCGAGCGTGCCGAGGTTTGCGGTGTAGGCCTGGAAGCCCGATTGCAGAAAGGCGCCGGCATTGACGGTCGAGACCACACGAAACCCGAGGAATATGCCGTCCTTATCGAGCGCCATCTCCGCATCGACGACATTGTCGCGCGCCTGCGCGTCGCTCAAGAAAGCTTCCGAGCGGGTGCTCATCCATTTCACTGGCCGGCCGATCGTTTTGGAAGCCAACAGCACCAGTGCAACCTCATTATAGATCGCCGACTTCATGCCGAAGCTGCCGCCGATATCGCCTGCGACAACGCGCACCTTGTGCTCGGGAACCTTGAGCACGTTTTTGGCAAGTTCGTTGCGATAGGGATGCGCACGCTGCAACGTGGTGTAGATCGTGTAGTGATCGTCGGCTGCGTTGTAGTCGCCGATCGAGCCGCGCGGCTCCATCGATGCGGTGGTCACGCGGTTGATCACAAGATGCTGCTTGACGATATGAGCCGCCTTCGCAAACGCCGCATCGGTCGCGGTCTTATCGCCGAAGACCTGAACGAAGCAGATATTGTCCTTGCAGTCGTCCCACACCAACGGCGTGCCCGGCTTCGCGGCCTCAGCGGTCCCAACCGCGGCAGGCAGCGGTTCGAAATCGACTTCTATGAGTTCGGCGGCGTCGGCGGTCTGATGCTTGGTCTCCGCCACGACGAACGCAACATAATCGCCGACCCAGCGCACGCGATCCTTGACCAGAGCTGGATAGCGCGGGCGGTAGTTGGGCGAGCCATCGCGGCGTTTCATGCCGCCGGGGACCGGCAGATCGCCCCAGCCCGAGGCGATCCAGTCGGCGCCGGTCAGCACAGCTAGCACTCCGGGCGCAGCCTTGGCGGCCGTAACATCGATCTTGCGAATGCGCGCATGGGCGTGAGGGGAGCGCAGTACGTGCCCAAACGCCATGCCGGGCAGCACGATATCGTCCACATAGCGCCCGCCGCCCCGCAGCAGCCGCGGGTCCTCGAACCGTGACACCACCTGGCCGATCGCGAATTCACCCATTTCACCCTCGATTGTGGTCCGATTGATTTTTGCGTTAGATGGGATATCGCGGCCGCAGGAGATGGACAATCATGAAATTCGGGATCGGGCAACCGGTGCCGCGGACCGAAGATCCGCGCTTCCTCAGAGGCAGCGGGCGCTATGTGGACGACTTCGCGCCGCCAGGTCTGGCCTACGGCTACGTGCTGCGCTCCCCGCACGCGCACGCACGCATCAAGTCCATCGATGTCGCCAAGGCCGAAGCTTCGCCCGGCGTGCTCGTTGTATTGACCGGCGCCGATGTCAAAGCGGAAAACCTCGGCAGCCTGCCCTGCGGCGCGCCGCCGATCGCTTTCGGCGGACCGCTCAAAGCCTTCATGGGGCTCCATCCGATCCTCCCGCATGACGTCGTGCGGCACGTCGGCGATCCGGTCGCGTTCGTCGTTGCCGAAACTTTGCACCAGGCGCGCGATGCCGCCGAGCTGATCCGGGTCGATTACGAGGAATTTCCGGCCGCAATCGCGACCGATCAGGCCGCCAAACCCGGCGCACCGCTGGTGTGGGAAGGCGCGCCCAACAACATCTGGTTTGCGATGGAGCGCGGAGAAAAGGCCGCGACCGACACCGCATTCAAGAATGCCGCGCATGTGGTGTCGCTCAAAATCGTCAACAATCGACTCTCGGCCAATTCCATGGAGACGCGCACATCGCTCGGCATGCATGACGCCGCGATGGGACGCTCGACGCTTCATAGCTCCTCGCAAGTGCCGCATAAAATGCGCACTGTCTTGGCCGGCGCAATTTTTCACGAACCCGAGGTCAATTTCCGGGTCGTTTCTCCCGATGTCGGCGGCGGCTTTGGCATGAAGGGCGGCGTGTTTCCCGAAGACGCGCTCGTTGTGTGGGCAGCACGCAAAATAAACCGCCCGGTGAAATGGGTCGCCGAGCGCGCGGAAGCCATCGTGAGCGACACCCACGGGCGCGATTGTGTGAGCGAAGCTTCGCTCGCGCTCGATGCTGGCGGAAAATTCTTGGGCCTGCGCGTATCCACCGACTACGCGCAAGGCGCCTATCTTTCTTATAGCGCGAGCGTGCCGGCAGGCTTGGGCTCGATGGCTTACACAAATGTCTATGCCATTCCCGCAGCGCATATCATCCTGCGCGCCGTGTACACGCATACGACCGCGATCGGACCGTATCGCGGCGCCGGCAAACCGGAAGCCATATATGTGATGGAACGGCTGGTCGATGCGGCCGCGCGCGAAATGAACATCGATCCCGCCGAACTGCGCCGGCGCAATCTAATCACGGCGCCTGCGGTCCCTTATAAGACGCCGCTCATGCTTGTGCACGACAGCGCCAACTATGAAGCCGTGATGGACATGGCGCTCGAAGCCGCCGACCTCAAAGGCTTTGCCAAGCGCCGCGCGGACTCCAAGAAAAACGGCAAGCTGCGCGGGCGCGGCATGGCCTATTTCATGGAGATCTGCGGGCCATTCAACGACCGCATGGAAATCCGCTTCGACGAAAACGCGACGGTGACGGTGCTTGCCGGCACCCACAGCCACGGCCAGGGACACGAGACCGTCTACGCGCAAATGGTCTCGGAATGGCTGGGCGTCGATTTTTCCACCGTGCGCATGATCCAGGGCGACACCGACCAGGTCGGTTTCGGCCGCGGCACCTACGGCTCGCGCAGCATGACCATCGGCGGATCGGCGCTCAAAAACGCCGCCGATGTTCTGATCGAGAAAGCCAAAAAGATGGCCGCGCATGTCCTCGAAGCCGCGGCCGGCGATATCGCGTTTGCCGAAGGCAAATTCACAGTTGTCGGCACCGACAAGACCATCCGCCTCGTCGACCTCGTCAAACGCACGTTCGCGCCCGTGGGCTGGCCGGCCGAATTCGGCTTAGGCCTCGAAGCGGTCGGCACATTCACCCCGACGCGGCCGAATTTCGCCAACGGTTGTCACATTTGCGAAGTCGAGGTCGATCCGGAAACCGGACGCGTGGAGCTCGCCCGCTACAACGCAGTCGATGATTCCGGAATCATCATCAATCCGTTGCTGTTCGAGGGACAAATCCACGGCGGACTCGCCATGGGCATCGGGCAGGCCCTGATGGAAAAAGTCGAATTCGAACCGATATCCGGCCAGCCATTGTCGGGATCGTTCATGGATTATTGCATGCCGCGCGCCGATGACATGCCGTCGTTCGATCTGCATGAATTACCCGATCGCTGCCGCAGCAACCCGATCGGCGTGAAGGGCGCAGGCGAATCCGGCACCGTCGGCGCCCCGCCCACCATCATCAACGCCATCGTCGACGCTCTCGCGCAATACGGTGTCAAAGACGTTGAAATGCCGGCAACGCCCGCGCGCGTGTGGCGCGCGATGCAAACAAACGCGGCTTAAGCAACGCGTTCGATAAATTCTGCGATCACCGAAATCGTCGGGGCGTCGAGGAGCAGTGGCGCGTGCCCCTGGCCCTTGACGACGAACGACTCGAAATGCGGGTGACGCTGACCCATTTCCGCAAATGTATCGGCTGAGAGAATATCGGAATTCTCGCCGCGAATTCCCATAAGCGGAATCCCCGCCAGCGCCTCGAACTGTGGCCAAAGCTGCGGCATGGGCGCATCAGGCGTGATCGCCTCAAGCGTGCACATGAGCGCTGGATCGTACCGCAACTGAAATTTTCCATTCTCCTCGGCAAAGGTCTGCCGCGCGCATGTTTCCCAATCGTCCTCACTGACATCGATGAAATGCGCGCACGCGGCCTGGCGGATGAAATCAATGGCGTCCTTCCACGACGTCAGCGGCGGCAATTTACCCACATAGGATTTGATGCGCATGAGGCCGGCCATTTCGACCACCGGCCCGATGTCGTTGATGACGGCGGCGCACATCAATGATGGCTGCAGCGCGCCGAGCAGCATGATGTGCAGCCCGCCACGCGACGTTCCGACAAATATTGCGTTCGTCACTTCGGCTGCCACGAGCGTCGTCAGAATATCCTGGAGTTCGACCTGCACATTGTAGTGCGTCCAATCCATGTCCCAGTCTGAGCCGCCGCGCCCGCGATAATCCAAAGCCAGCACCCTTCGTCCGCGCCCATTCGGGGCCGCGGCGAGAACGCGCGCAAGGCGATCGAAATCCTCGGCCGAGCGGGTCAATCCCGGCAGACAAATCACCGACGTCTGAGAATCAGACCTCGAACCATATTCCAAATAATGCAAACGAAGCCCGTTGGACGAGAGCGCGAACCGGCTAATGCGATTTACTTCGGATTGAATCATCATTTTTTAATGAGCGCGCGGCACTATACCCGCTGCCCCTCGCTGAGCGGAATGTCGCGCAACGTGCTCGGCGCGAACAAGTCCTCGATCTTGAGGCGGTGCTGCGACAATCCCTGCTCGTGGGTGTATTGCAGCAGCGCCTCGATCGAAGGCTTGTTCTGCGCGATGCCGTACGGATACCAGTCGCGGCCGATGATGGCCTGCTCTTCCTCGATCATCGGCTGCAGCCAGGCGAATGATGCCTTCGGCGCGCCGGCTTCGAGCAGGAGGCGGTAGCAGTGCTCTTTTGCTTCGCACAGCGCCTTGTACAGATTCATGGCGACCCAAGGATCGCGCTCATAGATATCGCGGCGGATCACAACTGTGTGCATGATCGGATAAATTTTCGTGCGCCGGTAATAGTCTTTCTCCATCTCCGCGTAGTTCGGAAATAGCCGCCGCACATTTTTCGCGCCCCGCCGGAACGAAAGCGGATTGTTCGCGGTGATCAGAAAATCAATCTCGCCGCGTTCAAGCAGATCGCCGAGTTCAGAACCAACCTGCGCCTGCGTGAGCCGGATATCCGCCGGCAGTTTGCGGCCAAGCCGATCGGCGCGACCCTGCACCCATTCCACGTCGCTGGGCTTCACACCGAACTCGTGCTGCATCAGCCCGCGCATGTAGACCGCGGCCGTCATGCTGTATTCCGGCACGCCGCCGCGCTTGCCCTTGAGATCGGCGCCGCTCGTGATGCCCTTGGCCGTGTTGATGAAGAAATAGCCGTGGCGGAAGACGCGCGAGGGAAACGCCGGCACCGCGATGAACGGCGGGTTTCCCTCGCTCACCAGCGTGGTGTAGTTCGACAGCGACATTTCCGACGCGTCGAATTCCTTGAATTGCAGCATCCGCCAGAAAATCTCGGCTGGTTGCATCGTCAAATAATTCAGCTCGATGCCCTCAGGATTGATCGTGCCGTCGCGCAACGCTTGCGTGCGATCGTAGGGCCCGCAGGCGAAATTCAGACGCAGGTGTGCCATGAAATGTCCATCTCAAAAGCAGTCTGCAAACTGTCCGGGCCGCGACATGCTGTCAAGGTTGCTCGCGCTGGAGTAGCGTTCTAATATGGCGAAAGCGGCATAATAAAATCCAAACACTTTGGTCTAACCAATTAGATAAGCCGCCAATGTGTTTGAGCAACGTTTAAATTAGTGAAGGAAGAACATTATGTCTACGAACTCTTTTCATCCTACAAAATTTGAGGACTTCACAATCGTTCGCGGAAATAAACGAGTCGGCCATTTGCGCATCAAGCCCAGCGGTCTCCTATGGGCGCCAGCGAACTCTAAACGCTGGTATGGCGTTCCACTCGCTAGGTTCGCCAAGTTTATGGAATTGGAAGGACGGAGACAGAAAAAATAACTTGCTCCGAAATTGGCACACCACCCGCGCTGGCAGCCGTTGCCGAATTGGCTTAGGCTTGGCACAGCATATCTGAAGCTAAGGAGTTCCACGATGTCGACTTTGCGTTGTCTGCTCGTTGCCATCGTGTCGAGCATCGCGTCGGTGCTCGCGCTTACGATCCAAGCTGGCGCCCAGATCTATCCCGAGCGCGTGATACGCATCGTCAATCCGTTCCCACCCGGCGGCTCGGTCGACATCACCGCACGCATGCTGGCTCAGAAGCTGAGCGAAAACCTCGGCGGTCATCAGGTCATCGTCGAAAACCGCGCCGGCGCCGGTGGCAACACCGGCGCGGACTCCGTCGCCAAATCCGATCCCGACGGCTACACGCTGCTGTTCACCGCACCCGGCCCGCTGTCCGTCAATCAAACGCTCTACACCAAGGGCCTGCCGTTCGATCCGGAAAAGGATTTCGCACCAATTGCGCTCTTCGCGCGCACCCCGATCGTGCTGATGGTGAACCCGAGCGTGCCGGTGAAGAATGTTCAAGAGCTGATCGCCTACGCCAAAAATAATCCGGGCAAGATTAATTTCGGCTCCGCCGGTAACGGCTCGACGCCGCATCTTTCCGGCGAGCTCATGAAAAGCATGGCGAAAGTCGAAATGACCCATGTGCCGTATCGCGGGACCGGACCCGCGATGAGCGACCTGATCGCGGGCCACATCCAGATGATGTTCGATCTTCTGCCGGGCAGTCTGCCGCAGATCGAAGCCAACAAAGTGCGCGCGCTGGCAAATGCCGGTGCGAAACGCGCGCCCGCGCTGGCGAACTTGCCGACCGTCGCCGAGCAGGGCCTGCCGGGTTTTGACGCCTCGTCCTGGGTGGCCTTGGTCGCACCCGTGAAGACGCCTGCGCCGGTGCTTGCAAAATTGCGCGCCGAGGTCGGCAAAGTGATCGGGTCGCCCGACATCGTCAAACGCCTTAACGAGCTCGGCTCCGAGCCGGGCACCGCAAACGAGACGGAAGTGCGCGCCTTCCTCGCGGCCGAAACCAAAAAATGGGCGGAAGTAATCCGCCAATCGGGCGCCAAGGCGGAGTAGAAATCTTCACCCTCGACCATCTGAGAACGTCGAGCGGGGATAAGTTTTGCGAAAGATTTTCTAGCGGATGCTGTTGCACGGCCATGGACGGCTCATCGCCGCGGGTCATTGCGAACAGATGGAATACACAATCTTGCAGTTTGCGCCGCCTTCTTTCGCACAACGCGCCTGCGCGAGAGCCCGCGCCCGCTGCTCATCATTATTGTAGTCCGCACCCCAGGCGCCATCACTGTCTGTAGCCAAAGCGCCGCAACTGTTGAAGAACCATGCTGCAATCTGGCAATCGCTTTTACCGCACTCGCGCATGGCTTGCTGTTCGGCCAGCGGCCGGTTGGCGTATTGTAGGGCGGACCCATAAGTGCCGTTGCCCGGGCTATAGGCAATGGCGCCATAGGGTCCTTTGACTCCGTCTTGTGCGCCCGAACGGACGGTTGGAGCAGCCACGGCGACTTTATCTGGCGGCTTCGGCGCTGCAGCTCGCAATTCTTGCAGCCGCGCGCGAGCCATCGAACCATAAACGGTTGATCCGAAGTGCTTGATGAAATCCTCCAGGATCGCAGGGCTCGTCGTATCCTTGGTTGCCGCCCACGCTTGCGCGGCACGGTCGACCGACGGCACCGGCGCTTGCGACGGAGGTATTGTGCCCGTGTTAGATGCCGCGGGAGCATCGACAATCGATATGTTCGAACCGCCGAGCGAACCGTAGACGAACGGCTCCTGCTTGTTCATGGTGGATTTCAGCACTTCGTCGCGCACCCGCCCGAAAGCGATACGCAGATCGAGCCCCGGCGTCGCAACGTTGTTCAACACAGCGGTAGCGTAAGGACTGTTCACGCCCTCGCCATCGAGGGCGTAGGAGCCCGCTTTGGCTGCAAATCCGATCAGCGTATTCACACTCGTAGGCTCGATCGCGGCGAGTCCGCGTCCGACCGAGCGCGTTCCGACCGACCTCTTCATGCTGCGCGCAAACGGGTTGTCGCGGCAGGCATCGAGCATGACAAGACGCAATCGCTTCACCGGTTCTAAAACCTTGAGCAGATTGTCGAGCGAAAAGGTTTCGTAGGTGACGTCGCCATCGGTCTCAAGCACGGCGTCGATCGGAATCAGATAATTGACGCCGTCGACCTCGATGCCGTGGCCAGAGTAATACACGATAGCCATGTCCGCATCCCGCGCCGCAGCGGAAAAATTGCTGATCGCACGCCGCAGTTCCCTGATGCCGAGATTTTCATACAGTTCGACTGTATCGAAGCCCGCGACTTGCAGCATGCCCGCGATGGCTTTGGCGTCGTTGGTCGGATTGGTCAACTTGCTTGCGCTCTTATAGACGCCATTGCCGATCACAAGCGCGACGCGCTTCTCGGCCGCCGCCGGCCCAAGGCCAAGCAACAAGACCAGCACACTCCAGGCGATGGCTGCAGCAACGCGAATGTCGCGCATAGACTAAAGTCCCCCGAGAGCCTTAAGTCTATCAAAACGTGAAATTCTCGCCAATGCAATATTGGAGTAAACGCTCGCGGGTTGGGCAACACCGCGCCCGCGGTACGCCCACTTCGCGTCGCAACTCCATCAATGCGGTATTTCGATTGGACCCGTCGCGGACGTTGATGCGCTACCCTCGGCATCATCATTGCCGCTCAGCGCCGTCGCCGATTGCGAGGGCTGAACTTGCTTGGTCTCGAGGGTTTTCATCGCGGGCGGATCGTCATCGCGCAGCGTCGCCACGAGCTTATCATCGTCAGAGCCCTCAAGTTCCGCTGGGCCGACATAGTCGACCCGAACCTTGGCGATACCTTGATCGTAGAAGCCGAGCAGCTGCGCGGTTTTTACCGAGACGTCAATCAAGCGATCGTCGTGAAAGGGCCCACGGTCGTTCAGACGCACGATGAGGGATCGGCGATTTTCGAGATTGGTTACGCGCACATAACTCGGCAGCGGCAGCGTCGGATGCGCGGCTGAGAGTGCGAATGTATCGAACACTTCACCGTTCGCCGTCAAACGGCCATGGAACTTATCGCCATACCATGATGCCGTGCCTTCAGCACGATAGTCCGGGTCCACCTGCGGGGTGTAAGTGCGCCCTGCAATCACATAGGGTTCGCCGACGCGATACGTGCCGCCGCGCTTTTGAATCGGAATGGCGGCGGTGATAGAACGCACGCTCGAAGTGATGTCGTATGCTGAATCGATGACGGCGCCGTCGGTGGCGCGATTAAGAAACGCGAAACCAAACGCGACAACGGCCGCGCCAAATAGCGCGATCCGAAGGTGGTATTCGAGCTCCTTGCGTAGGTTAATCATTACTGAACTCCCAGGCACGGCAACGCTCTCATCGCGTGAAAGACTAGTCATCATTTTCCGTGAATTCGTTTAAACAGAGTGCGCAATTTTACTCACAAGGTGCCGCCGCGATGACCCAGCCACCCGCCAAATCCATACGTGATGCGCTTTCTCTGCGCTTCAACGAAGATTTCACCATCGATGAAGAACTACCCGGCCTCGACGAGATCGCGCGCCTCGCTGGCCGCCATGTCACGCGGCGCTATCTCGATCACGACGTCGAACCGACCCTGCTGCGACTTCTGTGCGCCTGCGCGCTCTCCGCCCCGACAAAAAGCGACCTCCAGCAGGCCGACATCATTATTGTGAAAGACACCGGCAAACGCCGCGTGATTGCCGGCCTCATTCCCGACCAGCCGTTCATCCGTACCGCGCCCGTGTTCCTCGTGTTCCTTGCCAACGGCCGCCGCCTGCCTGAGATTTCAAAACTTCGTGGCAAACCGTTCCCCAACGACCATCTCGATCTGTTCTTCAATGCCACCGTTGATGCGGCGCTCTGCCTCGCGACTTTCGTGCGCGCAGCCGAGGCGGTGGGCTTGGGCTGCTGTCCGATCAGCGTGATCCGCGATCATTCCGCGCGCGTGAGCGAATTGCTCGCATTGCCGCAGCGCGTGATCCCCGTCGCGGGAATGTGCGTTGGCTGGCCCGCGGAAGCAGGCCACATCAGCCCGCGGCTACCGCTAGGCAGCACGCTGCACCAGGACCGCTACGACGAGGGCGATCTCGCTGGCCAAATCGGCGCCTACGATCGCCGGCGCGCGGCAATCCATCCCCACCGCCCGCGCGACCCGGCGCGCTGGGGCACGGCGCAGTTCTATGGCTGGTCCGAGGACAAGGCACGGCAATACGGCGTGCCGCAGCGCACCAACTTCAGCGCCTTCGTGCGCAGCCGAGGGTTTTGCCTGGATTGATCGCGTTCGACGATTTTGCATGCCGCGAACGCCACAACGCTGCTCGACTCCCCCACACCCGGTCCTATAGAAAAGCCGTGCGTTCAAGTCTTTCCGGGGAAATCGTCATGGCAGTTCCGCAACTCCTGGTTCACGAAAAAAAGGACACCGTCGGCGTGGTGGTCATCGAGGGATTGAAGGCCGGCACCGATATGCTGTGCGTGGTCACGGCCGACAATTCATCCTTCAAGCTCAAAGCTAAGATGGATGTTCCGATCGGCCACAAGATCGCTCTGGTCGATATCAAGAAGGGCGACACAATCTGGAAATATGGCCAGGACATCGGCATCGCCAAGGCCAAGATCGCCAAAGGCGCGCATCTGCATGTTCATAACGTGAAGACGAAAAGGTGGTGAGCATCATGGCGCGCAAAAAAATCAAATCAAAAAGCAAAGCGAACGACAAAGCGAAGAAATCCGTTCCGGCGAAAAGCAACGGCCAAAGCCCAAGCTTCTGGGGCTGGCGGCGCGAGAACGATCGCGTCGGCGTGCGCAACCACGTCATTATCCTTCCGCTCGATGACCTATCCAACGCCGCTTGCGAAGCGGTGGCCAACAACATCAAGGGCACGCTCGCGCTGCCCCACGCCTATGGCCGGCTCCAGTTCGGCGAAGACCTCGAATTGTTCTTCCGCACCCTCATCGGTACCGGCGCCAATCCGAATGTCGCGGCCGTCGTCGTCATCGGCATCGAGGACCAATGGACCAAGCGCGTGGTTGACGGCATCAAGAAGACCGGAAAGCCCGTCGTCGGATTCGGCATCGAAGGGACCGGCGATCTGATGACCATCGCCCAGGCCTCGCGCGCGGCCAAGGATTTTCTGCAATGGGCGTCTGAACTGCAGCGCGAAGAATGCGACATTTCGGAACTGTGGGTCTCGACCAAGTGCGGCGAGAGCGACACCACCACCGGCCTCGCGTCCTGCCCGACTGTCGGCAACATGTACGACAAGCTGATCCCACAGGGCATCTATGGCGTTTTCGGCGAAACATCGGAAATCACCGGTGCCGAACACCTTGCCAAGGCGCGCGCTGCAAACAAGAAGGTCGGCGAGAAATGGATGAAGGTGTGGCAGGCCTATGAAAACGAAGTGATCCAGGCGCACAAGACCAACGACCTTTCCGACTCGCAGCCGACCAAGGGCAATATCGCCGGCGGGCTCACCACCATCGAGGAGAAGGCACTCGGCAATCTCGAAAAGATCGGCCGCGAATGCAAATACATCGATGTGTTGGCGCCGGCCGAGGCACCGCGCAAAGGCCCCGGTCTTTATTACATGGACACATCATCGGCGGCGGCCGAATGCGTCACGCTGATGGCGGCCGCGGGCTACGCCGTGCACACCTTCCCCACCGGCCAGGGCAACGTGATCGGCAATCCGATCGTGCCGGTGATCAAGATCACCGGCAATCCCCGGACCGTCCGCACCATGTCCGAGCACGTCGACGTCGACGTCTCCGGTATTCTGCGCCGCAACTTGACCATCCCGCGGGCAGGCGACGCGCTGATCGAGATGATCGTGCGCACCGCCAACGGCCGCCTGACCGCGGCGGAAGCGCTCGGCCACCGCGAATATGTGATGACCAAGCTCTATCGCAGCGCCTAGAAATTCGTCATTCCGGGACGGCCCGAAGGGCCGGGCCCGGAATCCAGACGAGTACTCGGAACAAGCGTCTGGATTCCGGGTTCGCGCCTTCGGCGCGCCCCGGAATAACATTGGGAAATCGATGACAAATCTTTCTACCGAACAAACATCGCTTTCCCGCGCAAACTCTTTGCTGCGCCGACTTCTTCCCGGAGTAGCGCTCTCGGCTGCCGTGGCTGTTGTCGCGGTCGTGTCGACGCCATTGGTCGCACGGGTGTTTCCGATTCCGGCGATGGTTATTGCGCTCGTCATCGGAATTGCGCTCAACCCGGTCGCCAAGCAACAGATTTTTACGCCGGGAATCACCTTCTGCGTAAAAACGCTGCTGCGCTGGGCTGTGGCGTTGCTGGGCTTGCGCATTGCATTGGTTGAAATCATCGCGCTGGGCTTGACGACCGTACTGATCGTCATCGTCTCCATGGTGGCCACTCTTGTCGCAGGCCTCCTGATCGCGCGCGCGTTTGGTCAGAACGCATACTACGGCGCGCTAGCGGGCGCGGGCACCGCCGTTTGCGGCGCGTCGGCGACGCTCGCCACCGCGAGCGTGCTGCCGCATTACAACGGCAAGGAAGCGGACACCGTATTCGTGGTCGTGGCCGTCAATAGCCTCTCAACGCTCGCCATGGTGCTCTATCCGCTGATCTGCCTCTGGCTTGGCTTTTCGCAAACCAACATCGGCATCATGCTGGGCGCCACGATCCATGACGTGGCGCAGGTGGTTGGTGCGGGCTATGCCGTGTCCGAGCCCGTCGGCAATACCGCCATCATAGTCAAACTGTTTCGTGTGCTTCTCCTGCTGCCGGTGGCGCTCGGCATCGGCTATTGGTTCGCAAACGCTAACGCAACGAAGGAGCGCGCCAAGGTTCCGGCGCCGGTATTCGCGTTTGTTTTTCTAGCACTTTGCCTTTTGAACAGCATAGCGCCATCGCTTGCCGGATTTGCTCCGTTCTATATGCCGATCAAGACATGGCTGCTGGAATTCTCCACCTGGGGATTGCTCATCGCAATCAGCGCACTTGGCTTGGGAACTTCCGTTTCCGCGATCCGCGCGCTCGGCTGGCGCCATGTCGCCACCGTGACAGGCACGACGCTTGTGATTCTCATTGTTGTGACGGCAGGCCTACTTGTGCAGCGCTGAAAAATCGCTAGATGCCTTGCGTTCCTTCCACCGCGATTAGGCATCCTACATGGCACAGCAACTTGAGCTCGGGCTGGATACGTTCGGTGACATCACCGCCGGCGCAGATGGAAAACTGCTTCCGCACGCGCAAGTCATCCGGCACCTCGTTGAGGAGGCCACACTCGCCGACGAGTTGGGAATAGACTTCATCGGCGTGGGCGAGCATCACCGCCAAGATTTCGCCGTGTCTGCACCCGATGTCGTGCTTGCAGCGATCGCGGGACGCACCAAACGCATCCATCTCGGTTCGTCTGTCACAGTGCTAAGTTCGGATGATCCAATTCGTGTCTTTCAGCGGTTCTCAACGCTCGACGCCGTGTCGAACGGACGCGCCGAAGTCATTCTCGGGCGCGGTTCATTCACAGAATCGTTTCCATTATTTGGGTACGACCTCAATCAATATGAGGTGCTGTTCGAGGAAAAACTCGATCTCTTCGCAGCACTGCTCAAGCAGGGACCGGTCAACTGGAGCGGCCGCCTGCGCCCGCCGCTGAAAAACCAGGGCATCTTTCCACCGGTCCAGACAGGCTCGCTCAAAACCTGGATCGGTGTCGGAGGCAGCCCTGAATCCGTCATCCGCGCCGCGAAGTATCACCTGCCGCTTATGCTCGCCATCATCGGCGGCGACCCTAAGCGGTTCATGCCCTACGTGGACCTGTATCATCGCGCGCTCGATCAACTCGGCAAGCCTGTACTGCCGATCGGTGTCCACTCGCCTGGATACGTCGCCGATACCGATGCGCAGGCGCGAGAAGAATTCTGGCCCGACTACAAGAAGATGCGCGACCGGATTGGCGCCGAGCGCGGTTGGGGACCCATGAACCGCAAGGAATTCGATCAGGAAGCCGATCAAGGCTCCCTCTATATCGGCTCGCCCGAGACTGTGGCGCGCAAGATCGCCGCGACGGCAAAGGCTCTCGGTGTTTCACGTTTCGACATGAAATACAGCGCGGGCACGCTATCGCATGAAAAGATCATGCATTGTATCGAGCTCTATGGCCGCAAAGTGATTCCGCTCGTGCGCGAGATGCTCGCCTAAGCCAGACGCTCTAAATCTATTCCGCCGCCGGCTTCGCGTGCCCCTGCAGCGGCAGCGGCTGGTCGCCGAGCATTCCGTTCATGACCACACGGCGCGCGGTCTCGGCGTCGAGGCCGTGCCGCGCAATGAGGTCGGCAGAATCCTTTACGATGGCGTCGGCGTCCTGCATCACCTTGAGATGCTTGTAATGGTCGTCCTGCTTGAACCCCATGCTCTCGCCGACGATCTCCAGCACATTGATGATGCGGAACGGCCAGTCGCGTTCGTGCGCGCACAATTCGCGATGGTCGGAGTGATAGACCGCCACCAGCGCATCCACACCCGCCGCGCGCGCGGCTTCCAACTCCTTGAGCTGAAGTTCCTTCTTGTAGCCGGGCAGCGTCGCGAGATTGACGCTTTGCAGGCCAACCGCGGGCTGGTGGAGCTCCACAATCTCGATTCCGGGCACCGCGCGCAGCAATTCCTCGGCGGCTTCTGCGACACCGGCCACGCCCGGATGACGGTGCAGCGCGATGCGCATCGGCACCCGTTTGCGCAAGAAGGGCCGCAAGCGTTCGATCTCGCCGCGCAGGAAGCGCATGAACGGCGTCATGTCGAACGGCTTTGTTCCGGTAGCGCGCTCGAATGTCGGCAACATGTTCTCGGAAAACTGCACATAGCAGCTTGGGCACCACGCCAGCACCTGGCCGGATTTCGATTGCGAGAGTTTGCCGATCGTATTGCCGGAAAGGCGCGAGGACGTCTCGGTATCGCCCGCGCGCAGCTGGATCACACCGCAGCAATGAGTCGGCCCGCCCATGACTTGGTAGCTCACGCCGAGCGCATCCATGATGTCGAGGCACAGAAGCGCAATGTGCGGTGTCTTGAGCACGTTGCAACCGGTGTAGAACACCACGTCGGGCAATTCATTGGACGCAGGCTTGCTGGACGGCTTCTGGCCGAGCCGCTCCAAGGCTTCATCGGATAACTGCAGGCGCGACAGCACGCCAACGTCTTCCGCCAATTTGCGAAATGTTTGCACACCGTTTTTGCGCCGGTCCGGCGCCTCGTTCGTGTGCTTGGCCATTTGCACGCGCGCCACCGCCAACAGAAAGCGCGGATTGACGCCGTAGTCGCAGGCCTTGATGCACTCGCCGCTAAGCATGCAGGCCTTCGCCCATTTCTGCGACTCTTCGGGCCCTTTTCCGAAACGCACGATATCGAGCACGCCGTCGATCACGGCTTTCGGGTCTGCCGCGCCAAGTCCGGCAGGCGCCGCGATCGGACACGCCGTGAAACACGCGCCGCAGCGCGTGCAGGCATCGAGCATGTCGCCTATGCGGCCAGCAAAAGCTTCCTCGAATCCGGCATTAATCATGGATAAACAATAACGCAAAATCCGCGCTTGCGCGAGCAGCTTCGACAGAAGTGGCAGCTATCATTTCGAGATCGCGGCTGCGGCCTTTTCGACCACGCTCTTGGGCGTCTTGTAGAGCTCCGCAAGCAATTCATCGATCGCCTGCGCCCCGACCGGCGAAATCTCCAGATCGATCTTGGCGGCTTCTTCCAGGAATTCTGGATCCTTCATGGTGTCATCGAACGCGCGGCGCAGTGCCATCTTGCGATCCTCAGGGATGCCCGGCGGCGCCATGAACGGCCGGCCCAGGATCAGCTGGGTGAAAATCAGCCGCAGCATCTGGCGCTGCTCGTCGGTCTTCGCGAGTTCGATCAGCGACGGCACATTCGGCAGATCGGGATGCTTCGACATTCCCATCTGCACCACGATGTTGATTTTCTTCTCCTTCAGCCACGCGGTCTTTTGGCTCTTGATGCTGCTCCATGACCACCCGCAGCGGCCGTCCACCTCGCCGCGCTCCATCGCGAGATTGACGTCGTTGCCGCCCGGATAGCCAGTGACCAGCCGCAACTTGGCGCCGAACATATTTCGTATCAGCGACGCGAACGTATCGGTTTCGGAGGCCGACCCCATCCCGCCCAGGGTGAAATCCTTCGCCGTAATATCGGCCCACGATTTGACCGGTGACGTGTGCCAAGTCGCGCACACGCTCACCTCACTCGTGATGCTGCCGAGCCAGGCAAACTTGGTCGGATCGAATTTTGCATCGCCGAACAGCGGCTCGGTCGCCATGCCGCGGCTGACCATGCCCACAACCGAACCGTCTTTAGGCGCTTGGCTGTAGAGGAAGTTGGCCAGCTTCAAACTGCCCGCGCCCGGCATGTTCTGCGGCACGACTGTGGGATTGCCGGGAATGTGTTTTCCCAGGTGTCGCGCGAGCACGCGCGCATAAAGGTCGTATCCCGCGCCGGCGCTGTAGCCGATCAGCATCTGCACTTGTTTGCCGCGATAGAAATCCGCCACCGGTTGCGCGCGCGCCTGTGCCGGCAGCATCAATGCGGCGACAACTACGGCAGCAGCTTTCCACGGCATTTCGCTCTCCCCCGTACCTTGCAGGCGATTGACCGCACCTGGATGTTATCTGAACAACAGCGACTTGATAATCACAATGACGACGTTGCTGACATCGATGACGGCTCCGACATCCACATAATCGAATTGCTTGAGCTGAACGCCATCGATGGCGATGACATTGGAGCCGGGCGTCGTCTCGAAATGGATGACACGGCCAAGACTTAGTCCGATATCGCCATCAATCAGCAGCACCAGCGGCAACCCCGCCGCAATGGTCTTCGGCACAGCGGCACAGATGCCCTCGGCCAGCGCGGCCAAGCGCGTGTGCAGCGGATCGCCCTGCCAGCGGAACGCGAGCGCAATCGCAGCGGCGCCATCCTCCATGTCCGATTGCGCCAATGCCGCGCGCACCTGCGCCGCCACGGCATACTCATCGATGTCGCCCGACAGATCGAACGGGCACGCCAGCACCGGCAGATTGTGCAGCGGCAGCAGCTTGCGGTCGGCAATCATGATGGTATTACCGCTGGTCTGCACCGAAAATTGCGCAGCCCCGATCACCGTGGCGCGAATGCCCTGCCCCGGATCCCAGACCTCGGCCGCAATGCGATGATGCGAAAGCGCGTGGCGCAGCTCATGCGCGAGATCGAAGCCAAGATCACCGAACTGCTGGGTCTCACGGCCATAGAGATATTCGGCAACGCCGCCGGAGAACGTGACGGCATCGATCGCGATGTCTGTAAGTTGGTATGGCCACGGCTCGGTCACCAGCAGCTTTTTTATGAGCACATCCGGGGCCGCGCGATTCATCATCGCAATGATCAGTTCGCTCATGCGTGTAACGAGTCTCCTCCGATCGCGCGCAGCAAGTTTTCGGCCAAGTGCCAGATCGATACCAAGACTGCGCGCGATATCGATGGCGGGTTCCTCGACGCGGGTGAGCCCCTCAGGCCCTTCGACGATCAGCCGGCCACCGACGGCGATCGCAGCACTCGCGATCAATTCGCCATTGCGGATCAGCGCGAATTTTGTGGTACCGCCGCCGATATCGACGTTGAGCACGGTCTTAGCCTTGCTCGCCGAAATCTTGACCGCACCCGATCCATGCGCCGCCATCTGGCATTCCATGTGATGGCCTGCGGAGGCGCACACGAACTTACCGCCCTCCTCCGCGAACAAATCGGCGATGGCGCGCGCGTTCTTGCGTTTGAGCGCCTCGCCGGTGAGAATCACCGCCCCTGAGTCCACCTTCGCACGCTCAAGTCCGGCGGCGGCGTAACTCTGCGCGATGAACGCGGCGAGCTTTGCCGTGTCGATAGTGAAATCCGGCAGATAGGGCGTGAGCAGGATCGGCGATTGCCAAAGGATCTTCCGCTCCACCACGACGAAACGGCTCGAGAGTCCAGTCGCCAGGCGTGACAAATGCACCCGCGCAAACATCAAGTGCGAGGTCGATGAACCGATGTCGATGCCAACGGTCGTGAGCTCGACGTTGTCCGCAGCCCAGATCGCCTCGCGAATCTCGCGCGTCTCGGCGGCGTCATCGACGTGGACGTGCTCGAATTCGAGATCGTGCATATGTGAGTTGCTGACGGGCAGCCCTACGCCGCTTCGTTGACGAACTTCGCCATGCCCGACTTGACGCCGTGCTTGCCAAGCTCGCTCAGAAAAATCTTATGGATACGCGGGTCCTGGTGCTCGTATTCGATCTGGCAGCCGCCATCCTTGACATTCACATCCATGCCCATGAAGACGCGCCGTTTGTTCGCGGTGAACGGATAACGCAGGCTGCCCATGGCGACCGCGAGATAGCGCGCAGGATGTTCCGACGTATTGAAATGCTGGTGGAACATCTGGTCGGACGGCGCGAACACCACGCCATGCTGCCAATCGACGCGGATGAAATCCTTCTCGCCGTCGTACCAAAACAGCGAATAGCCGTGTCCTGTGACGGCGAAGACATGGAAGTCGGCGCCATGCCGATGCGCTTTCTTATAGGTGCCGACCGGCATCTGCGAGGAATGCGCATGAATGGTGCCCTCCGCCAGGATGAACATCATGCTTGAGCCGCCGGCGCCGCGCTGGTCCCAGGCCTTGAGTTCGAACGCCGCAAGATCCGGAATGAAGTTGGTCTCCCACATATTGCGGCCCGGACGCACCGGGATGAAATTGCCCTCGCCCGCGAAAAATCCCGGCGCGCCCTGCCGGTCCATGAACTGGAATGAATTGTCGAACACGAACGCTTCGTTGTGGAACAGATTGAGCATGGTCGGCAGACTGTTGGTCGAACTCAGCCGTGCGCGCTCGCGCCCGCTCGAATTGAAATGCTGGTAGCGGCAGTTGAGCGGCAGCGCGAATAGGCTTTTGGGTCCCCATTCGAAGCTGTGGTTGTGCCCGTCACTGGTTTCGACAACGGTGCTGCCGTGGCCGGAGAGCACGTAGACAACTTCTTCGAAGAGATGTTTCTGCGGTTCAGTTTTCGCGCCAGGTGCAAGATCGAGCACGAACACCGACACGAAATCGCCGCGGCCTTTGAGATGCACGATGCCGCCCTCAACGCCCATCCGCGGCCAGTGCGCGATCGGCACTTTAAGCAGATCGACGCCGAAGTCCTCGGTGATCGGCACACCTTCTTTCTCCGCCCAGGAGAGGTAGGGATCGAGCAGCATTCTGGGCTTGTTCACGGCGTCCATAATATCCTCCGGCGTGAGGGAGCATCATAGTCCCGCAGAACCAATTGTGAAGTGGCGCTATCGCGCTGCAGCGCGCGCCGGGCTCACGCCGCAGCAGACTTGCCGATCGCAGCATTGACGCGTGGCATGACCTGCTCCGCCATCAATTGCATTGAGCGCCTGGCAAGCGCGGGCTCGACCCAATCCATTCCGGCGTACACCAGCTCGCCGAAATCGCCGACCTCCGCGCGCAACGCAAGAATCTCCTCGACCACCTTGTTGACGCTGCCGTAGATCACGCAATTGTTCATCACATGATCGAACGTGATCTCTTCGTCCGGCTGATCCTTGTGGCTCTTGAACACGTAGAGCCGCTTGCCGCGCTTCATCTTGGCCAGCATCTGCTCATAGTAGAAGACGTACGGGCTGGCAGCATCAGTGCGGCCATAACGCGCCGCAGTTTTGTCGTCATCGGCAACAAAGAGCGCGCGCGCCACCCGCCAGTCGGCAACGTCCGGCTCGACACCAACTTCGGTTTTGCCTTTGCAATAGTGTTCCCAATGCGATTTCAAATGCTTGGAGAGCAAGAAATTCGCCGACAGCGGATGGAAATCGCGCTTGCCCATCAGTACGACGCCCGGCGATAACGGCGCCACCACCGTGCCGACGATTTCCGGCCGCGGCTTCTGGTAGGGCTTGCCCATGTAGCCGACGCCGATATGCAGCGCCTGCGTGCGCTGGGTTGAAACTTTGTAGCGGTTATCGGGAAAGTCGATGTTGTAAGGCGCCTCGCCCTGCCAAATGGCGAGGATCACGTCGATCGCCTCGGCGAACAGCTTGTTGCGATCCTGCTCCAGAATACCGAGCGCCTCCGCATCCGAAGTCAGCGCGCCGGGGCTGACGCCGAAGATAAAGCGGCCTTCAGCCATGTGATCGAACATGGCTGCCTGCACGGCAATGAGGACCGGGTGCATGTGGGAGAGGTTGGTCGTACCGGTCGCGAGCTTGATCTGCTTGGTTTCGGGGATCAGGGATGCATGAAACATCATGCTGTTGGTGATATTTTCACAGGCGTCAGTCAGGTGCTCGCCCACGAAGGCATCGTAGAACCCGAGTTTATCGGCAAGAATGACGGCTTCCCGATCCTCTTTGAGCGTCTCGACCCAACTCCGGTCCATCGGGTGAACCGGCATCGTGAAGTACCCCAATCTCATCCTCGATCTCCGCTCTCCGGTCGGCTAGGCTAGACCATGATGGCGCGGCAAGTCTTTCGCACGCGCGCCCGCCGATGCCAAGGACCCCCACCCATGCGACTATTATCCCTTTTTGCGCTCACACTCTTCTCCGGTCATGCGCTCGCCGCCGATCCGGTCGTCGTTCGTGTCAACACCTTCCCCAACGCACGCGCATTGCCGTTTTTTGTAGGCATGGAGAAGGGCTACTTCAACAAACAGGGCATCAAGCTCGAACTGGAGTTCACTGAGAATTCCGGCAGCCAGCGCGCAGGATTGGCCGCCGCCAAATTTGAGATCGTGCATTCCGCGGTCGACAATGCCGTCGCCATGGCTGATGTGGCCAACGTCGACATTGTGATCGTCATGGGCGGCGACAGCGGGACGAACGAATTCGTCGTTCAGTCGAACATCAAAACGTTCGCCGATATCCGCGGAAAATCCGTTGTCGTCGATGCGACCAATACCGCCTATGCGTTGCAAGCCAAAAAGATTCTGCTCAAGAACGGTCTGAAGGACGGCGTTGACTACAAGCTCAATCCCGTCGGCAACGGAACATTCCGCTTCAAGGCCATGATGGAGAGCAAGGACAACGCCGCCGCCGTCATGAATGTCCCCTACTCGGTTCTGGCGGTCGAACAAGGAATGAAGAGTCTCGGCCGCACTGTGAACATGCTTGGTCCCTATCAGGCCGGCGGCTCCTACGTGCTGCGTTCTTGGGCGAAAGCAAACCCCGAAACAGTTGAACGCTACATCGCGGGCTATATCGAGTCGTTGCGATGGGTCGTCAATCGCAAGAACCGCGCGGAAGCCGTCGCAATGTTGGTGGACAAGCAAAAGCTGTCGAAATCGCTCGCCGAGCGCAGCTACGACCTCATGGTCGAACCTTCGTTTGGTTATGCCACCGACGCAAAGTTCAACATGGCAGGCTTTAAAAACGTGCTGACGCTGCGCCACGAGGTCGAAGGCGGGACGTTGTACCCGACCGAACGCTATATCGACCTCTCTTACTACGGTCGCGCGCTTAAGCGGCTCGCACACTAAGAATTCACAATCCGGTTTGCAGTTTGGGAGTACCCGCGGCAATGTCGAAGAACATGCTCGATGGCGGCCAGGTCATCGTTGACTATCTCATCCGCGAAAAAGTACCTTACGCCTTCGGCCTGTGCGGTCACGGCAATATTCAATTCATCGACGCGCTCTATGAGCGCCAGAACGACATCAAGACCATCTCGGTCCATCACGAGACGGTCGCTGGCTTCATGGCGGATGTCTATTACCGCGTCTCAGGCCATCCCGTGGCGACATTCACCTCCTGCGGTCCCGGTTCGGTCAATCTGCCGATCGCACTCGCCAATGCGTATCTCGATTCCGTGCCGTTCCTTGCGGTGACCGGCAACATACCGACCAGCCAGTTCAATCGCGGCGCGTTCCAGGAACTCTACCGCCACTATCAGGCCGATTTTCCTTCGACCGTGCGCACCATGTGCAAGAAGGTGTTCCAGCCGACGCGCGGCGAGATGGTGCCGCTCGCCATCCGCCAGGCCTGGAAAACGATGATGACCGGACGGCCGGGGCCGGTGGTGCTCGATGTGCCATTCGATGTGTTCAAGGAGGCCGCCGCCGAGGAAACGCCCAAGCCGGAAGACTGGAACGCCAATATCTCCTGCCGCGCCGGCGCCGATCCCGAGGGCGTCATCAAAGCCGTCGATATGCTGCTCTCAGCAGAACGGCCGGTGATTCTCGTTGGTCAAGGCGTGAAATACGGCACCGCCACCGCCGATCTGCTCGCGCTCGCCGAGAAATTACAAATTCCCGTCGCGTGGTCGGCGAGCGGCACCGGCGCGATCAACTCGGAGCACCCGCTCGCGCTCGGTCTCGTCGCACGCAACGGTCCCTATCAGTCCAATCATGCCGCGCGCACCGCCGACGTGCTGCTCGCGCTTGGCGTGCGTTTTGATGACCGCACGTCGAGTTCGTGGCTGCCGGGATATTCGTTCACCATCCCGCCGACCAAGCTCATCCACGTCGACATCGATCCCGACGAGATCGCGCGCAACTATCCTGTCGCGCTCGGACTGATGGCCGACGTACGCACCTTCCTGCGCCAGGTACTTGGAGAACTCTCGCAGCGCAAAGTCGGCGACACCACGTCAGCGCGAAAGAAATGGCTCGCAACCATCGCTGGCTATCGCAAGCAATGGGAAGCCTACATCGCACCCGGCTTTATCGAAGACGGCACGCCAATCCCGCCGCAGCGCGCCGTACACGAGATCGAAAATGCGCTACCCGCAGACACCATCCTGGTGAGCGACATCGGCGTGCATCACAATTGGCTGCTGCAATTTTGCAAGCCACGCGGCCCGACATCGCTCATCGGCTCCATGGGTTTTGGTCCCATGGGCTTTGGCGTCGCCGGCGTGCTGGGCGCGAAGTTCGCGGCACCCGATCGGCCATGCGTCTCGGTCTGCGGCGACGGTGCCTTCTTCATGCACGCGAGCGTGCTCGGCACCGCCGTCGAGTATGACCTGCCGGTCGTATGGGTGGTGTGGAACAACTACGCCTATGCCTCGATCCGCGGCCTGCAACGCGGCTACCTCGGCGGTCGCGAACTCGCCACCGACTTCAAGCACCCGCAGACCGGCGCGCCGTACAATCCCGACTTCGCTGCCATGGCGCGTGCGGCCGGCGTCGCAGGCGTAAGCGTCAATCGCGCAAGCGATCTTGCCGACGCGGTAAAGATGGCGGTCGCTGCCAACAAGCCGTATCTGATCGACGCCAACATCGGCGCCGACAAGAATCCGGGGGGTGCGGGTGTCTGGGAGCTTCCGGGCTTAGGCCAGAGCCAGCCTGCCTTCGGCGGAAGATATCAGCCGAGCTAACTTCGATTCAGAATGTGGAGTGACGCATGACGACGACTTTCCCCGAAGAAGCAAAAAACTTTCGCGTACTTGGCCACGACGCGACCGCCGGTTGGGGTGGCGGAAGTATTGTCGAGATCAACAAGGGCTACGCTTACGTGGGCGGCGTCGGCAGCGCGAGCTTCAACGGGCCGGAAGGCTTCACCGTCCACGACGTGCGCGACCCGCGCAACCCGCACAAGGTCGCCGAGGTGAAATCGCCGCCCGGCGTGCATTCGCATAAGTTGCGCGTGGTCGATGGCGACATTCTCTACGTTAATTCCGAGCGGCTCGCTGGCGATGTCGGCCGCAACGCGCGCACCGGCCTCTTCCTCTTCGATATCAGCAAAGGCGGCGAGCCCAAGCAGATCGGCTTCTACGACACGCCGGGCACCGGCCCGCACCGCTTTGGCGTCGACAACAAACGCAAGCTCGCGTTCCTCCCCAACAACGCGCCGGGCTGGAACAAGCGCGTGATCTGGACGCTCGACATTAAAGACCCGCTCAAGCCGGAAATCCTCAGCCAATGGGGTCTGCCGTGGATGAAGGCGGACGGCGACGGCGAAACCGGCGACGCAGCCCCACACGAGGAAGCGATCACGCTGCATGGACCGCCCGTGATCCGTGGCAACCGAATGTATTGCGCATGGTGGGGCGGCGGCATTTCCATCATCGACTGTTCGGATTTGCGCAACATGAAACTGGTGGGACACCTCTCCTGGGCGCCGCCGTTTCCCGGCTCGAACCACACCTGCTGGCCGCTCGGCGACCGCCCATACCTCATCTGCACCGACGAAGCGCGCGGCAAACAGAAATATTGGGACGCGCAATTCATGTGGGTGATCGACGCGCGCAAGGAAGATAAATTGATCCCCATCGCAACCTTCATGCCGGATCGCGAAAAATACTACGACCGTCCCGGCCGCTACGGCGCGCACAACATCTTGGAAAATCTTCCCGCGCAAGGTCCGTGGAAGGATCTCGTCTTCCTCACTTATTTCAACGCCGGCCTGCGTGCGGTGAACGTGAGCGATCCATTCAACCCGAAGGAAGTCGGCTGCTACGTTCCCGCGCTCGAGAACGGCCGGCCCGCGGTACAATCGAACGACATCGGCTCAGACGAGCACGGCCGTCTCTATCTCATCGACCGCGCTGGCGCGGGGATGCACATTCTCGAATACACAGGATAATAAAATGGACCTCGGACTTACCGGCCGCGTCGCGATCGTCACCGGCGCAAGCCGCGGCATCGGGCGCACTTGCGCGGCAGCACTCGCCGCGGAGGGCGCACACGTGGTGCTCGCAAGCCTCGATCCGGCACGCAACGCCGAAGCCTGTGCTGCGATCAAATCGCAAGCCAAAGGCAAAGTGCTCGGCATTCCGACGGACTTCACAAAGGACGACGCAGTGCGCACGCTGTTCGATCGCACCATGAGCGAATTCGGACGGCTTGATATCCAGGTGAACAATGCCGCCTATGTCGGCGCCGGAGATTTCTTCGCACTCGATGAAAAGAAACTCGCCGAAGCCTTCGAGCACAAGTTGAACGGCACCGTACGCTGCTCACGCTATGCCATCCCGCACATGCGCGCGCGTAAATGGGGGCGCATCGTCAATGTCGCCGGCGGCGCGGCCTGGCATCCGCAGCTGGGCGCAATCACGGTCGGCCTCAACAACGCAGCCATGCTGAATTTGACCGTGGCGCTGGCAAACGATCTCGGGAAGGATGGCATCCTGGTCAACGCCGTCGTGCCGACCAGCATCCGCACCGAACGCCACGACGAAAACATTCGCAAGGCAATGCAGAAAAGCGGAAAATCGGAGGCTGAAGTTCTGGCGCCGCGCACGTCGCGTATCCCATTAGGCCGGATGGGCACTTCCGAGGAAGTCAGCGACGTGGTTACATTCCTGGCGTCCGAGCGTGCAAGCTTCGTCACCGGCAGCGCCTGGGCGGTCGACGGCGGCGCGTCGGCGCGGATGTGAGCCTCGATCGGCCAATGGAGAAATCCGTGCGCAGTAGAATTTTAGCGTTCGTTGCGGCCATTGCGGTTTCGTTCGCGTTTGTCTTAGGCGCTGTCGCCGCCGACTATCCGACCCGGCCGGTCACCATCGTCGTCGCCTTCCCGCCCGGCGGCCCAAGCGACGTGCTCGCGCGCATCGTCGGCAGAAAGCTCGAACAAATCCTCGGTCAACCGTTCATCGTCGAGAACCGCCCCGGCGCCGGCGGAAATATCGCGGCCGAACAAGTCGCGCGCGCTGCGCCCGATGGCTATACGCTGCTTAACGGCAATAACAGCATCCTCGCCACCAACGCCGCGCTCTACAAGAAAACAAATTTCGATCCGGAGAAGGATTTCATCCCGCTCAGCATGATCGGCACGCAAGGGAGCATCCTAGTCGTCAATCCGAAGGTACCGGTAAATTCACTTGCCGAATTGATCGCGCTCGCCAAGGCCAATCCTGGGAAATTGAACTTTGCTTCCTCGGGCTACGGCGCGGCGGCACATCTGGCGGGCGAACTGTTCAAGACCGAAGCTAAGATCGACATCGTACACGTTGCCTACAAGGGCGCGGCCCCTGCATTGCAAGAGCTGATCGGCGGACAGACGCAGATGATGTTCGCGACGGCGGCCTCCGTCGTCGGCCACATCAAGGGCGGCCTGGTGCGGCCGCTGGCGGTCACCACGCTCACGCGCATCGCGGCTTTTCCCGATATACCGACCATGGACGAACTCGGGCTGAAAGGCTTCGACGCCACGACATGGCACGGCTTCGTGGTACCGGCCCGCACGCCGAAGGAAATCGTCGACACGCTCAGCCGCGCGATCGTGACGGCATTGAAAGATCCCGCCGTACGCAAATCATTAGGCGATCTTGGAGTGGACATTGTCGGAAACTCACCGGCGGAATTCGCAGCCTATATCAAAGCTGAAATCCCGAAATGGACAGCCGTGGTGAAGGCTTCCGGCGCGCATGTGGATTGATCGAAACGCTCCAACGCGCAGAGCGCGACAAGATAGTCCGTTGCACGTGGTCAAGAAACCGCTAGGCTGCTGCCCACACTCAAACGCCAAAATGCATTACATTTCAGAACATTCCGGGAGGATGAGGACATGAACAGGTCAACGATACGTGCCGCTTTCGCACTCACGTTTGCACTGACGTCCTTGAACGGCACCGCATTCGCGCAGGAAACGCTCAAGCTTGCGGCCGGCCAGCGCGGCAATTGGGATACCTCCGTCGCCGAAGTCGGCATGCGCGGCGGCATCTTCAAGAAGCACGGGCTCAATCTGGAGATCGTCTACACCCAGGGCAGCGGCGAGACGCTGCAGGCGGTCATTTCGGAAAGCGTCGATATCGGCGTCGCGGTCGGCATTATGGGTGCGCTCAGTGCGTACTCCAAAGGCGCGCCGGTGCGCGTCATTGGTGCGGAGACCACCGGTGCGGGCGATCTGTACTGGTATGTGAAGGCGGATTCGCCGATCAAGACGCTCAAGGATACCGACGGCAAGACCATCGCATTTTCCACGCGAGGTTCGTCGACCGACGGCGTCGTCACTGCATTCATGCAGCAGTACGACCTCAAAGCGAAACCGACATCGACCGGCAGCCCTTCGTCCACGCTCACCCAGGTCATGTCCGGGCAGATCGATGTCGGCTGGTCCGCGCCGCCGTTCGGGATCGATCAGCTCGACAAAGGAGAAATTCGGCGCATCGCCACCGGTAACGACGCCGCCGTGTTCAAGGGCCAGACGGTACGCACGCTGACGACCAATGTGAAAACTTTGACGACGCGCAAAGCGACGATCGAGAAATTCATGAAGGCCTATCGCGAGACCATCGACTGGCTCTACAGCAGCGACGACGCATTAAAGGTCTATTCGGAATGGATCAACATCCCGGTCGCGAAGCTAAAGCGCACTCGTGACGAGTATTTCACCAAGGCGGCCGTCGATCCCGACAAGATCGTCGGTGTCGAGATCATCGTGAAGGATGCCGTGACACTTAAATTCACCGTGACCGAGCTGACCAGGGAGCAGCTTGCCGAGCTGATCCAGATTCCACCGCGCTGAAGACACCAATTACGGAGTAAGAAGTCATGCAAGAAGCAGTCCGCAAGAAAAAATCCGAACCCGCAATCGATCGGCCGCGCGATCTGCGCGAAACGCTGGAGCGCCTGAGAGTGGAAGGCGATTTGGTCGAGACCGACAAACCGGTCGATCCCGATCTCGAAATCACCGGCCTGCAGAAGCACCTCGACGGCGGCTGCCCGGTGCTGTTCAACAACGTCAAGGGCAAGCCTCATCATCGTGTCGTCACCAATCTGTTTGGCGACATGAATGTCATCAACAAAATGTTCGGCTGGGCGAACGACGTTGAGCGCACCGCCAAGCTTGCGCACGCACTCTCGCATCCGCTCAAGCCGGTGGAAATTCCTCAGAACCAAGCGCCCTGCCAGGAACACGTGATCGAAAAGCCCGATGACGTAAACAAATACATGGTGCCGATCCGGCACACGACTTATGAGCCCGAACTCACCATCGGCTCCGGCATCCGCTGCGTCACCGGCGCGCAATTCGATGGCGGCTCGGATCTCGGCTACAACCGCATGAATTTCCGCTGGGGCAACGTCGGCACATTCCAGATCTCGCCCGGCTCGCACATGTGGCAGGTGGTCAACAAGTACTACAAGGAAAACGAGCCGGTTCCGATCACCATGTGCTTTGGCGTGCCGCCGGCCTGCACGTTGCTCGCGGGCGCGGGCTTCGACTATGCGATCCTACCGATGGGCTGCGACGAGATCGGCATCGCCGGTGCTGTGCAAGGCGCGCCCATTCGTCTGGTCAAAGCGCGCACAGTCGATGCCATGGCCTTGGCTGATGCCGAAGTCGTGCTTGAGGGTTACGTCAATCCGCGCGACCGCCGTTTCGAGACCAAGGAAGCCGAGGATGCCGGCGTGCAGGGCCGCTACCATTTCCATCCCGAATGGGCGGGCTACATGGGCAAGTCCTACAAGGCACCTACGTTTCACGTCACAGCCGTGACCATGCGCAAGCCCGAGACAAAACCGATCATCTATTGCCTCGGCGTGCATATGCTCGACGATCACAACATCGACACCACCGTACGCGAGTCGGCGATCTTCGAACTGTGCAACCGGCTGCAGCCCGGCATCGTGCAGGACGTGGTCATCCCCTACTGCATGACCGATTGGGGCGGCTGCATCATCCAGGTCAAGAAGCGCCACCAACTCGACGAAGGCTGGCAGCGCAATTTCCTCGGCGCGATCCTCGCGTGCTCGCAGGGCATGCGGCTTGCGATCGCAGTAAGCGAGGACACCGATCCGTACTCAATGGACGACATCATGTGGTGCATGACCACGCGCGTGAACCCGAAGACCGACATCCTCAACCCGATCCCCGGCGGCCGCGGCCAAACCTTCATGCCAGCCGAACGCATGACCGCGGGCGAGAAACAATGGACCGCCTCCAACACCCATTTCGAAGGCGGCATGGGCATCGATGCCACCGTGCCATTTGGTTATGAGAGCGACTTCATGCGGCCGGTCTATCCGGTCGACAAGGTCAAGCCGGAGGATTTCTTCTCGCAGAAGGATATCGAGAACGCCAAGTCGCGCATGGTCGGCTGGGTGAAATCGTTGGCGAGGACGGGACGGTAATTCAGCTCACTGGTTCGCCGGCTTCAGCCCTTTGGATTTGATCACCGCCGCGGCCGCTGGTGTCGTGAGATGCTTGATGAAAGCCTTGGCCGCGTCGGGCTGTTTGGTGGCGGTGCCCATGCTCGCCGTGTAGATCACGGGGTGCTGCAGTTCCGTCGGCAAAGGGCCGGCCAGCTCCGCACCGGGGTCGAGATAAATAAAGGGGATCGTGATCACGGCGATCTCCACTTCACCCTTCGCGACCGGGCCGACGACCAGCGGACCGCCTTCGACCGGCCGCAGTTTCGGCTTCAATTCCGCGGCGATGCCGAGGCGCTGGATCAAGCCTTGGAAATAGACTCCGCTCGCACCTTCGGTTGAATGCGATATCGATTTGACGTTGAGCAGCGTGCGCTTGAACGCTTCGACCGTGCTGATCTCGGGCATGAGCGCGCCTTTCTTGATGGCCACGCCAACCATGACAATGGCCACGTCCGCGCGCACGCCCGCCGCCAACGCGCCTTTCTTAAGAAGTTCATCGATCAGTTCAGGATAAATCAGCGCGACGTCAAAGGCCTCGCCGGCCTCGAAGCTCCGTTTCAACCCGCTGGAACCATCGTACTTGATCGTAAGCTTGTGACCCGTCGCACGCTCGAACGGGGGCCCGAGTTCATCCAATGATGCTTTGAGCGGCACGACGCTCAAGACCTTGATTTCAGCGGCCGATGCAACATGGCCTTGCGCCAGCAAGAGCATGAACCCGAACCAGATCTTGGTTGCCGTGGTAACCGAGAAAATCTTCATGACGCCCCTCTGCTGATAACAGTCACATCCTAGCAATACGGCCCCACATTTCCACCAGCGCCTTGCGGTCGAGCTTGCCGCGCTCAGTTTTCGGCAACGCTTCGCTGAGCACGATTCGCTTTGGCGCCTTGAACGCCGGCAGCACCGCGTTGCAATGGCGCAAGATGTCTTCCGCGCCGATGCTCGCGCCCGGTCGCAGCACGACATACGCGACGACTTCCTCGCCATAGACGCCATCCGGCACGCCCACCGTCGCGGCCTCGATCACTTTCGGGTGCTGCATCAGGATCGAGTCGATTTCTACCGGTGAAATGTTGACGCCGCCCCGGATGATCAGTTCCTTCTCGCGGCCGGTCAGCCGAAGGAAACCATCGGCGTCGAGCGCGCCCAGATCGCCCGTGCGAAATCGCCCGCGGCTGTTGACCTTCACCGTGCCATCGTCGGCGAGATAACGATATTCGTTGTGGACGTACCCGCCGATCTCGACATGCCCGATCTCGCCTGCGGGCAAACGCTGGCCCTGCGCGTCGACGATCGCAAGAGAATGATACGATAGCGGTCGCCCTACAGTACCGACACGACGCGCGTCTCCAGGCACCGCCGCGATCCAGCCAGTCTCGCTCGAGCCGTAGCCCTGCGCCACCGGAATGCCGAAGCGCTCTTCAAAGCGCCGCCATTCCTCGACTGTGAGCGGCGCCGAACTCGACGTGATGAATCGCAGCGTCGGCAAATCCGCGCGCGTCGTTATGTCATCGCTGTTGAGCAGCAGATTGAGCGTCGTCGGATTGCCGGTCGCAATCGTCGCACCGTATGTCTTGATGTGCTCGAAAAACCGGCTGCGCGAAAACCTGCTTCCAAGGATCAGCGTCGCCCTGCAATAAAGCGGCGGCAGCGCGCTCAAGGTCTGCGCCGAGCACCAGTTGAACGAGCGAAAATCGTAGATACGATCTTCCGACGTCATTACAAAACTGTCGGCGGTCGGCTTGGCGTTGGAGAGCAGCTCGCGGAAACTCAGGATTACGCCCTTCGGCCGCTCGCTGGTGCCCGACGTAAAGAGTATCACGGCGTCGTCGGTCTGCCGCGCGGCGACATGTGCATCGCTCGGCACACAGCGCGTGACAGCTGCGAAAAACGTTTCAGCCTCCGGCTGCTCCCAAACACCAAGCTTGAGCGACGGCGCTTTCTGCTGCGCCAGCAAGTCATCGAGTTCCAACCCCTCCTGATAGAGCACCAGCTTCGGCTTTAACCGATCAAAAATATTTCCAAGCTGATTGCGGTTCATCTCGACATGCACGGTGCAGATCGTTGCACCGTAAGCCATCACGCCGAAATAGCAGGCCAAGTGTTCAATGGAATTATTGGAGAGCAGCGCCACGCGGTCGTTCGCGCCAATGCTCTGCACTTTAAGAAACGCTGCCATGCGGCGCGTCAATTCCCGCAGTTGGCCGAAACTGATGGTCCTGCTGTCATCGGCGGATATGATGAAAGGCTTGTCCGGATCGCGCGCGGCCGCCCGGTCGATCCAAGCTCGCAACAATTGCGGACCGGCCTCGTTCCCGCCTTCCGGGTCTGGTATGGTCATGGCTTGAGTTTTACGGCATTAGGCTCTCAACACAAGAACCGCCCCTCCAGCCCGACGCGACCGGAAAACATGGCAGCAAACATAAATCCCAATCCCTTCACCACCCGGCCAGAGATCGAGGGCACGTTCGGCGTCGTCACATCGACCCACTGGATCGCCACGGCGGTCGGTATGTCGATCCTGGAAAAAGGCGGCAACGCCTTCGACGCGGCGGCCGCAACCGCCTTCACGCTGCAGGTGGTCGAGCCGCATCTCAATGGTCCCGGCGGCGACGTGCCGGTCATCGTCCACGACACGCGCAAGGGCCGCGCCAAAATTGAAGTGATCTGCGGACAGGGTCCTGCGCCCGCCGGCGCAACAATTGCGCATTACAGGAGCGAAGGCCTCGATATGGTGCCCGGCACCGGCCTCCTCGCCTGCTGCGTGCCCGGCACGTTCGAGACCTGGATGCTGCTCCTGCGCGACTACGGCACGATGAAGCTTTCCGACGTGCTTGCGCCCGCCATCGGCTACGCACAAAACGGCCATCCGTTGGTCGAGCGCGCGAGCGCCACCATCGGCACGGTCGAAGCGCAGTTTCGCAACCACTGGCCGACTTCAGCCACGATCTACCTTCCCGGCGGCAAAGTTCCGCCGGCCGGCATGATGTTCACCAACAAAACGATGGCCGCGACCTATACGCGCATCCTGCGCGAAGCGGAAAGCTCCGGCGGCGATCGCATCAAGCAGATTGAGCACGCGCGCAAGATGTGGTCGCATGGCTTCGTCGCCGAAGCGATCGATCGCTTCTGCCGCACGCAGAAAGTTATGGATTCGAGCGGCGAGCGCCACCGTGGCGTGCTCAATGCCGACGACATGGCGCGCTGGCAACCGCGCGTCGAGGCGCCAGCCACGCTCGAATACGGACACTATACGGTTTGCAAGGGCGGGTTTTGGAGCCAGGGCCCGGTCATGTTGCAGCAGCTTGCGCTGATAAAGAGGTTCGGCCTCGAAGGCGCCGATCCGACCAGCGCCGATTTCATCCACACGCTGGTTGAGTGCTCGAAGCTCGCCTTTGCCGACCGCGACACGTTCTACGGCGATCCGGATTTTGTGAAAGTGCCGGGCGAGATCCTCCTCTCAGAATCCTACACCTCCGAGCGGCGCAAGCTTGTCGGCGCCACGGCTTCGATGGAACAACGGCCCGGCAATATTCCAGGCTACGGTATGCAGCTTGCCGTTCGCGTGCCCGGCGGAAAGCGCATCGCGGCAGCCGGCGCTGGCGAGCCGACAGTTGGACGCCAAGCCTGGACCCATGATGACGTGGTCGATCCGAGCCTCGTGGTCGACGGCGCCAAGCTCGAACGTTCGGGCCTCATGCGCGGCGACACCGTGCATTTCGACATCATCGACCGCGATGGCAACATGGTGTCGGCAACACCGTCCGGCGGCTGGCTGCAATCCTCGCCCACGATCCCGGAGCTTGGTTTCTGCCTCGGCACCCGCGCGCAGCAATTCTGGCTCGTCGAAGGCCATCCCAATGCACTCGCGCCGGGAAAACGACCGCGCACCACGCTCACGCCGACGATCGCGCTGCGCGACGGCGAGCCGTACCTCGCCTGGGGCTCGCCCGGCGGCGACCAGCAGGACCAATGGACCGCGCAGTTTTTCGTGCGCCATGTCGAATGCGGGATGAATATGCAGGAAGCAATCGACGCCCCGGCCTGGCACTCCGAGCATTTCGCATCGTCGTTCTGGCCGCGCGAGGCCCGTCCCGGCGTGCTGCTCGTCGAGGG
This sequence comes from Hyphomicrobiales bacterium, assembly GCA_003169835.1. Classification (GTDB taxonomy): domain Bacteria; phylum Pseudomonadota; class Alphaproteobacteria; order Rhizobiales; family Xanthobacteraceae; genus PNAI01. Next base: position 138,815 of record PNAI01000048.1, on the reverse strand, counting down.
CAGAGTGCCGGCGGAAACGCTCAAGGAACTTCGCCGCCGCGGGCACATCGTCGAAGTCGAGCCGGATTGGTCGGAAGGCCGCCTCACCGCCGCATCACGGCTTGGACCGCGCCGTCGCGCCGCAGCAAACCCGCGCGGCATGCAGGGCTACGCTGCAGGACGGTGACGCACACGCGTCGCACTGCTTTACTTTGGCCGCGCAATTCATCACAAACTGAAGCTTAAGTTTGGCAGTCCTGGTGGGTAGGCCGGCATGGTTTCGGCAGCATCGTCTAGTCCCGCAATCGTCGCGGAGAACGCCGCCAAGCTTTTCCTCGACGGCACGGTCGTCGCATTCCGGCAATTGTCCCTCGCCATCCGGGCGCAGGAAATCATGTGCATCGTCGGCCCGAGCGGCTGCGGCAAGACGACGTTCTTGCGCGCCATCGCGGGACTGACAGGCATTGATTCAGGCGCGCTGCTTGTGAACGGCAAGCAGGTTTCCGGCCCGCCGGATGGCGTGGCGATGGTGTTCCAGCATTTCGGCTTGCTGCCGTGGAAGACGGTGTACGAGAACGCGGCATTCGGATTGGCCATGGCGCACACGCCGGTGGCGAAAATCCGAGAACGAGTCAGCCACTATCTCGATCTTGTCGGCCTGACCGGCTTCGAAAAGCATTATCCCTATCAGCTTTCCGGCGGCATGCAGCAGCGCGTTGGTCTCGTGCGCGCGCTCGCCATAAACCCATCCGTGCTTTTGATGGACGAACCCTTTGCAGCGCTCGACGCGCAGACGCGCGAGATCTTGCAGGAGGAGCTTCTGCAACTGATGGAGCGGCCGGAGGAACGCAAAACCATGGTGTTCATCACCCACTCGATCGACGAGGCGATCTTGTTGGGCGATCGCATCGCCGTCATGAGCGCGCGTCCCGGCCGCATCAAGGAAGTCCTCGACATGCCGTTCGGCCGGCCGCGCAACGTCGATACGCTGCGCGCCGATCCACGCTTTGCCGAGCTGCGCGCGCATATCTGGCACGAGCTTCGCGCGGCGCCAAAAGGAGTGCAGGCAGCGTGACCGACGCGGCGCAATCACAAGTCGCCGCCGCCGCGCTCGATGAAGCGCAGGAACAGGCGCGCACGCGCAAGGTCTCCGCCGATCGCAAGCGCCGCCGCCAGCTTCTGAACTTGGCGATCCGCGCATCCTCGCTCACCGTGGTGCTGACAATCTGGCAGGTGTTCGGCGGCATGATCGACCCCGTCCTGTTCACGACGCCACTCGAAATTTACAAAGCCGCCGTCGGCATGATCGGTAGCGGCGAACTATGGACCTATTTGTGGCCCAGTCTCGTCGTGCTTGCGATCGGACTCACGCTCGCAGCCATCTTCGGCGTCGCGATTGGACTTTTGCTGGCGCGCTTCTGGATGCTCGACGTTGCGCTTGGCGTCTACATCACTTTTCTCTATTCGATCCCGAGCGTGGCGCTTGTGCCGCTGATCGTGCTGTGGGCCGGCTTCGAGACCACTGCGAAAGTTGTGATCCTGTTTCTGTTCGCCTTCTTCCCGATGGCGATCAATACCTATCAGGGCGTGCGTAACGTCGATCCCAAACTACTCGAAGTCGGCCGTGCGTTCCGCTGCTCGGAGCGGCAACTGTGGGCGAACATCGTGCTACCTGCGGCACTGCCCTTCATCGTGACCGGCTTACGACTCGCGGTCGGACGCGGACTGATCGGCATGGTGCTCGCCGACCTCTACACCGCGATCTCCGGCATCGGCTATCTGATCGTGCGCACGGCCGCGACCTATCAGGTCAACAAGATGTTCGTGCCGATTGTCACGCTCGGCCTGCTCGGGGTGACGTTGACGTGGCTATTGCGGGTGCTCGAACGCGCCGTAGCGCCCTGGACGTCGGTGCTGGAACAGGATTAAGACGCGGCAAGTCTGTGGCAAGTCCAAGCGTGAGGGAGCAACGATGACAAAGCTACATTTGAAGAAATCATATGCCGCCGCTGTGGCACTGGCCTCTTGCTCTCTGATTTCGTTACACAATCAGGCCTCCGCCCAAAACGCACCGGCCTGCACCGCCATGCGCAAGATCAACATCGGTGTCTCGGTCTCGCCGCCTAATGTTGTGCACACCTCTCCCTACGTCGCCAAAGAGCTTGGCTATTTCGCCAAACGCTGCATCGACGCCAACATCCTGCAATTCGAAGGCGGACAATCGGCGACCTCGGCCGCCGCGGCATCTCAAGGCTCAGCCATCGTTAGCGTCAATGACGTCGCCATCGGACGCGGTTTGAAGGTCAAGCAGATCTGGGCCTTGGCGCCGCGCATGCCGCAGGCCTATGTGACGTCGCCGGACGTGAAAACCGCGGCTGACCTCAAGGGCAAGCGCCTGTCCGCGACTGGAGGCGGCGTCGGCGGGTTCAACTGGCGCATGGGCCGCGAGGTTTTGCGCACGGCAAAGCTGAGCGTCGACGATGCGCAATTCATTTCCGCCGCCACCGCGGGCCGCGTCCCCGGCCTGATTGCCGGCCAGATCGACGGCGTCGCGCTGCATCCCGAAGACGTCTTTCTCGCCAAGAAGCAAAAACAGACTTTGAATCTGCTCGTTCAGCTCGTCGACCTCATGCCGCTCTACATGTTCAACGCCTATGGTGCCTCGACCGAATGGATCGGCCGCGACCGCGCGCTGCTGCGCGACACGATTGCCGCGATGATCGAAGCCAACCGCACCATCTACAAGGAAAGAGACAAGGTGGTACCGATCATGATGAAAGCGACCGAGAAGCCGCAGGATGCGGTCGAATATGCCTGGGACGTGCTGACCAAGAACTGCGTGTGGTCGGTCAACGAAGGCTTCACCCGCGAGCGCACGGATTGGTCGGCCCAAAACAGTGTCGACACCGGCGACATTGAGAAGGACAAGAAGCCGTCCTTCGAACAGGTGGTGGAACTATCGCTGGCGAAAGAAGCCGTCGATCTCGCCGGCGGCCGCGTGACCATCGGCAAATGCACGGAGTGAATGCGATGAACGAACAACCACGCAAACCGCTTGGGCCGCAGCCCTGGGAAGTTGTCCGCAGCAAACTGGACCAGTCGCTGCCCTTCGCCAACATGCGCGACACGCCGTACTACCGCGACGCGGTCTATGAGCAATTCTCCCCCGCCGAATATGCCCGCCGCTACGCGGCATTGCGGTCAAAAATGCGCACGCACAAGCTCGACGCCATCATCGTCCCCGGCGGCCCCAGTCATTGGAGTTTCGGCGGCGGCATGCTGTGGCTCACCGGCCATTGGGAATGGCACGCGCTGTGCTGCTACGTGCTCGTTCCGCTCGACGGCGAGCCGACCATGATCTACTCCATGGGCGGCACCCATGCGGAGGCCGTGCGCCGCAATGTCAAAGTGGCGGTTAAGGACGTGCGCCACAGCCGCAACGGGCACTATGCTCAAGTGATGGTCGAGCGCCTGCGCGAGCTCAAGCTCGAACGCGCGCGCATCGGACTGATGGAGATCGACCCACGGCATGGCGACTACCTGCCGGTGAACCAGTTCAATACCTTGCGCGAAAGCCTGCCCAACGCCGAACTCGTCTTCACCAAGGGTTTCCTGCATGACTTGCTGGTCATCCATAGCGCGGAAGAGCTCGACTGCGTGCGCAAGGCGGGCGAGCTTTGCCAGAACGCGATGGAAGCCATGGTCGAGCGCGCACGGCCGGGCGTCAAGGAATACGAGCTGCGCGCCGCCGCCGGCGCCGCTATCCTCGAAGGCAACGGCGATATCGACTTTCTGATTATTGGTTCGACACCGATGGCCAACCCCGCGATGATCTTCGGCAACCCTCGGCCGTCGGGCCGCGTGCTGCAAAAAGGCGACATGATCAACATGGAACTCGCCGCAGGCTATCGCGGCTACACCGCGCAAATCGGCTCGCCCATCTGCATCGGCCCACCGACCGACATGGTGAAGAAATTCTGGGACAACATCATGCTGCCCGGCTATCACCGCATCGTCAAAGAGATCGCACCCGGCAAGACCTGCGAGGAAATCCGCCTGGCGAGCAAGTTCTTCCGCGACAAGGGCATGCAGTCGCGGCCGACCCAGTGCCACGGCATCGATCTCGTCACCGACAATCCGCACATCAGCGCCGAACACGTCACCGGCACGGAAGCCGACGCGGTACTCAAAGCCGGCATGGTCATCATGGCCGAGCCGAACCCGATCACGCCCGACGGCATGTTCGGCATTTTCCTTGGCCACACATTCATCGTGACTGCGAATGGCCACGAATGCGTGGACAAGTTTCCGCTGGAAATCGCTGTCGCCGGAGCGTGAATTAGGGAAAGTTTTGAGCGTGGGCGCAAAACATTTCGGCGCACGGGTAACGCGCACCGAGGATCCGGCGCTGCTGACCGGACAGGCGCGTTACGTCGACGACATCAAGCTTCCCGGCACGCTGCACGCCTGTTTCGTGCGCAGCCCGCACGCCCACGCGCGCATCCGCGCGACCGACAGCAAAGCGGCATTGGCGATCGCGGGCGTGCATGCCGTGCTCACCACCGACGACCTCCCCCCGCGCATGGCGACCGGCCAGATTCCGTTGCTCGTTCCCAATCAGGCGATCAAGACCTCGCGCACGCAGATCGCGCTCGCGCGCGATGAGGTTTGTTACGTGGGCCAGACCATCGCGGTGGTGGTGGCGCAGAACAGATACATCGCGGAAGACGCCGCAGCCGCGGTAAAGATCGACTTTGATGTCCTGCCGGCGGCGAGCAACCCGCGCGATGCGGTCAAACCGGGCGCGGCGCGCGTGCACAGCGATCTTGCCTCAAACATCGCCGCCTTCGTTCCCATGGGCTACGGCGACATCGATGCGGCATTCAAGAACGCGCCGCATGTGTTCGAGGAGAAGCTTTTCCAGCACCGCGGCGGCGCCATGACGCTCGAAGGCCGCGCCGTGCTCGCACGCCACGATCCCGCGACCGACAAGCTCGAAGTCTGGTCCTCGACACAAACTCCGCACCTGTGCCGCGGCACGCTCGCCGATCTGTTCGAGCGCGATCTAGAATCGATCCGCGTGATCGCACCGTTCGTGGGCGGTGGCTTTGGCACCAAGGCACCATTCTATCCGGAGGAGGCCGTGATCCCGGCGGCGGCGATGAAGCTCGGCCGTCCGGTGAAATGGATCGAGGACCGCCGCGAGCATTTCATCTCATCCACGCAAGAGCGCGACCAATATTGGAAGGTCGCCATCGCCGTCGATGACAACGGAAAGATTCTCGGCCTGCGCGGAACGATGCTGCACGACAACGGCGCCTATGTTCCCTGGGGCATCATCGTGCCCTATATCGCCGCGACGACATTCCCCGGCCCCTATGTCGTGCCGGCCTACAAGATCGAAGTGACGGTCGCGTTCACCAACCGCGTGCCGACCACGGTGGTGCGCGGCGCCGGCCGCCCGCAGGCTGTGTTCGCCATGGAGCGGCTTCTGGACCGCGTGGCGCATGAATTACGCATTGACCGCGCCGAGGTGCGCCGCCGCAACATCATCCAGGCCAATCAGATGCCCTACTCCGTCGGACTGACGTTTCGTGACGGCAAGCCGCTGGTCTACGCCAGCGGAGATTTTCCGCGCAGCCAAGAGCGCGCGATCGTGCTCTCCGACTACGACGGATTTCGCGCGCGGCAAACCAAGGCGCGCACTCAAGGCCGCCACCTCGGCATCGGCATCGCAAACTATGTCGAGGGCACGGGGCTTGGTCCGTTCGAAGGAGTCACGGTACGCGTGTTGCCTAATGGCAAAGTCGCAGTCGCGACCGGCGCCACCAATCAGGGCCAGGGCCAGCAGACGACGTTGTCACAAATCGTTGCCGACAGACTCGGCTGCCGCATCGAAGACATCGTCATGACCGTGGGCGACACAGGCGCCATCTCACAGGGCATCGGCGCGTTCGCAAGCCGGCAGACGGTCACCGCCGGAAACTCCGCCATGATGGCCGGCGAGAATGTGCGCGCACAGATCGTCACGCTGGCCGCACGCACGCTTGGCGTGGCGGAAAGCGAGATCGATGTGGAGGACGGCCGCGCCACCGCGCGCGGCGGTAACAAACCTTCATTGACGTTCGGCGAACTCGCGCGCCTCGCCCAAGGCATACCGGGATTTTCCTTCGCCGCAGGGCAATTGCCCGGTCTTGAGCACACGGCTTATTTCACGCCGCCGCAGGCGTCGTATTGCAACGGCACGCACGTCGTGGAGATCGAGGTCGATCCGATGACCGGCGGCGTTAAGCTTCTGCGCTACTCGGTCGCGCACGACTCGGGCAACATCATCAATCCCATGATTGTCGACGGCCAGGTGCAGGGCGGCGTCGCGCACGGCATCGGCAACGCGCTGTTCGAGTGGATGAAGTACGACGACGACGCGCAGCCACTGACCACGACGTTCCAGGATTATCTGCTACCGGCTGCGCTTGATGTTCCGGGTTGCGCGATCGAGCACGTCGAAACGCCGAACCCGCTCAATCCCCTGGGTGTCAAAGGCGCGGGCGAAGGCGGCACGATTCCCGCGCCAGCCGCGATCATTTCCGCGATCGAAGACGCACTTTCGCCCTTCGGCGTACATTTCGCTGAGATGCCACTGACCCCTGCCCGCATTGTCGAGGCGCTGCATGCAGCCGGCGCATATGGCAAACTCACGGCTGCATAAGCACGCGTGATAAGATCGCAGCCGACATGACCGCCGCCGACGCCAAAACCCAACCGTCGAAATCGCCGTTCTGGCAGTTCTCGATTAAATTCTACGCCGTGCCGGGCGTGGCGCCAGCCTGCATCACATTGCAGGACGAAGCCGGCGTCGATGTAAATTTGTTATTCTTCCTACTGTGGAATGCATCGCTTAACCGCACACTGACCAAGGACGAAGTTGCGGAGTTGGATCGCACGATCGGCGTATGGCGCAACACAGCGGTGATCCCGTTACGCGAAATTCGGCGCGCACTGAAAACTCCGCCGGCAATGCTCACGCCGGATGTAGCCGAGACTTTCCGCAACCGCATCAAGACGGCCGAGCTCGAAGCCGAGCGACTGCAACAGGAGGCGATGTACGCACTGGCGCAATCTGGCCGCTTCCGCGGGTCCGCGCCCACACCGGTCGAGGCCGCGCGCGCAAACCTCACCTCCTACCAAGCGATCCTCCGCCCCTTCCCGCCGCAACCACTTGAGGTGGTGCTCACGGCATTTGCGAAGAACGCCGGCAATGGCTAAACCGGAAGTAATTGGAGAAAAATACCGATGACCAGCAAGACTCCGCGCCGGCTCGTGGTGGGGATTTCCGGCGCCTCCGGCACAATCTACGGCGTGCGGCTGTTGGAGCTGCTGAAAGATACCGACATCGAAACCCATCTGGTCATGAGCAAGTCGGCGGAAATGACGCTCGTTTATGAGACCGACTACAAGCCCAAGGATGTGCGCGCACTCGCCAAGGTCAATCATCCGATGGCTGACATCGGTGCGTCGATTTCGTCGGGCTCGTTTCCGACCATGGGCATGATCGTGCTGCCATGCTCGATCAAGACCATGAGCGAGATCGCCACCGGCGTGACCAGTTCGCTGCTCTCACGCGCGGCCGACGTGGTGCTTAAGGAAAAGCGCCGGCTTGTGCTGGCCGTGCGCGAGACGCCGCTGCACGGCGGCCATCTGCGCACACTCACGACGCTTGCCGACATCGGCGCGGTCGTGGCCCCCATCGTGCCGGCGTTCTACAACCGGCCAAAGACCGTGGACGACATCATCAATCACACCGTCGGACGCCTGCTCGATTTTTTTGGCATCGAGACCAAGGTCGTCAAACGCTGGGAAGGCGGACCGGCGGAGGACTAAATCAAAATTCGGGAGGACGAATAAATGGACCAGAAAACTCACGACGCCGGAATGAAGATGCGCCGCCAGGTGGCGGGCAACGAATACGTCGACAAAGCAATGTCGAACGTCAACGACTTCAATCGCGACTTCCAGCGCATCGTCACGCAATACGCCTGGGGCGAATGCTGGGGCGACGACACGCTTAAACCCCGCGAGCGCTCGATCCTCAATCTCGGCATGCTTGCGGCGCTCGGCAAGATGGAGGAGTTCCAGACCCATCTGCGCGGCGCGCTGACCAACGGTCTCACGCCCAACGAAGTCCGCGCCGTGCTCACCCAGATCGCGGTCTATTGCGGCATTCCCGTCGGCGTTGATTGCTTCCGCATCGCAAAGCCCATGATCGACGCTCACCAGAAGAAATAATCGCGGCCCGCCATGCTCGACCAGTCCGACCCGCGCCGCGCCAAGACGACCCCGGCCGGACTCCCGCTCGACTTCCAGACGCATCTCGCAGCGCTTGAAAAGCTTGGCCTGCTGGTGCGCGTGGACCGGCCGATCAACAAGGACACCGAGCTGCATCCGCTCGTGCGCTGGCAATTCCAGGGCGGATTGCCAGAAGAAGAACGCCGCGCGTTTCTCTTTACGAACGTCGTCGATAGCAGCGGGCGGCGCTACGACATGCCGGTCGCGGCCGGCGCCCTTGCCGCTTCTCCGCAAATCTACGCAATCGGAATGGGACGACCGGTTGAGGACATCGGCTCTGCCTGGATGGCGGCGATCGCAAATCCCATCGCGCCGGTGAAAATCACATCGCCGCCGTGCCAGGAGGTCGTCATCAAGGGCGACGAGCTGCGCAAACCGAATGGCGGGCTGAAAACTCTGCCGGTACCGATCTCCACGCCGGGCTTCGATGCCGCACCCTATCTCACCGCGACACTGTGCATTACCAAGGATCCCGAAACCGGCATCCAGAACATGGGCACCTATCGCGGCATGCTCAAAGCCACCGATCGGCTGGGCGTGCGCATGGCCTCGCGCATCGGCGGCGCCGGCGGTTATCTGCATTGGAAGAAGTATCGCGCACGAAAAGAACCAATGCCCTGCGCGATCGTGGTCGGCTGCGCGCCGGTAATCATGTTCACAGGTCCCCAGAAGCTCGCCATCGACATGGACGAGATGGCGGTCGCGGGCGCCCTTGCAGGCAGCCCGATCCGCACCGCGAAATGCGTGACGATTGATCTTGATGTTCCCGCCGACGCCGAGATCGTGATCGAAGGTCTGATCGATCCGGAATTGCTCGAGCCCGAAGGCCCGTTCGGCGAGAGCCACGGCTATGTCGCACTCGAAGACTTCAACATGTCGATGCAGGTAACCGCGATCACACACAAGCGCGCGCCGGTGTTGGTCTCCATCGTGAGCCAGGTGACGCCGAGCGAGTCGAGCGTGATCAAAAAGGTCGCCTACGAGCCGATGTTTCTGAGCCACCTGCGCGATCAGCTTGGCGTCAAAGGCATCCGCGCGGTGTCGCTGCACGAACCCTTGAGCAACATCCGGCCGGTGATATTCCTGCAGTTCGCGCACGGCGCGGCGCGTAGCGAGGTGATGCGCGGGCTCGATGGTGCTGCGCATCTGCGCGCCGACTGCGGCAAGGTGGTGATCGCGGTGAGCGAGGACATCGATCCCACCAATACCGACGCCGTGATGTGGTCGATCGCCTACCGCTCGAACCCAATCGAGGACGTACATATTTTTGCCGGACGTTCGGGTGGGCACGGCCCGAAATCCGGCCGGCACGACAACGATTCCACCATGCTGATCGACGCCACGCTCAAGCAGGCGTTCCCGCCACTCGCCTTGCCGGCGCGTGAATACATGGAACGCGCGCGCGAGATCTGGCAGGAACTCGATCTGCCCGCGCTCTCGCCACAGCCGCCATGGCACGGCTATCAACTTGGCGATTGGGACAAGGCGTGGGATGAGTTCGCACGCCGCGCGGTGGCCGGCGAATGGGAAAAGAGCGGCAAGGAAACTTTCGCGCGGCGGCGCGGCGGGCTCACGCCTGAGACGCCGGCTCGCAATGTCGAGAACCCGGCGAAAAAATCCGACGAATAGGAGATGAGCATGAGTATCGCCGAACGCGCCACGCCAAATCGAAACACGCAGATAGATATCAAACCAAGATCTTACGTGGCGCTCGCACGAGACTTTTCCAGCGGCAAAACCACGCCGCGTGCGTTTCTCGATTCCTGCCTCGATACGATTACGCAGATTGATCCGAAGGTGGGCGCGTTCCTTGTGCTCAATATCGAGGCCGCGCGCCGCGTAGCTGACGAAGCCACTGCACGCTGGCGCAGTGGCAAGCCGCTCTCTCCCATCGACGGCATGCCGATCGGGATCAAAGACATCATCGAAACCATAGACATGCCGACCGGCCAGGGTTCGCCGCTGTGGAAGGGATTTAAGACCGGCCGAGATTCCGCGTCGGTGCATGCGTTGCGCGAAGCCGGCGCGATCATTCTCGGCAAGACATCCACCACCGAATTCGCTGCCAGCGAACCGTGGCCGGGCACCTGCAATCCGCACGACCATACGCGCACGCCGGGCGGCTCTTCCAGCGGCTCGGCCGCGGCGGTCGGCGCGCGCATGGTACCCGCCGGGCTCGGTACGCAGGTTGTTGGGTCTATATTGCGGCCGGCAAGCTACTGCGGCTGCGTCGGTTTCAAACCGACCATCGGGGGACTCAATCGCGGCGGCTCCTACGATCACTTGAGCCAAAGCTCGCAGGGCGTGCTCGCCGCAACCTTGGCCGACGCATGGTTCGTGGCGCGCGCCATCTCCGAGCGCACCGGCGGCGATCCGGGCAAAGTAGGACTTACGGGCGAGGTTGATTTCTCGCGCCGTGAAACACCTGCACGTCTCGGCGTGCTAGAAACCGGCGGCTGGAGCGCCACGAGCAAAGGCGCGCGCGATGCGTTTGACGCGGCGAAAAAACGTCTATCCACCGCGGGCGTCTCGCTCCACGCGCGCACCGACGATACCCTGATCGAAGCTGCCGAGCGCGCAATGGCCGACGCGTTGCCGATAACGCGTCAAATCAACGAATGGGAGGGGCGTTGGCCACTCAACACTTACGCCGACACCGACGCGAGCAAGCTCAGCGGACTTTCGCAAGAACGCTTGCGCAACGCCAACAAGATGACGCAGGCCGACTACGCTAGGCTGATCGCGCAGCGCGACTCAGCGCGCGCGGCCTTCGCCAAGGCCGCAGAAAACTACGACGCCTTCGTCACGCTCGCCGCGACCGGCGCAGCACCTGTCGGATTCAAATCGACCGGCAGTCCGGCGATGAACGTCGCGGCCTCATTGCTTGGCACGCCCGCGCTCACGCTCCCCCTGCTCTCAGACGAAAATATGCCCCTCGGCCTGCAGCTTATGGGCGGTGCGGAGCGCGACGCTCCATTGTTCGAAACCGCGACTTGGGTGCTCACGACGCTCGATCACACCGATCTGATCGGATCAAGCGAGTGACTTAAGTTTGCTTCCACAAATCTTTGAACTGCACCGCAACTGCGTCTTCATATGGCGCGCCCCGCTTCGCCAATCCCATCGCCAGCGCGAAACGATTGCACGCGTCAAAAGTCTCCTGTGAAATGGCCGGATCGTAAAACGATAGATCGCGCGCGACCACGTCGGCGATCAAGGACGCCTCGAATTCCGGAAACCACTTGCGTCCCACATCCGTTGCAAGCTTGACGTTGGCCTTTAGCGCCGCTTGCGTCTTCACCAGCGCGCGCACCGCAGCGGCGACCTTCTCGGGCGCCCGCTCCAACAGAGCCGCCGTCGTGGCCAGCGCAGGAAACGTATAGCCAAACGCCGCCTTCGGTCCATCGCCGCGCCGCACATCGAGTACGACCGTGCCGATGCCGCGACGCACCGCCACTTCTGCACCCATGCCGTTGGCCCAGAAGCCGTCGATCTTTCCCTCCTCGAGAGCTTTCGCCGCGTTGACGCCGAACGACACTCCGGCGCCGGTCGCGCCTGGCACCGGCGCGATCTCCACGCGGTCGCACTGCTCGTCGATACCGGCGTCTTTGAGCAATTGTTTGAATCCGTAATCGACCCAGGGCGCGGCGCCGATTTTTCGGCCCTTCACGATCGAAACATCGCCGCGCTTTGCTTTGAGATCGGCGCGCATCACCAGGAACCAATACATCCCTTGCGCCAGTGCGCCGAGCAATTTGGCGCCGCGCCATTCGGGGAACGCTGCAATAATGGAATGCGCTGATCCGCCGACGAAATCCGCTTTGCCGTCGCGCAGCCACTCATAGGATTTGTTGACCGGAAAAACCAATTCAAGTTCGACATCCAAGCCTTCCTGCTTGAAGAAACCGAGCTCCACCGCCGCGATGGAAGGAAAATACGAATTGGACACCAGATCGGGAATGACGATTTTCATTTTACTCGCTCATGTTGTTCGGTACCGCCGCGCACTCCCCTCCCCCCGCGAAGCGGTGGGGAGGGAAAGATAAAGTGCGACTGCTTCAATTCAACAATCGCTTCACCCTTCATCCGGCAGCGACACGGTCTTGTAGCTGTGCGTCAGCTTGCGGCTAAGCACCGGGTCATCAAGCTCCATCTCGAACGTGCCGCCATACGAAAACCCGCCGTGCACCGCGAACGTGCCGCAGAACATCGCAGTGCCGGCTTTAAGCTTGTCGCCGCCGGTGTAGAGTTTGATCAGCTCCTCCGGCGATCGCATGTTACTCACCGGCCCCTCCTGATAAAGCCTTCGCTTGCCGCCGTCGGACACGAACGAACGCAGCGTAAGCTTTTCCCAATGCGGCTTGACCTCGTCGTAGCGCCACAGCTTTGGCCCAACCGGCTTGGCGCACATCTGCTTAGAGAGAGAAACATTGATGGTCTCCGCCTTACGGTCGGTGTGGTCGGAGCCGACGCCGACCCACATTCCGTCGTCGAGCGCGAACAGCACGAATTCGACTTCCCCGCTCGACTTGTCGCCGACCGCCTCAATCGCAGCGCCGGTTGTCAGCAGCGAGGCGGCGTTGCGATAGAAAATGGGAACGCTTTTGGGCCGCTTCACACCGAGCGCTTCCAATTCCTTGATATGCGCTTCCAGCGCAGGCAGATTGCGGCCCGTCCAACCGGCGACCACCAGGCTGTGAATCGCCGCGACATCAAGCTTCCTTTCGTTCGGCACGATCTCTCCCCATAAATGTGCGCGGAATAGCCGGACCCGCCAGGTGTTCTAACTTAAGTTTTTGACAATACACGCTGAATTTCCGATCTTAAAGCGCAACGAAAACCAACAGGCGGTCGCCGCCGGGATGGGGGAATGACGTTCGAGGCCATCAGCGGATCGATACGAATTGGCGCGCCGCGCAAGCGGCTGCGGCTCGAACATTTCGTGATGGGAGGCGCGATCCTGTGTTTGATCGTCCTCGTGGTCCTACCGATACTGTCGCTGCTGTTCGGCAGCATTCGCGGCGAACAGGGCTTGAGCCTGGATCAATTTGGCGAGGTGTTTTCCGGCCGGCTCTACCGGCAGGCCTTGTTCAATTCGTTGATCCTCGGCGCCTGGACCGGCTTGTTCAGCCTCATCATCGGCGTTGTCCTGGCCTGGGCGGTGAGCCGCAGCGATGTTCCCGGCAAGACGCTGATCCAGCTCACGGTCAGCCTGTCGTACCTCTCCCCGCCGTTTCTGACGGCCATCGCTTTCGTTTATTTGTTCAGCCCGAACGCCGGCCTGATCAATGTCCTGATGCGCGATGTCTTCGGACTACCGTGGCTGACCTTCAACATCTTCTCCATGACCGGACTCGTTCTGGTCACCGTGCTGCACACGTTTCCATTCGTCTACCTGCTCGCTTCAAGCGCGCTGCAATCGGTCGACGCCTCATATGAAGAGGCCGCCCAAATCCTCGGCGCAAGCAAGTTGCGCACCGCATTCTCGATCACCGCGCCCCTGGTGGCGCCGGCGATCCTCTCCGGCACGCTGCTCGCATTTGTGAACGCCATCGCGCTGTTCGGCTCGCAAGCCATCATCGGCCTGCCCGGCCGCATCGTGACGCTGCCGACCCGCATCTACGCTCTTTTCGATTATCCGCCGGAATACGGGCTTGCCTCCGCGCTCTCGCTTGTTTTCATCGTCATTACTGTGGTCGCGCTCTATCTGCAGCGCGCGTTTCTGGCGCGCCGCTCGTTCGTGACGCTCGCAGGCAAGGGCGCGCGGCCGCAACTCATCAATCTTGGCCCAGCGCGCTGGATATTGTTCGGTTTTGCCGTGGCCGCATTCCTAGTCGCGATCGTCGCGCCGTATTCGACATTGATCGCGGTATCATTTTCGAAATCATGGGGACTCGCGTTCTGGAAGGGGCTCACGCTCTCGAACTACAAGTTCATCCTGTTCGAATACAACGTCACGCAGCGTGCGATTCTCAACAGCCTCATGCTTGCGACCATCGCGGCCACGATCGCGGTTTTTCTGGGCGCATTGATCGGCTGGATCGATCTGCGCACCCGCATTCCGGGCCGGAAATTGCTCGATTATGCAGCGCTTATTCCTCTTGGCTTGCCCGGCATCGTGGTTGCGGTCGCGCTGCTTCAGTTCTGGCTCCGCATCCCCCATCTCGCGCTTTATGGCACGCTCACGATCCTGCTGTTGGCCTACGTGGGCCGCTACATCCCGCTTGGCGTGCGCGCGGCCAACACTTCGCTGCGACAAATCGATCCCTCGCTTGAGGAAAGCGCCCAGATTCTCGGCGCGTCCTGGGCCACCACCATGCGCGAGATCACCTTGCCGCTGATCCGGCCCGGCCTGTTCGCCGGCTGGCTTCTGGTGTTCGTGCCGGTGATCCAGGAACTGAGCGCGTCCATTCTCTTGTTCAGCTCAAGCTCGATTACGCTCGCGGTCGCGGTCTATAACCTCTATGAAACGGGCGCCGTCGAACGCGTGGGTGCGCTTTCGATCATCAACATGGTCATCATCGGCGCCGCTATCTTTGTCGCCAACAAGCTCGGCGGCGGCATTGCCAAGGCCAGCACCGCACGCGAGGTAACGGCCTAATGGCTGGCATTGCAATCAAAGATCTGTCGAAGAGCTTCGGCCCGCGCGATGAAAGTTTCGCCGCCGTGTCCAATCTCGATCTCGACATCAAGGACAATCAATTCATCACGCTGCTCGGCCCGAGCGGTTGCGGCAAGACCACCACGCTGCGTCTCATCGCCGGCTATATCGTGCCCGACGCGGGCACCATTCATGTCAACGGCCGGCTAGTCTCCTCGCCCGGCAGCGTCGTCCCGCCCGATGGCCGCGGCATGGGCATGGTGTTCCAGAACTACGCGGTGTGGCCGCACAAGACCGTGTTCGAAAACGTGGTGTTCGGTTTGAAGCTGCGCAAGATTCCCGCGGCCGAGGCGCGGCGCAAAGTTGCGGAGGCGCTCGCGCAGGTCAATCTCACAGGACTCGAGGAACGCTACCCGAACGAACTCTCCGGCGGCCAGCAACAGCGCGTCGCGCTCGCGCGCAGCCTTGTTGTCGAGCCGGAAATTCTTCTGCTTGACGAACCGCTCTCCAACCTCGACGCCAAACTGCGCGAACACATGCGCACAGAACTCAAAGTTCTCCAGCGCCGCACCGGCATCACCTTCGTCTACGTCACCCATGATCAGGCCGAAGCGCTCGCACTCTCCGACCACATCGCCGTCATCCATGGCGGACGGCTGCAGCAATACGGTACGCCGTATGAAGTCTATTCAAAGCCCGCCAACCGGCTGGTCGCCGACTTCATGGGACTGGTCAATCTCGTTTCCGGCAAAGTGCTTGAAGTGCGATCCGGCACCGGTAAGATCGAGCTGGGCCACGCAATAACGCTTGATGTCGCACTTCCAACGGGAACGTCGATCGGCGACAACGTGGAGGTTGCGATCCGCCCAGAGAACATTCGCCTCACCAAACCCGGCAACGGGTCGCCCCCGCGCGCAAAAATCAGCGAGCGCACATTCTTGGGCAATATCAGCGAGTACTACGCCACTCTCGACTCCGGCCAGACGCTTCGGGTACAGACACACCCGCTGCAGGTTTTCGCCGTTGACGAGCCGGTCGCAATCGAGATCGATGCTTCGCATTGCAGCGTGTTCCGCGGTTCCGCGGCAAAATAGACGCCGAAATTAGTCACCAGGGAGTCCCTTCATGAACAAGCCGCTGTCCCACTCGGCCTCACGAGGCCAGGAACATTGGACCACCAAGGGTGATGTACGGCTGTTCCTCTGGGAAAAGCCGGCCGTCGCCGGAACGGAAAAAGCCGGCACCATCTTGTTCGTCCATGGCTCGTCCATGGGCTCGCAGCCGACCTTCGACCTGCAGGTGCCCGGGCGGCCGGGCGCAATGGATTATTTCACGGCACAAGGTTTCGACACCTGGTGCATGGACATGGAGGGTTACGGCCGTTCCGACAAAAAGCGCGGTATCGACGCGACCATCGCGGAAGGCGCCGACGATCTCACCGCCGGCACCGACTATATTCTCAAGACCCGCAACACAGGGCCTCTGCTGGTGTACGGCATTTCTTCGGGCGCGCTGCGCGCAGCTCTTTTCGCCCAAAGCCATCCCGATCGCGTGAAACGTCTCGCGCTCGACGCTCACGTATGGACCGGCGAAGGCAGCCCCACCCTGGAGCAGCGCCGCAAGAAGCTTCCAGAATTCACCAAGACCAAGCGGCGCCCCATCGATCGCACCTTCGTGCGCTCGATCTTCGAACGCGACCACCCCGGCACCGCCGACAACAATGTGATCGAGGCCTTTGCCGACGCAATCCTCGAATTGGACGATTCCATTCCGAACGGCACCTATATCGACATGTGCAACAATCTGCCGGTGGTCGATCCGACCAAGATCAAGGCGCCCACCATCGTCATGCGCGGCGAGTTCGACGGCATCGCGTCATTCGACGATCTGGTCGCGTTTTTCAAATTGCTCCCAAATCCCGACAAGCAATTCGCCGTGATGCCGGGCGTCGCGCACGCCTCTTTCCACCAAAAGAATTACATGCTGGTCTACCATATCCTGCTCAGTTTTTTCACTCAGCCCGAACCGATCTATCGCAGCGCAGGCCACTGATAAAATTCCATAAGAAGCGGAGGATACGATGTACTCGCGTAGAGATTTGCTCGCCGCTGTTGTGCTCACCGCAATCGCCGGCACCGCCAGCGCACAGGACGCCGTTGACGTCGCAAAGGCAAAAGCTGAAGGCAAGCTCGTCTGGTACACATCGACGCCGATCGAGACCGGCCAGAAGATCGTCAACCTGTTCGAGAAGGAATACGGCATCAAGGTCGAGATGTTCCGCTCCGGCGGCTCCGCCATCCTGCGCCGCTTCCAGCAGGAGATGGAGGCCGGCCGCGTGGGGGTGGACTTGCTCACGACATCGGATCCCGCCGCCGCAGCCTTGATGACCAAGAAGGGTCTGTTCGCTCCCTTCAAGCCGAAGAATTTCGACAAAGTCCCCGACGCCGCGAAGGATCCCAACGGCAATTTTATCGCCCAGCGCCTCAATCTGATGACGCTCTATTTGCGCAACGACAAGATCGCCGCCGCCGATGAGCCGACGACATGGGATGCGCTGCTCGATCCCAAATACAAGGGTAAGATGGTGATGCCCGACCCATCGTTCACTTCGCTCCTGGTTTCGGTGGTCGGGATGATGTCGCAGATCAAGGGCTGGGAATATTTCGAGAAGCTACGCAAAAACGACGTCATGATCGTGCAAGGCAATCAGCAGGTTTCCGACATGCTCAAGCGTGGTGAGCGTTTGATCGCGGTCGGCTCGCTTGACTCCTATGCCGCCGAGGACCGCGCGGCCGGCCATCCGCTCAAGACGCTCTATCCATCGGACGGCGTATTCGTGATCCCCTCACCGACCTCCGTGGTCAAGGGCAGCCCCAATCCGAATGCGGCCAGGCTGTTCGCCGAATTCATGCTCAGCGATCCGGTGCAGAACCTGTTTCCCGCTGAGGGCGGCTATTCGGCGCGCTCGGACATGCCCGCGCCCAAGGGCAGCCCGGACATGAAAAGCATCAAGGTCAATCTGGTGGATTACGACTACATCGAAAAAGAATCGGCGCGGATCAAGAAGCGGTTCAACGAAATTTTCCAGTAGCCGCTTTTTACCTGCTCGCAGTGTGCGGCGGCAGATTGATGCCGGCGCCGACGCTGCGCGCATCGTGCGGACCCGAGAGCCGCCGGTGCAACCGGTCAAGCAGCAGATAGATCACCGGCGTCGTATAGAGCGTCAGAAACTGCGACACCAACAGCCCGCCGATGATCGTCATGCCGAGCGGACGGCGCAGCTCCGAACCCGGACCGGTTGCGACCACCAATGGCAACGCACCCAGCAGCGCGGCCATCGTCGTCATCAGGATGGGACGGAAGCGC
>PNAI01000048.1:0-120493 GCA_003169835.1 Hyphomicrobiales bacterium | reverse complement strand
CCGATCAGCAGAATGATGCCGATAAAAGCGATGACCGTAAGCTCCGCGTTGAACATTTGCAGCGCAAGCAACGCGCCGAGGCCAGCGGACGGCAGCGTGGAAATGATCGTCAGGGGATGCGCAAGGCTCTCATAAAGCACCCCCAGAATAATGTAGACGGCGAACAGCGCCGCGACGATCAGAAGCGGCTGCGCGCCGGCGGACTGCGCAAATTGCCGCGCATCGCCCGCCGATTCCGCGTGCAGCGTATCCGGCAAATGCAGCTCAGCGACAGCACGCTGGATGGCGTTCGACGCCTGCTCGAGCGTCACGCCGGGTGCAAGATTGTAGCTGATCGTGACGGCGGGGAATTGCCCCTGGTGATTGACCACCAGCGCCGACAGACCCTTTTCAACGCGCGCGACGCTTGAGAGCGAGACTTGCGTGTTGCCGGCGCCGGCGACGTAGATGCGCGATATGTCCGTGGGATCACGCTGAAACTGCGGATCGATTTCGAGTATGACGCGATAGGTGTTGCGTTCGGCATAGATTGTCGAGATCTGCCTCTGGGCAAATGCATTGTTGAGCGCATTGTCGATGTCTTGGATCCGCACACTCAGCCGGGCCGCGGCCAGCCGGTCGATGATCACGTTGGCCTGCAGACCGCCTTGCTCGCGATCGTTGTTCACATCGGTGAGCTCCGGCAGAGTCTGCACACGCGCCAACACACGCGGCACGAGGCTTTGCAGCTCTTCGAGGTTTGGATCCCACAAGGTGAACTGGTAGGTCGAACTTGATTGCCGCCCGCCAGCACGAATATCCTGCGCCGCCGTCATAAACACCCGCATGCCGCCGACGTCGAGCAGCTTCGGGCGCATGCGATTGATGAATTGCTGCGAGCTGATACCGCGTTCGCTGAGCGGCTTGAGGCTGATGAACAAGCGGCCCTGATTGACTGAGGCGTTAAAACCGGAAGTGCCGACAGATGATCCAATAGCCTGCACCGCCGGGTCGGACAACACGATATCCGTTGCACGCTGCTGCAATTCCTTCATCGCCTCAAACGAGATATCTGGCGACGCCCGCGTACCACCGAAAATCAGACCGGTATCGTCCTGCGGGAAATACCCCTTGGGCGTCTTGATATAGAGATCCACCGTCAGTGCGATCGTCGCCAAAAACACCATGAGCGCGATGATGCGGTGACGCAGAACAAAGTTAAGACTGGTCGCATAGGCCGAAATCATGCGCCGCAGGATTGCTTCGACAATTCGATCGAGAATGGTTGCATTTGGTGACGGCGGCTCGCGCACAAAATGCGCGCAGATCATCGGCGTAACCGTCAGCGAAACCACGGTTGAAATCGCAATCGCAAAGCACAGCGTCACCGAGAATTCGCGGAACAAGCGTCCGACGACACCGCTCATGAACAAAAGCGGGATGAAGGCAGCCACCAGCGAAATACTGATGGAAAGCACCGTGAAGCCAATCTGCCGCGCGCCTTCAATGGTTGCGCGCAGTGGCGAGTAACCTTTTTCAAGATTACGGAACACATTTTCGATCATCACGATGGCGTCGTCGACGACGAAGCCTACACATACGGCCAAGGCCATGAGCGACAGATTGTCGATCGAGAATCCCGCGACCCACATCAAGGCACAGGTTCCCGCCAGCGACAGCGGCACGGTGATACCCGCGGCCAGCGTCGCCGCCCCTCGCCGAAGAAATATGAACACGACGACCATGACCAGGAAGATCGTGGCCAACAACGTGAGCTGCATGTCATGAATGCTAGCGCGAATTGTCAGTGTACGGTCCGAAAGCACCGAGAACTCGATATCGGCCGGAATCCAACGCTTGAGCTCGGGCAAGAGCTCGCGGATCTGATCCACCGTGTCGATCACGTTGGCGTCGCCCTGCTTGGTTATGACGAGCAGCACCGAGGGTTGCGCATTGAACCACGCCGCCGAGCGGCTATTGCGCACACTTTGCTCGACCGACGCGATGCCGGAGAGCCGGACGACATTGCCGTTGGCGACTTTGACAATCAGAGTCTCGTATTCGCGCACCTCGCGAAGCTGATCGTTGAGGGCGATCGTCTGTGCCCGTTCGGCTCCGTCAAAGACACCGAGCGGACCCGTCGCGTTGGCATTTACGATGGCCATACGCACGTCCTCCATGCTCATTCCCATGGAGGCAATCGCAACCGGATTGACGCGAATGCGAATGGCCGGTTGCTCGGAGCCATTGACACTGACCTCAGCGACACCATGCACTTGCGAGATGCGCTGGGCGATGATGCTGTCCGCGGCGTCATAGATTGCGCTGGGCGACGTGGTCGTGGCGGTCAATGCCAGGATGAGCACCGGAGCTGCCGCGGGATTTGCCTTGCGAAAACTCGGAAGAGACGGCAAATCGCCGGGCAGATCAGTCAAGGAAGCATTGAGCGCAGCCTGCACGTCGCGCGCGGCGCCATCGATATTGCGATTGAGATCGAACTGCATGGTGATGCTGGTCGAGCCGAGCGAACTGACCGACGTGATCTCGGTAACGCCGGAAATTTCCGCGAGCCGCCGCTCGAGAGGCGCCGCAACCGTCGAAGCCATGGTGGCGGGATCGGCGCCCGGTCGGCTTGCCGACACACGAATCGTCGGAAATTCCACCGTCGGCAGGCTGGCGACCGGCAGGAAGCGATAGGCCACCGCGCCGACCAGGAACAGTCCAAACGCCAGCAGCGAGGTTCCAACCGGGCGGCGAATGGCTGGGTA
The DNA here is from genome assembly GCA_003169835.1 of Hyphomicrobiales bacterium. Classification (GTDB taxonomy): domain Bacteria; phylum Pseudomonadota; class Alphaproteobacteria; order Rhizobiales; family Xanthobacteraceae; genus PNAI01. Next base: position 117,746 of record PNAI01000048.1, on the reverse strand, counting down.
CGAGAAGTTCATGGCGCTACTCGGCCGGTCCGGGCGCCGGACCTCGTTCTGAACCCGGCGTGCGCGGAACCGACGGGATGAAGGGCCGCGGCTGGGTGAGCCGGCTCTTTAAACGCTCCATGGCGAGATAGATCACCGGCGTAGTGTAAAGCGTGAGCAACTGGCTAAGCAGCAGTCCACCGACGATCGTGATGCCGAGCGGATTGCGCAGCTCCGATCCGGTGCCGGATTCCAAGGCCAGCGGCAGCGCGCCAAACAGCGCGGCTAGCGTCGTCATCATGATCGGACGGAAACGCAGCAGCGAGGCTTGCACGATCGAAGCACGTGGCGAGAGCCCCTGCCCGCGCTCAGCTTCGAGCGCGAAGTCGATCATCATGATGGCGTTTTTCTTGACAATGCCCATGAGCAGCACAATGCCGATGAGCGCGATGACTGAGAGGTCATATCCGAACAGAATCAGCGCGAGCAGCGCGCCGACGCCGGCGGATGGCAAAGTGGACAGGATCGTCAGCGGATGAATGAAGCTCTCGTAAAGCACGCCGAGCACAATGTAAATCGCGACGACAGCAGCAAGGATCAGCCATGGCTCGCCAGCCAGCGATTTTGAAAATTCTTCGGCATCGCCGGAATAATTGCCGATCACGGAAGTCGGCATCTTGATTTCCTGCTGGGCCGTCGTAATTGCATCCACCGCGTCGCTAAGCGCCGCGCCAGACGCGAGATTGAAGCTGATCGTCACCGAGGGAAACTGTTCCTGGTGGGAAATGGCGAGCGGCGCGGTGGTGCGCACAAAGCGCGCGAACGAACTTAATGGCACTTGCGTGCTGCCGGCGGTGTTGGTTCCAAGCGGGGTCGGCGTTTGCCCCGCAGTCAACGACGTTGATTGGTTGGCGGCATTGGAAGCCTGAGTGCCGGCGGCGGGAACGTACAATTTTGAAAGCGCAGCCGGATCGCGCTGATATTGTGACATGGCCTCCAGAATCACCCGGTACTGATTGGCTTGCCCATAGATGGTCGAGATCTGCCGTTGACCAAAGGCGTCGTATAGCGTGTCGGTGACCGTCTGCATGGAAATGCCGAGACGGCTTGCCGCCTCGCGGTCGACATCAACGAGCATGCGCAGACCGCCCTCTTGCGCCTCGGAAGCGACCTCGCGAAGCATCGGATTTGTGCGCAGACGGGCCGCCAATTTATCCGACCATTCGATGACATCATTCGAGTCCGCCGCGGTCAGCGTGTATTGGTACTGTGCGCGGCTTGCGCGAGTGCTGATCTGGATATCTTGCACCGTTTGGAAGAAAACATTCATTCCAGGGATCGTCGCCACCAATCGCTGCAAGCGCGCAACAATCTCGCCTGCCGATGCATTGCGCTCACCGCGCGGACGCAAAGTGATCACGAGCCAGCCGGCGTTTGGCGTGGAATTGAGCTTGCTCACGCCGATGATGGACACCAGACCGACAACATCGGGGTCCTTCCTCACCGCGAGCTCCACGTCCTCTTGCAGATGCTGCATCTGCTCGAACGAGACTTCGGTGCCGGCTTCAGTCACCGCGGTAATAAGCCCGGTGTCCTGCGGCGGGAGAAAACCTTTCGGGATGACGATATAGAGCAGGATCGTGGCAACGAGCGTCACCGCAGTCGTGAGCAATGTCAGCGACTGATGGCCCAACACCCATTCAAGACTGCGGCGATAGAGTTCGGCCGTACGATCGATTCCGTTGTTGAAAAATGCAGCGACCACGTTTGAGGCCTCGTGGCCATGCCGGCGCAGCAAGCGGCTGCACATCATGGGGGTCAGCGTGAGCGATACGACGGCCGAAACCACGACCGCGATAGTCAACGTGAGCGCGAACTCGCGAAACATCCGCCCGACGATCCCCGTCATGAACAACAGCGGAATGAAAACCGCGATCAGCGACATCGTGAGCGAGATTACGGTAAATCCGATCTCGCGCGCGCCACGCAGCGCGGCATCGAATGGTGTTTCGCCATTTTCGATATGGCGGACGATGTTCTCGATCATCACAATGGCATCGTCGACCACGAAGCCGGTTCCAATCGTCAGCGCCATCAGCGACAGGTTGTCGAGCGAAAATCCGCAGAACCACATGACCCCGAACGTGGCGATCAGCGAAAGCGGCAACGCGACGCCGGCAATGATCGTGGCGCGGACCGTGCGGAGAAACACAAGCACCACCAGCACGACCAGCGCGACGCTGAGAATGAGCGTGAACTGGACATCGTTGATGGAGGCGCGGATGGTGTCGGTGCGGTCGCTCACGATGATGAGGCTGATGCCGGCGGGCATGGCCCGTTGCAGGCGCGGCAGCTCCGCCCGGATACGCTTGACCGTGTCGATGATGTTGGCGCCGGGCTGACGCTGGATATCGAGGATGACCGCCGATTTGCCTTGATACCAACCGCCGACCTTTTCGTTTTCGAGTCCGTCGACCACTTGCGCGACGTCGCTCAGCAACACCGGCGCGTTATTGCGATAGGTTATGATCAACGCACGGTATGCACTTGCCGCCTCTAGCTGGTCGTTGGCTACGATGGTGTAGGACTGATGCAAGCCGTCGAGTGCGCCCTTCGGCCCGGAAACATTTGCGCCGCTGATGGCAAGCCGGAGATCCTCCAATCCGAGGCCATATGCGGCAAGACGCGAGAGATCGGCTTGGATACGCACCGCCGGCCGTACCCCGCCCTCGATCGTGACGTGACCGACACCAGTTACTTCCGAGAGGCGCTGCCCCATCAGCGTATCAGCGAGATCGCTGAGCGCGCGCAACGGGATAGTATCGGATGTCAGCGCTAGCACGACGACGGGAACGTCGGCGGGATTCACTTTGGAATACGTGGGCGGATAGGGAAGATTGCGCGGCAATGTCGAGCCGGCGGCATTGATCGCGGCCTGCACGTCCTGAGCAGCGCCGTCGATATCGCGATTGAGATCAAACTGAAGCGTAATCTGCGAGAAGCCGAACGAACTCGACGACGTCATCGTTGAGAGCGACGGAATTTGCCCGAATTGCCGCTCGAGCGGCGCCGTCACCAGCGCCACCATCGTGTCTGGACTTGCGCCCGGAAGCTGCGTCGTTACTTGGATGCTGGGAAAGTCGACCTGCGGCAGAGAGGCAACCGGCAGTGAAAAATAACCCAACCAGCCACCGAGCATCACGGCGACACCGAGTAACGAAGTCGCGATCGGGCGCCGGATGAATGGGGTCGAGACACTCATTGTGACGGACCAGCGGGCGCGTTTGTGCGTTCACGGCGTTGACCACCCTGCTGGCTGCCCTGCTGGCTGCCCTGCTGGCTGCCCTGCTGGCTGCCCTGCTGGCTGCCCTGCTGGCTGCCCTGCTGGCTGCCCTGCTGGCTGCCCTGCTGGCTGCCCTGCTGGCCCCCTTGTTGACCGTCCTGACGGCGGCCGCGGCGGGGGCCAGTCGGAGTGGTGGTTACGGCCGGCACGTCCTCGGCATTGGTGACCACGACCTTGGCGCCAGCGGACAAACGCGCAAATCCCGACGTCGCCACCCGCGCGTTCGCGTTTAGGCCACGCACGATCACGGACTGGGTTTCGTCCTGTTGCGCGACGGTCACCGGCTGCACCGAGACGGTGCTATCCGCGCTGACCAAATAAACGAAGGTCCCGCCCGGACCTCGCTGCACTGCCGACGTCGGCACCACCACGACTTGCTTGAGCATATCGACCAGCATCCGGACATTGACGAACTGACCAGGCCAGAGCTGTGTTTCCGTATTCGGAAATTCGGCCTTGAGCTTTACCGTTCCGGTGGTCTGGTCCACCTGGTTGTCGACCACCTGGAGCTTGCCACGATCGACCACCGTCTTGTTATCGGCACCAAGCGCCTCAACCATCAGCGCGCCCTTGGCGAAGGCCTTGTTCACATCCGAGAGTTGCTGCTGCGGAAGCGTGAAAAAGATCGACATCGGACGGATCTGGGTAATGACCACGATGCCGGTCGCGTCCGAGGCGTGGACGATGTTGCCTTCGTCAACCTGGCGGATGCCAGTGCGTCCATCAAGCGGCGCGATAATCGAAGTGTAATCGAGAATGGCGCGGGCATTGTCGATGATCGCCTGATCGACCTTCAGCTGAGCTTCAAGCTGCGCAACCATCGAGATCTGAGTATCGAGCTGCTGGCGTGCGATGGAGTTCGAGGCCGCGAGTTTCGTATAGCGCTCAAGATCAATCTTAGCGTTCGCTAGCGTTGCCTCGTCCTGCGCCTTCTTCGCCACCGCCTGGTCATATTGCGCCTGATACGTGGTCGGATCGATGCGCGCGAGCACCTGACCGCGTTTGACGTCTTCTCCTTCCGTGTAGAGGACGCTGATGAGCTTGCCGTCGACCTGCGGGCGAACGGTGACCGTATTGAGCGCTCGCGTGGTTCCGACGCCGTCAAGATAGACCGGCACGTCGGCAAGTTTCGCGGCGGCTGCAACGACCGGAACCGGCCCGTCACCTTGCGCGCCGCGCGCACTCTGGCGCGACTGTTGAAACTGCGAAAAAGCGATGTAGACCGCGCCGATGACAACGACCGCGAGGATACCAACCATGTATAGGCGTCGTTTATTCGTCATCTCAGACCAGCTGAGTTTCCGTCGCCAGTCCAGTATAGGCATAATTGAGGCGCCCCGCGGTTAAGTTGCGGCACATTACGGATATTTCACTGACCGCACATTACCGAAATTTCACCCGCGAGTGGGCGGCAATTAACGAATATTGAGCTGTTCTTCCACAGGCGGCTGCCATCCGCCACCAAGCGCCTGAAACAGACCGACCACCGCCTGCAAACGCGCGAGCCGCACCAGCGCCAAATTGTCCAGGGCCTGAAACAATGTTTGCTGAGTTTGCAGCACTGTCACCAGATCGACCGTTCCCTCGCGCAATCGTTGCTCGGCGATTTCGAATGCGCGCCGCGAACTGCGCACGACCTCGCGCTGCAGCCGCTCTTGCTCGGCCGTCTGCTGCACCGCAATGAGCGCCTTCTCCACATCGGTGAATGCATTGATCACGGCCCGGCGGTAGTTCTGCAGCAATTCATCCTGTTTGCCCTTTTGCAGATCGAACTGGCCTTGCAACAGCGCGCCGTCGAATATCGGCTGTGTGAGACCGGCGGCCATTGAAAAGAACGCCGCCTCCGGCCGCATCAGGTTTTGCAGGATGCTGCTCTGGTATCCGCCCTGGCCCGTCAACTGAATGCTGGGAAAGAATGCCGCGCGCGCCGACACGACATTTGCATTCGCGGCGGCGAGTTGCGCTTCGGCTTCGCGGATATCGGGACGCTGCGTCAGCAGATCGGAAGGCAGCCCGGGCGTCACCGCCGGAATGGCGATCTGCCACATCCCGGCAGCGCGAACCGTGACCCGCACCGGAGGGCGGCCGATCAGCGCAGCGAGCGTGGCGGTGTTTTGCCGCAGCGTTTGATTCAATGGCGGGATTGCCGCACGCTGCGAAGCGGCCAGACTTTCCTGTTGCGCGACATCGAGCTGCGACGCGGTACCGACGCCAAACCGATCCTGGATGACTTTCAGCACCCGCTCCGCGGCGGCCAGATTTTCGCGCGCGACGCGCAACCGCTCCTGCGCCGCGACCACCTGGAAATAAGCGTTGGCCACGCTCACCACCGCGGTGAGCGCGACCACTTCGCGATCGAAGCGGCTTGCGGCGGCCGTCTCTTGCGCCGCCAGCAGTGCCGCCCGGTTCTTGCCCCAGAAATCGATCTCGTAGCTCGCGGTCAAGGACGCGTTGTAAATGCCGCGCTCCGACGCACCTGTCGTTGATACCGGAACGCTGGCCGTCGACTGCGACGACCGCGAACGCGTATAGCCTGCATTCCCCCCGAGAGTTGGCAGCAACGGCGCGCCCGCGACCCGTGCCTGCGCGTCCGCTTGCACGATCCGCGCAATGGCCGCCGCGATATCAAGATTGGAGGTGAGCGACTCTTCGACCAGTTCGGTAAGCTGCTTAGAACGGAAGCCGCGCCACCAGTCGGGCGTCGGCAGCGCCGCATCGGGGCCGCGAGTGCGCGCGCCGTAGGCATTGGGAACATCGAGCGCGGCGTCGGGTTTTTCCGCATTGATCAGGCATCCGCAGAGCAACAGCGGCAGGCCAAATCCTGAAATAACCGAAATCAAGCCGCGAAAGCGGCTCGCGTGCACCGAATGCTGAAACACGGACAGAGGCATACGCAGGCCTTCGAATGCTACAAACGTGCACTTCAGCGTCCCGCCGCTGGGCAGGTCCGCCGATGAAAACAAAAACTATCAGTCAAACCCGATCCCACCAATCCATATAGCAGCGCCAAGCGTGGGATAAGCTCCGGCAACCGTGGGACTGTGGCGCGCTTGCACACTACCAGCAAACCACTGGCCAAGTTGACGAATTCGACTAGCCAAGGAGCCTCGCCGCTTACGCCTGTACAAAATTTAACGCGCAGCACCGCAAGAGCGTCAAAACCGTCAGGGCATGAAGACAATTGGTTCGTACCGATCGCGGCGCGAACTTGCCTCTACGGCTTGTAGACGATGTCGAACAGCCCCTCGATATCCTTCGGCGTCTTCGGCGTGGCGATGAACTTGTAATTGAGCGCGTCATCGAGTGAGCGTTGGAGATCGCGCACCTCGCCGATCTGCATGGCGGATTTGGGATAGAACTCGTCCACCGCCTTTTTGGCGATGGCCTGCGAGACCTTCATGTTCGCCGCAAACATTTCGATCGCCTTGGGATTCGTGTAGGCCCAATCGACAGCCTTCTGATACGCTTGCATGAATTTGACGATGGATTCGCGCTTGGTCTTGAGCGAGTTGAGATTGGCGAGATTGACGCGAATGGTCTGGTTTTGCAGTTCCGTCGCCTCGCGGGCGCGCGCAATGATCCTGATCTTGCCGTCCAATTCATCTTGCAACGCGAACGGCACAACAGACCAGCCAACGTCGACCTGGCCGGTCATAGTCTGCGTGTAGCTCGACGGCGCACCGCCCACCGCCAGCGGCTTGCCCTTCGATCCCGCCTGCCGCATCAGCGTGAGCAGAATGAGGTTCGACGACGAGCCGGGCGAGGAAAACGAAATGGTCTTGCCCTCGGGAACATCTTTCAGGCTTTTGATCGGACTGTCGGCCTTAACGTACCAGAACAGCTCATTCGCGCCTGTCATCTGGGCCGAGATGATACGATAGGGCGTGTCAGGACCGCCCTTTAAGTATGCGTTGATCGCAGCGAGAATTCCATTCGAGAGCGCGATATCGACGCTGCCGGACACGACCGTCGCCACGGTCTGCGCGCCGCCTTCGGTCCAGAAGAATTCAACCTCGAGTCCGGCTTCCTTGAAAAAGCCGGCGGCCTCGGCGAATTCCACCCACGAGCTGTCCCAAAAACCTTTTTGCGGAATTGCGACCTTGAGCTTTTCCGCTGCGAAGGCCGAATTCGTGGCCGCAACGATGAGGGCAACCGCACCTAAGATGAGTTTGCGCATTCGGCGTCTCCCGCGAATTGACAACTGTTTCGCACGACGACTTGATCGTCACCTTGTGTTGGTGGCGATCATAATGCCCGGTGGCGACAATTGAAACAAGCGCGCCTCACGTGCGCGATGTCGCACCTTACCTCTCGTCCACGATGCGGACGCGTAAGGTGCCGATGCTGCTGATATCGACTTCCAGCACATCGCCGGCTTTCATCCATACCGGCGGATTGCGCCGCTGGCCAACGCCTTCCGGCGTACCGGTGGCGATGATGTCGCCTGGGTGGAGATATGTGAAATCGGAGCAGAAAGAAATGATCTGCGGCACCGAATAGATCATCTGATCGGTGCCCGAGCGCTGCATTTGCTGGCCGTTGAGCAGCGTCGTAAGCGTCAGCTTCGTCGGATCGGGAATTTCATCCGCCGTCACCATCCAGGGCCCGAGAGGACCGGTGGCCGGAAAATTCTTGCCCGACGTCACCGAAAATTTCTGGTAGTTGCGCACGCTGCCGTCGATGAAGCAGGTGTAACCGGCGACGTGATTCAGCGCGCGATCCGGTTTGATGTGACGGCCGCCGCGTCCGATGACAATTGCGAGTTCCCCCTCGAAATCAAAATTAGTCGAAACCTTCGGACGAATCATCTCGCCTTCATGGCTGACCAGCGTGTCGGAAAAGCGAATGAACATGCTGGGTTGCACGGGGAGTTCACGGCCAGTCTCCGCGGCATGGGAGCGGTAATTGATGCCAGCGCACAGAATTTTCGACGGGTTCGAAATTACCGGCAGAAATCGGACTTCGTCCAACCTTTGATCGGTCTTCGCACCCTTTGCGACTTTGCCGATTTCATCAAAGGCGCCGGCCGCGATCGCTTCGAGCAATGTCCGGTATCCCCCTTTGAGCTTACCCCCCAGGGTCACCACCCCGTCGCCGGTCACCACGCCGAAGGTTTCCGCGCCGTAGGACAAATAGCTTGCAAGTTTCATTTCTAACTCCGCTAACGGTGAATTTCATTCGTCCCTCTCGGGAAAGCCATGGCGCCCCCTTGAGATTGCGCGCCCATCCGCGCTTTCTTACTACATGACTTGCAACGCAGCGCAAAAGCCCCGTCACTAAAACGACGCTACACTAAAAACTGGAAATGGAGTCTTCGTGATGCTCAAGCTCTATCACAACGACATGTCGAGCTGCGCGCAAAAAGTGCGGCTCTGTCTGGCCGAGAAGGGCCTCGAATGGGAAAGCAAGCATCTCGATCTGCGCGCCGGCGAGCATCAACAGCCCTGGTATGTAAAACTCAATCCCCGCGCGGTGGTGCCGACGCTGATCGACGGCGACATCGTGATCCCCGAATCGAACGTCATCAACGAATATCTCGACGAGCGCTTCCCCGACCCCCCGCTCAAGCCCGGCACGCCATTCGGCCGCGCCAAAATGCGGCTATGGACCAAACAGCTCGATGAGGGCGTGCACGACTCAGGGATTGCCGTCATCAGTTTCGCCCTGGCCTTCCGCCAGCAATATCTCTCGCGCGGCGAGGCCGGCAAGGAAATGCTGGAGAACATTCCTGATCCGATCAAACGCGAGCGCCGCCGCGACGTGATCGAGAAGGGACTGGACTCGATCCATTTCAGCATCGCGATCGCACGCATGCTGGCATTATACGACGACATGGAGGATGCGCTGGCCGAACACCGCTTTCTCGTCAGCGATGATTACACGATCGCGGATGCCGCCTTCACGCCCTACGTGCTCCGCCTCGATCACCTCGACATCATGGGCGTGCTCGAAAACCATCCGCGCGTGCTCGACTGGTATCGCCGCCTGCAGCAGCGGCCGAGTTTCCAGTTAGCGATCACGCGCTGGGACAACGAAAAATATCTCACACTGATGAAGCAGTCCGGCCGCGAGAACTGGCCGAAAATCCAATCGATCATGCGCGCGCTGTGATGTCCCTTACGCCACCGCCACCGGCGCGAGCGCGTCAATGTCGGTGACCACATCGATCACCACCGGGCGATTGGCCGCCAGCCCTTGCGCGAGCGCCGCCGGAAACGCACTCGCGTTCTCCACCCGGATGCCGAGCGCGCCCAGCTCCTCGGCGATGCGCGCGAAGTTCGTCTTGCGGAACGTCCAAAGCTCGCGCGCCTGTTCGGTCTGCTGACCGCCATAGACGCGATCGAACCCGCGCTTGCTCTGGTTGCCGCCGCCGTTGTTGTTGACCACCGTGACCGCATTGATCTTCCAGCGCACCGCCGTCTCGATTTCGCCGATGTGATACCAGAACCCGGCATCGCCGGTGAACGTGACCACCGGCCGCTCCGGCGCGCCGCATTTGGCGCCGAGCCCAGCCGGAAACGCCCAGCCGAGATGGCCCGCGCTGCGCATGTAGCTTTGCGTCGGACTTTTAAGATCATACATGCCGCCCATCCACATTCCGGCATGGCCGGTATCGACCACCACGATGGCGTTGTCCGGCACGTGCAGCGACAATTCATGGCAGATGCGCTCGGGCCGGATCGGCACCGCATCGGATTCGAGCGCGGCCTTGTACTTCGCGCGCCACTCGCCACAAGTTTTTTGCGCCTCTTCAACCCAAGCTTTGCGTTTCGATGCGCTCGACTTATCGGCAGCTCCGAGTATCTTCGCCAGCGTCACCTTCGCGTCACCATTGATCCCCGCCTGCAGCGGATAGTTCCGCCCGATTGCTTCCGGATCGATGTCGATCTGAATCGCGGGCGTGCCGATCTTCGGCACCGCCCAAAAGTGTGTGGTCATGCCGCCACTCTCGCTGCCAATGAAGCACACAAGATCGGCGAGATTGACGATTTTGTTCGCGCTCTCGCGCGAATAGCTGCCGACCACACCGACCGAGAGCGGATGGTTGCCGGGAATGGAATCCTTGCCGTTGAGCGAGGTCGCGACCGGAATCTGCAAGGCTTCCGCAAGCGCCACGAGTTCGCGCGCGGCGCCGGACGCGCGTACGCCGCCGCCGGCGACAATCACCGGCCGCACCGCATCCTGCAAAATCTTCAATGCCGCGAGCACACTCGCCTGGTCCGGCTCGGGCCGAAACGGCGGCACGCGCGCGAATTGCGGCTCGACCAACGGCTCCATCTCCGCTTCCTCGCCGTCGATCTGACCTTCGTTGCCGCGAAACTGTAAGTGAACAGGTCCAGGCGTGCCCGATGTCGCAACCCGAAACGCCTGCCGCACCATATCGGGAAAGCGCGCCACATCGTCAACCGTGGCATTGAATTTGGTGACCGGCTCGAACGCCGGCACGTCATCCACTTCCTGATAGACCTTGCGGAATTTGTTCTTCGGCTCGCGCCCGCCGGTCATCGCGATCACCGGTGAATGCGCGAGCCACGCATCGCGCAAGCCCGCCGCGAGATTGAGCGCGCCGATCACCTGCGCCATGCAGATGCCGGGCTTGCCGGACGCGCGCGCATAGCCGTCCGCCATATAGGCAGCCGACTTCTCGCCATGCACATGCAGCCGCTTGATCTTGGTGCGGGTCTCCATCACGGCAAAAGTTTTCCGCAGCACCGCCGGCACATGAAACACGTGCGTCACGCCGTAAGCCTCCAGCATATCGGCCATGCACTCCGCACCCGACATTTTTCGATTGTGTCCAAGCATCATTTCCGATTGTCCCTTTGACCTGCACTTACGCGTCTTCGAATACCGCGACCGCACGAATTGGCGAGCCTGTGCCGCTGCGCCATTTGAGCGGCAATCCTATGAAGCGGAACTCACCCTGACCGATCAATGCCTCCAGATTGCACAGGCTCTCGATATGCGTGATATCGAGCTCAAGACAAGCCTTGTGCACAAGCGAGTTGACGTCGCCCTCCGGTCCGGGCCGCATGGAATCGATCCCGAAGTGCACGACGCCTTGCTTTGCCAGCCATTCGGTCGCCGCGACATTCACGCCCGAATTATCGGTTGCATACGCCTTGGTCGGAAATGTCCGCGCATGATGGCCGGTGCACAGCAGCACCGTGCCCTTCTTTGGAATGCCGACGCCCGCCTTGGCCACCGCCGCTTGCAGATCGGCAGATGTGATTTCCGCTCTCGGCGCGATGTGGCGCAGATCGATACAAATGCCCTGCACGATACAATTCTCAAGCGGATACTTGTCGATCGGCGTTCCCTCCTTTCCGAAGTGGCGCGGCGCATCGATATGCGTGCCGCCGTGATCGGGCATGGAGAAAAACATCACGCTGTTGCCTTGGATGTTTCCTGAATCGGCGAAGGCTTCTTCATGGGTCTTCCAGACGCCATGGATGACGGGAGGTTGTCCCGGATAACTCGGCGTGCGATGATAAAGCTCGCGGCTGAGATCGATAATCCGCATTATTCTCCTCCCGTCCGGACGCGGCACGGCGCAGACACTATCCGCCTCGCCATCCCACGACAACGACGCTTGATCTACAAATGCCACCGGCATGGCTGGCATCAGGGCACTGCATGAAAACAAGTAAAGACCGCATCCTCACCACCCACACCGGCAGCCTGCCGCGGCCCAAGCCCCTCGCCGACCTCATTATGGGTCGCGAGCAAGGCCAAAACATCGATGCGGCGACCTTTAAAGCGCAAACCGCCAAGGCGGTCGACGAAGTCGTCGCCCAACAAGTCGCAGCCGGTATCGACATCATCAGCGACGGCGAGATGAGCAAGCCGTCCTACGCAACCTATATCCGCCATCGCGTCGAAGGCATCGCGCCCGACCCGCGCGCAGCCGAAAAAGGCCGCGACATCATGATCGGCCGCGATCTGCTGGCGCATCCGGATTTCGCCAACCGCCGGCGGAATTTCTCCGACGCCGCCTTTCCCGGCTGCATTGGCCCGCTCAAATACAAAGACCGCAGCGCGCTCGACCGCGACATCGCGCACTTGAAAACCGCTGCAGCCAAATCAAATCCGGTGGATGTATTCATGACCGCGCCTTCGCCTGGCATTCTCACGCGCTTCATCATCAACCTGCACTATCCGACCGAGAACGCCTATGTCGCAGCACTTGCCGACATGATGAAGACGGAGTACCGCGCGATCGTCGAAGCGGGCTTCGTGCTGCAGATCGACTGCCCGGACTTAGGCTCCTGCCGCAACAACCAGTATCGCGAGCTGACCGACGAGCAGTTCCGCAAAATCGCCGCGCGCAATATCGAAGCACTCAACGCCGCGACGGAAGGACTTCCCGCGGAAAGGATGCGGCTGCATATGTGCTGGGGAAATTACGAAGGCCCGCACACCCACGATTTTCCGCTGCTGCAAATCATCGACATCGCGTTCAAGGCGCGCCCGCAGGCGATCAGCATCGAGGCGGCCAATCCGCGCCACGATCACGAATGGGAAGATCTGAAGACCATTAAGATCCCCGACGACAAAATCCTGATTCCTGGCATGATCGATTCGACCACGAACTTCGTCGAGCACCCGCGCCTCGTCGCGCAGCGCATCGGCCGCTACGCCGACATCGTCGGCCGAGAACGTGTGATCGCAGGTGTGGATTGCGGCTTCGGCACATCAGTGCGCAGCGATCCGATCGTGGTCGACAGTATTGTCTGGACGAAATTGCGTGCGCTCAGCGAAGGCGCCGCCATCGCCAGCAAGAAGCTGTGGACGTAATTCATTCTGTCATTCCGGGGCGCACCACCGATCTCGGGTTTACCCGAGATCGGCACTTCAAGAGTCCAGGTCGGCTATAGCCGACCTGGCTGGCCCGCGAACCCGGAATCCAAATGCATATACGGAGTTCGTGTTTGGATTCCGGGTTCGCACGCTATCGCGTGCGCCCCGGAATGACCTGCGGAATTATTCCGACAAAAACTTCATCGCCACGCCGTTGATGCAATAGCGCTGCCCGGTGGGCGGTGGACCGTCCGGAAAGACATGCCCAAGATGGCTGCCGCAGCGGCTGCAATGCACTTCGGTGCGCGCCATTCCGTAGGTACGATCGGTCGTGGTCTCCACCGAACCCTTTTCGGGATCGTTGAAGCTCGGCCAGCCGGTGCCGCTTTCGAATTTCTTCTTCGAGACGAACAGCGGCTGGTCGCATCCCGCGCAAATGAACGTGCCGGCGCGCTTCTCGAAATTGAGCGCGCAGCTCCCTGGCCGCTCGGTGCCGTGCTCGCGCATGATGTGGAACTGCTCGGCCGAAAGCAGTTTGCGCCATTCCGCGTCGGACCTAGTGATTGGATAGACCTTGGTGTCCATGCGTTGTTCCTTTTCTTGCTTCTTGGTTTGACTTCCGCCACTCCAAAATAAGCGTCTCAAAAAGTTATTCAACACTCCACTCCTTCACGTTTCCGCCAGCGCATCCGGCTCGCGCAGAGACCACCATTCCCACACCGCCACGACGATGAGCACCGCAGTGGTACCGGCCGAAAGCATAAGTGGCGTGGCGAAGGTGACCGCGGGTATCAGAACCGCCAAGGCGCCCAATCCAACCAAATGCGAGAGCGGAAAATACGGCGCCGACAGCCGCTTGAAGATCGCGTTGCCGACCAGATACAGCGCCGGACCCCCAAGGATCGCAGCTGCCATCGCAACGTCCGTGTGGCCGCCGGGATGGTGCAACACAAGCTCGTCACCAACCGCGGCCACGATGATGCCGGCAACGATCGGGATATGGCAATAAGTGTAGCCGCTGCGCGCCAGGCGGCCGGGATCGTCGGACGACGCGATAAGCCGGCTCGATCGTTCGGCGCCGATGTTGAAATAGACCGCCCACATCGCAACGCTGCCGACGAACGCCACGAGAAAAGCGCCTGCGTGTTCCGCGGTCCAGGTGAGTTCGGCGAAGGTCGCGCCCGTGATCAACACCGACTCCCCCAGCGCGATGATGATGAACAATCCGCACCGCTCGGCCATGTGCCCGCCCTCGACGGCCCAGTCCGCCGTGCTCGATCGGCCAAGCACCGGCATCCAGAAACCGAAAACAGGCGCCACCGTTTCCACGCCTACGGCAATCGCCCACACGACGAGACGCGCGGCCTCATCGACAAAACAGCCGATGATCCAAAACATCGCAGCGCAGACGTGCCAGACCGTGATGCGAATGAAATTACGAAAATTACCGGGATCGTGGTCTTTCAGCGCCCACAGCATGAACAGGTCCCGTCCGGCCTGCATCAGCACGTAGGCAAGTGCGAACGGCACCGCCTTGTCTTCAAACGCCTTGGGAATCGATGCCGACAAGACGAGCGCCACCAGCATCAGCGCGAACAGCATCAGACGCACCGCAGGCCGTTCCGGGTCGAGCCAATTGGTGACCCACGCGGTGTCGATCCACGCCCACCAAACCGCCATCATCAAGAGCGCGGTCTGCAACGTGCCGAGCGGCGTCAGATGATTGAGCAGGCCGTGCGAGAGCTGCGTGACCGCGAACACGAACACCAGATCGAAGAACAACTCGACATACGTGACGCGATGATGCGCGTGCCCGTCGCGTACTCGCAATTGACTGGCGCGCGCCGCCAACATCGAAGGCGCCTCCCGCGCTACTTAATCGCCAGCGGATTGACCGGCGATCCGACCGCACCGGTGATCGGGATCGCGGGCGCGACGAACATGAACTCGTACACTTTGTCGGCCGCGCAATCGTCGGCGAGATCCTTCAGATAAAAAATCTCGCCCATCGTCATGCCCATAATCGGGATGGTAATCCAATGCCAAGGCTGATTAATACCGGCCTCCGATTCATTTGGCCGCACCTCGCAGCCCCAGGTATCGCTCGCGAGCGCGGCCAACTCGGTGCGCTTGATCCACTCCAACGTCTCGAACGCAAAACCCGGCGCATCGCCGCCGGGATAGCCGTCCCAGCTTCCCACTTTAAGCTTCGCTTCCATCTGCCCGGTGCGCACGATGACGTAATCGCCGCGCTTGACCTTCACGCCCTGCGCCTTGGCAGTGTTGTCGAGATCCTCGCAGGTGATGCCGTAGCCGTCGGCCAGCGTTTCCTTGCCGAGCACGCGCGCCACATCGAGGAACACGCCGCGGCCGACCATCCTGCTTTTTGTTTTTTCGATGCCGCACTTCTGCGCGCCGGCCGAAGTCACCTCGCGGCAGTCATAGCCGTTCCACATATAGTTTTCATAGAAGACGTGGCCGAGCCCATCCCACTGCGTGCCGCACTGCAGCGGCATCGTGACCATATCGTCGGCCGCGCGGATGCCGCGCTTGTCGAGCACGCCCGAATAGGCATCGGTACCGGTGCGGATCATGGTGTGGATCGGATTGGTCCGGCCCATGGAGGGGTAGTTGCTTTTCGCGCCCTGCGGCCCGGTGTGATCGAAGTTGAGTGCGAGCGAAATCACCTTACCTTTGCGTACCAGGCGCGCGGCGGCGATGATGTCTTCCGAACTGGTGAAGTTTAAGGTCCCGATCTCGTCGTTTGGTCCCCATTTGCCCCAGTTCTTGTATTTCTCGGCGGCATCGCGGAGGTCCTGTCGCGTGTATTTTCGAGCGGGCATGGCATTTCCTTTGATTTGCGCAGATGGCTAAGGCGAGGTGCGGCCGTTCGGCACGGCATTTTCAAGTTTACTGTGGGGCATACAACGGCGATGATAGCAGCAACAAGATATCCAGGGAGGAATTCAGTGAAGGCGTTGTTTCATATCCTCGCCGGCTTCCTCGCGCTGATTGTTTGCACGGACGCACAAGCGCAACCCTACCCGAACAAGGGTGCGCGCATCATCGTGACGGCGGCAGCAGGCGGGCCCAGCGATATCATGGGGCGCATCCTTGCGCTCAAGATGTCGGAAACCTGGGGGCAACAGTTCATCGTCGAAAATATCCCGGCCGGCGCCGGCAACGTAGCTCTGGGTATCGCGGCGAAATCGCCGCCCGACGGCTACACCATGGTGACGCCGACCAGCAGCATCGTGGTCAATCCCAGCCTCTACGCCAAACTTCCCTACGACATCATCGCGGATTTCACGCCGGTCAGTCTCGCGGCGGCTTCTCCACATGTGCTCACGGTCAATCCTTCCGTTCCGGCAAAAACGGTGAAGGAGCTCATCGCGCTGGTGAAAGCGAATCCCGGAAAATACAGTTACGCTTCGCAGGGCACCGGCACGACCGGACAGCTCGCGGGCGAATGGTTCAAGGTTTCGCAAGGACTCGATCTCGTGCACGTGCCGTTCAACGGCGGCGCGCCGGCCGCGACCTCGACCATCGGCGGACACACGCCGATCATGTTCTCCGCGCTACCGACCGCCGGCCCGGCCGTCAGAGGCGGCCAACTGCGCGCGCTCGCGGTGACGAGCGCAAAACGCTCACCGGATTTTCCCGATGTGCCGACCTTGGCGGAAGCTGGCGTACCCAATCAGGAATCGGAATTCATCCAGGCACTGCTTGTTCCGGCAGGAACGCCAAAGGAAATCGTCAATCAGCTCTCGCGCGAGGTCGCGCGCATCGTCCATTTGCCGGACGTGACGGAGCGTCTGCGCGCGATCGGCTATGTGCCGGTCGGAAATACGCCGGAAGAATTCGCCGCCATAATCAAAAGCGATATCGCGAAATGGGAAAAAGTCATTCGCGATGCCGGCATCAAAAAAATCGAGTGAACCGGGAGAAACGCGTCATGGCTGCACTGAAATGGATCGCAGGCGCCCTCGCCTGGCTGCTGTTGCTTGCCGCAGCCGGAGATGCGCAAGCTCAAGGCTATCCGAATAAAGCCGTCCGCATGATCGTGCCGTTCGCGGCCGGAGGACCCACAGACGTCATCGCACGCATTGTCGGGCAGAGGTTGTCCGAATCTCTCGGCCAGCAGTTCGTTGTCGAGAACGTAGGGGGCGCGGGCGGCAACACCGGCACGGCCATGGCGGCGAAAGCGCCGGCCGACGGCTACACCATCCTCGTGGTGAGCACCGGATTTGTGATCAATCCCAGCCTCTACGCCAAGGTCCCCTACGACGTGATCAAGGATTTTGCGCCAGTAACGCTGGTCGCGGCCTCGCCCAATGCGCTGACGGTCAATCCGTCGGTTCCGGCAAAGACGGTCAAGGAACTGATCGAGGTGATCAGGGCCAATCCGGGCAAATACAGTTATGCTCAACCGGCCACCGGCTCGACCCCTCATCTCGCGGGCGAACTGTTCAAGCTCACCTACAAACTCGACATGGTGATGGTGCCGTTCACGGGTGCGGCGCTTGCGGTCAATTCCACCATTGGCGGCCATACGCCGGTTGCGTTCACAGCGCTGCCGCCGACCATCAGCAACGTCAAGGACGGCAAGCTCCGTGGCTTGGCGGTGCTGGCCGCCAAGCGATCGGCGGCGCTGCCGGATGTGCCGACTATGGCGGAGGCGGGCATACCTGATCAGGAATCGGACACGCTGACCGGCATCGTCGTGCCGGCCGAAACGCCGAAGGAAATCATCGCGCTGCTGCAACGCGAAGTCGCTAAGGCGGTCGCGTCGCCGGACATCAAGGATAAGCTGCTGACGCTCGGCTTCGACCCAATCGCGAATTCGCCCGCCGAGTTTGCAACGCGGATCAAGGTTGAGATGGCGAAATGGGCCAAGGTGGTACAAGACGCCAAGCTCAAGATCGAATAACGGCCCATAAAAAAAGTCACATACAGTAGATGCGCATCGTCGATATCCGCGAGACCGCCATTCCGCTGCGCTCGCAAATCCGCAATTCGGGTTTCGATTTTTCCGAAATGACGACATCGGTGGTCGCCGTGATCACCGACGTGATACGCAATGGAAAACCGATCACGGGCTATTCCTTCAATTCCACCGGCCGCTACGCCTGCGGCGCCACGATGCGCGATCGCTTCATTCCACGCATCATGACCGCCCCGCCAGACAAGTTGCTCAACGACGCGGGGACCAACTTCGAGCCCGCTAAAATTCTTTCCTGCATGATGCAGCGAGAAAAATCCGGCGGACATAGTGAGAGATCGATCCCCATCGGCACAATCGAAGTCGCGGTCTGGGACGCCGTTGCAAAGATCGAAGACAAGCCGCTGCATCGCCTGCTGGCCGAGCGCTACAATGGCGGCAAAATCACTGACAAAGTGTTCTGTTACGTCGGCGGCGGCTGGTACATCCCCGGCGGCACCGTCAAGGATCTGTTGGATGAGATGAAGCGCCATCTCGACGACGGTTACACCATGCTCAAGATGAAAGTCGGCGGCATGTCGCTTGCCGACGACGTAAAGCGCGTCAATGCTGTGAAAGACATGCTGCCCAAGGGCGCGCAGCTTGCCGTCGACGCCAATTCGAAATTCACCCGCGACGAAGCGCTCGCTTATGCCCGCGCGCTCGCGCCCTTCAAGCTGCGCTGGTACGAGGAGCCGTGCGATCCGCTGGATTTTGCGTCACTGGCCGAGATCGCGAGCGTGTACCCTGAGCCGCTCTCCACCGGCGAAAATCTATTCTCCACACAAGATGTGGAAAACCTCGTGCGCTTCGGCGGTCTGCGGCCGAAAGGCCGCGACGTCATTCAGATCGACCCGCCGCAAGCCTACGGCATCGTGCAATACGGCCGCACCGTGGACATGCTCGCGCGCCACGGTTGGCCGCGAGGCGCGCTGTTTCCTCATGGCGGGAACCTGATGTCGCTCGCCATAGCCGGCGGCTTCGGCCTTGGCGGGGCGGAATCTTATCCCGGCGTGTTCGGCCCATTCGCCGGCTATGCCGACGACGCCAAGGTCGAGAATGGCTATCTGAAATTGTCCGACCGCCCCGGCATCGGGTTCGAGGCGCAGGCCGCGCTCTATAAAATCATGCGCGAGCTCTCATCATAGATCGCTTGGTCGCCGCGCGCGGCCTCGATAAGGTAGCCGCCTCTTAGGGGGAAGCGTCCGCGCCAACATGAGCGGCCAGCCGCAGATCGTCATCGACAAAGTGTGCCACACCTATCGGCCGCCGCGCGGCAAACCGGTGCTGGCGCTCGACGACGTCTCGCTTTCAGTGGGGACGCGCGAATTTCTGGCGCTGCTTGGTCCCTCCGGCTGTGGCAAGTCCACGTTGCTCTATCTCATCGGCGGATTCCTGCCGATCGAGAGGGGCACTATCTCAGTAGAAAGCAAGCCGGTCACAGCGCCCGGACCGGACCGCGGCATCGTGTTTCAGCATTTCGCACTGTTTCCGTGGAAGACCGTACGCGCCAATATTGCTTATGGGCTGGAACGCCAGGGCATGCCGCGCGAGCAGCGCGAAGCGCGCGTGCAGTCCTTGATCGAAATGGTCGGCTTGCGCGGCTTCGAAGACAGTTTTCCCTCGCAATTGTCCGGCGGCATGAAACAGCGCGCGGCCATCGCCCGCACGCTCGCCTTCGATCCAAGCATTCTTCTGATGGACGAGCCGTTCGGCGCACTCGACGCACAGACTCGCCACCTCATGCAGAGCGAATTGCTCAGCATCTGGCAACGCACACCCAAGACGGTAATCTTCGTCACCCACGATGTGCAGGAAGCGGTCTACCTCGCCGACCGCGTCGCCGTGATGTCGGCGCGGCCCGGACGCATCAAGACCATCGTCGACACCAAGTTCGACAAGAACGATAAAAATATTTTCAAGACCAAACAATTCGTCGATCAGGTCGACGCCATCTGGGATCTAGTGCGCGACGAGGCGATCAAGGCACAGGGCGGGAGGGAATCGTGACAAGCGCAGCCCTTGCCCTTCCCGAGCGAACGCGGCTGCAAGCGGTATCCATGTCGCTTTTCCGCTATCTGCCGCTCGTCTTGCTCGCCATTGGCTGGGAGCTGACGGCACGGTTCGTGTTTGCGTCCTCCTCGGCACTGCCATCGCTGAGCCAAGTAGCGGCAGCTTGGATCGAATTGGTCAAGGACGGCGACCTCATCACCCACGGCGCCTCCTCGCTTTACCGTGCTGGTGTCGGCCTCCTGCTCGCCGTCCTCATCGGTGCAGCGCTAGGGATTTTCATGGCGTGGTGGCGGCCGGTCAACATAGCGCTCGCGCCATTGGTCGAGATGTTCTATCCGATGCCGAAATCGGCGCTGATCCCCGTGACCGTGATCTGGCTCGGCTTTGGCGACGGCTCGAAAATCTTGCTGATCTTCCTCGGCTGCATGCTGCCGGTCACGATCGGCGCTTTCAACGGTGCACGTGGAACCGATCGTGCATTGGTATGGTCGGCGCGCAGCATGGGCGCGGGCCGGCTTCGCATGTTGTGGGACGTCGTATTGCCGAGCGCCATTCCGGAAATGCTCAACGGCATCCGCACCGCACTCGCGCTCACTTTCATCCTGCTGGTGACGTCTGAACTCATCGTGGCGCGGCAAGGCTTCGGCTATCTGATCGGCTACCTCGGCAACAACGGCTCCTACGACGCCATGTTCGCCGTCGTATTGACCGTAGCGTTCCTCGGCTTCGCCGCAGACCGCATCTACCAGCGGCTGATGCAACGGATCCTGCGATGGCGGGAATAGAACAAGCGGAAAACGCGCGCGGCTCCGCGACGGCATTGGAGCCGGAGCAAAGCGCATTTGCGTTCGTGTTTCGCACATTGTGTTGGGGCGCCGTGCGTTCGCTTCCGATCGTGCTGCTAGCCGTTGCCTGGGAAGTTTTCGCGCGCAGCGGCGCCGTGACGATGTTCCAGCTGCCGCCGCTGAGCGCGGTGCTCGAACGCATCTGGCACGACGCGATCGGTGGCGATCTGTTTATCAACACCGGCCTCACACTTTACCGCGCGATCACGGGGTTTCTGATCTCCATGGTCGCCGGCGTCGCACTCGGCATGCTGATGTCGCGCAGCGCCATCATGCGCTGGTTTTTCGATCCGATCATTTCCGTCGGCTTTCCCATGCCGAAGATTGCGTTCCTGCCGATCGTAGTCCTGTGGCTCGGGTTCTACGACGTCTCAAAAATTTCCATGGTGGTGTTCGATGCCATTTTTCCGGTCGTGACGGCGACCATCGCCGGCATTGCCGGCATTGAGCGCGAATTGATCTGGTCCGCGCGAAACATGGGCGCAAATAACCGCGAGTTAATGTGGCAGATCGCCCTGCCCGCAGCTCTGCCGCAAATCATGACGGGCCTGCAGGTCGCGCTGCCGATCGCGATGATCGTCGCCGTCGTCGCCGAGATGGTGATGGGCGGCTACGGTCTCGGCGGCGCAATGATGACCGAGTATCGCTTTGCGAATTCGCGCGGCGTTTTCGCGGGCATCGTCGAAATCGCGGTCGTCGGCTACGTGCTGGTCAAAGGCATGTCGCTGCTGCGGCGCCGTCTGCTGATCTGGCACCCGGAAGCAAGCGAACCGACCACCGTTTAGGACCAAATTATTCCAAATTCCGAAGATTTGGGGCGCACTGGCCCACCGCCGGGACTTGCCTTGCCCACGCACGGATGCTCTAATTTTTCCCGAATAGAAACCGTCCAAGCTACCAAAATGCGGCATCACTGCCGCGAGGGAGGGATCCATGCGTTCGCTGAAATTTGTACTGGCCGCTTTGGCCGTAACTTTGGGAGCCAGCTCTGCGGCCAATGCCGAGCCGGTGAAAATCCGGCTTTCCTGGGTCGCTCCGCTCGCCAATATCGGATCGATCATCCTGGAGAAGAAAGACCTCGCCAAGCACATGGGCAAGTCCTACGTGCTCGAACCGGTGCGCTATCAAGGCACGCCGCCGATGATCACCGCGATCGCAAACGGCGAGCTCGAGATCGCCGATTTTGCTTTCTCGAGCCTTCCGATCGCTATTTTGAACGCCGGAATCGATGATCTGCGCGTGATCTCGGACGAGTTCCAGGATGGAGTCACCGGCCGCTACAGCAACGAGTTTTTCGTGCTCAACGATGGCCCGATCAAAAAGGTCGAAGACCTGAAGGGCAAAGTGGTGGCGACCAATGTGGCCGGCAGCGGCGTCGACATCGCCTCGCGCGCGATGCTGCGCAAGCACGGGCTGGAAGACAAGCGCGACTACACCGTCATCGAAGCGCCGTTCCCCACCATGAAGGCCCTGCTGCTTGAGAAAAAAGCCGATCTTATTCCCGCGGTGCTGCCGTTCTCGCTCGATCCAGAATTGAACAAGGTCGCGCACCGCCTGTTCGATATGCGGGAGGCGATTGGGCGCACGCAGTTCGTTATGTTCACCGCGCGCAAGTCCTTCATCGACAAGAACCGTGCCGCGCTGGTCGATATGATGGAAGATACGCTGATCATCACGCGCTGGTTCATCGATCCGAAGAATCAAAAGGAAGCAGCCGAAATCGCCGGCCGCGTACTCAAAGCGCCGCCCGAGCGTTTCGGCTGGCTGTTTACAGCCAAGGATTACTACCGCGATCCGAACTTGATGCCGGATCTCGACGGGCTGCAGAAAAACGTCGATCTGACGCGCGACTTAGGCTTCGTGAAGTCGAGTATCGACATCAAGAAATACTCCGATCTCAGTATCGTCCAGGAAGCGGCCAAACGGCTTAAATAAGCGCTTCGCTGCGCGCTGGATGTGTTGCCCTCAGCCCCGAAGACTTGACCTGTCGTCGGGGTGTTTACATTTCATTTGCTAGATTCGTTCGAGGTCAGCATGCCGCGCCTGCTCATCCTTCTCACGCTGCCGCCCGATGTCATCGAACAATATCGTGCCCGCATCGGCGCGCAGTTCCCCGAGCTCACAATCGACGTCGCCGATCAGCACGGCAGCTTCATGCCGCTGGTGCGTACCGCCGACATCATTCTCACCTTTGGCCAGGTGATGAAAAACCTAAAAGTGGACGTCAAAGACGCCGTCAACATGAAATGGATTCAGGCGCTGGGAACGGGATTGGACGGAATTACCGATCAACCCACGCTGAAACCCGGCGTCATCGTCACCAACGTGCACGGCGTTCATGGCCAGCCGGTGTCGGAGGCGGCTCTCGCCGGCATGCTCGCGCTCAGCCGCGACATCCCGCGTGCGGTGCGCGCGCAGGATAAAAGAGCCTGGGTGCGCTGGCCGGCAAGGCTACTAGACGGCAAAACGGTCGGAATCTTTGGCGTCGGCGCGATCGCTGAAAAACTTGCGCCAAAATGCAAGGCGCTCGGCATGAAAGTGATCGGCATCTCCACGGGTGTGCGGCCGGTCGTGGGATTCGATCGCATGCACACGCGCGACGAGCTGCCACGCGTCCTGCCGGAGCTCGATTATCTCGTGCTGCTCACGCCCTACTCGACCGAAACGCATAATATCATCGACGCAAAAGTTTTTGCCGCCATGAAACCGGCGAGCTATCTCGTCAATCTCGCGCGCGGTGGAATCGTCGACGAGGACGCGCTGGTTGATGCGCTGCGGTCGAGCAAACTTGCCGGCGCCGCCCTCGACGTGTTCCAGAAGGAACCTCTGCCGGCGGACCACCCGCTGTGGTCGTTCGAGAACGTCATCATCACCACCCATCAAGGCGGCTTTTGCGACGTCTACGTCGATCTCGCCATGCCGGTCATCGAGCATAACATGCGCTGTTTTCTGGCAGGCGATGTGAAGAAAATGCTCAACGTCATTCCGCACGCCGGCTGATTGGCGCAACCGGCCATATCCCGCCTAGATTCGTGGCCCTATCCCTCCAGCACGAGGCATCGCTCCCATGATCAAACACAACATGATCAAACACAATTCGAACAATCCGCCGATCCGCCGGGTGGTGACCGGCCACAACGCGACAAACATCGCCAAGGTTCTCCTAGATGCGCCCGCGACCAACGCGAAATCTTCCGGTCCGGGCATGGCCTCGACCCTGATCTGGTGCACCGATCGCGCGCTCGCGGACATTTCAGTCGGCGAAAAAGTCGAGGACATGGGCGCCCGCATCCTCGGCACGGCACCGCCGGCGAAAGGATCACGCTTCGCGGTGATCGACTTTCCGCCCGGCAACAAGCCGCACATGCATCGCACTGAGACCATCGACTATGTCATCGTCATCGAGGGCGAGATCGAGATGGACATGGATGACTCGACCGTAAAGCTCAAAGCCGGCGATGTGATGGTCCAGCGCGGCACCAATCACGCCTGGGCCAATCGCGGAAACGAACGCGCGCGTGTCGCTTTTGTGCTGATCGACGCCGGACCGCTCGGCATCGGCAGCCCGGTCGCAGGAATAGCCAACGCACGCTGAACGTCGGCACGAAAGCGAATCACGGCGACGATTCAATTCGCGCGAATCACTTCGCTCAGTCATTTCAGTCGCGGTCAAGCACTTCTTGGATACCGGCGCGATTCAATTCGGTGAATAAAGCTCGAATATTCGGTAAATAAAATTTAACTACGTATAGCAACCTATTTCGCGCTCGTTAGCTAGCTGTTAACTCTGTGGATAACTCGGTTAACATTTTGATATCGCACCAGTTTTATCTCAGCAATCTCAATGGAAAAGTCTGCGTGATGATGCGCTCGACAACATGGTCTTCGCAGATTGTTACAAGCTTTCTGTCACCTTTCATGATTAATACGCAACACACTGTAGATGAGCGAGCTTACGAAGTTGCAGCTTAAAAACTGCCCTGATACTTTGCCTAGCGACGGCCGCGCGAGTGTTGTTCGAAGTGGGGAGACATTAATTTTGACTCGTATCGGGGTGATTCTCCTATGCTTTTCGGGACTAGTCGTAGGTGCTGTTGGGCCCGCCGTTGCGGCTGAGCCCTTCACGATAACTGACGCCATCAGTTACGCCGTTCGAAGCCATCCGGGTGTCGGAGAGGCCGCCGCAAATCGTCGCGCGACCGAATCCGAGATGCGCCAGACCCAGAGCACGCTGTTGCCGCAAGTGCGGCTCGAAGCGCGCACGGGCTACAACAGATTTAACCAGACGGACATAACGCCCACCCTGACCGGAAACGCGGTTGGGATGGCTCAGACCAACCAGTCGCTCATCGTGCGGCAGCTCCTGTTCGATGGATTTTCTTCGATCAACGATATCTGGCGTCAGGCCTCGCGCGTCGATGCGGCGGCCGCGCGCGTGCATGAGCGCACGGAACTGATCGCGCTCGACGCAATCAGCGCCTACATCGAGGTATCGCGCTACACCCGGATCGTCTCCGTCGCTGAAATCAACGTCGCCGAGCATCGCAAGATTTTTGCCAATGTTCAGGCCCGTTTCCGCGGCGGCCGTGCGGGTGAAGGCGATCTCGAACAGGCGGCGGAGCGCGTCGCTTCCGCCGAAGCCGCTCATCAGCAATACCGCCGCAATCTTGACGAAGCCCGCGCCGCTTATCGAAGCGCGGTCGGGCTTGAGCCCTTCAATTTGCGGTTCCCATCTCGCTTGGGCCAATTGCCGAGGTCGAGAGAAGACGCTCTGCAGGTCGCTTTGTCCGAAAACCCCACCATCAAAGCGGCCAGGGCCGATGCCGAAGCGGCGCGTTATGCGTTTCGCACCACCGACGGCACGCTCTCTCCCACAGTGTCGCTCGAAGGCCGTGCCCAGAAAGACTACAACGCAAGTCCGACCCTTCCCGGCCACAGCACAAATCAGAGCGGCGCGGTCGTATTCAGCTGGGACGCTTTCCGCGGGGGCCAAGATTCATGGCGCCGCGTTGAAATGAGCGAGCGCTACATCGAGGCGACACAGCGACACGCGCGGCTGCAGCGCGAAGCCTTTTCTTCGGTCGATAAAGCCTGGGCCGCGCGAACGATCGCGAGCGAACAGGTTGCGGCACTCCAGCGCCAAGTCGACTCCGATCGTAAGGTCATCTCCGCCTACACTAAGGAATACGAACTCGGTCAACGCTCGCTGATCGACCTGCTCAACGCCCACAACCAATATTTCAGCGGGCTGGTTGGGCTCGATTCGGCCCGTGGCGTTGCCGTATTTGGCGACTATCAGCTGCTCGCGTTCGTTGGCCGGTTGTTGGCCTACTTGAACATGCCGAAGCCGGCGGAAGCCGCCCCGCTTGAACAGAGGCCGATTGGCATCCTGCCCTTCAAGATTCCACCCATCCTCATAAATCCGCCAGAACCCAGCGGCCCGGAGCCCCTTAATCTCTCCGCCCCCGGTCCCCGGTAGTCGATAATCCCCTGCGTTTTCGCCAAACACGGCATTGTCGTTTAAAAAACGGCAATAAAGCCATAATTTTATCGCGGTGTGCCGCCGACCTTCACGAAACAATAATCATTTAAGGGCCTATATTTAGTCGGCATTTTTCGCTTGATGCATGACTAAACCTTCTCTTGTATTGGTGCGGAGTTGGGGCAGCAACTTGAGCGGCGGGTACTTTGACCATCCAAACGCCAAAATTGGTTGCGCCGGCGGCCAATCGGCCTTCCGAGCCACCTAAAGTCGCCGAGCGAGCGGGAGATCCGCTTACGGATTCGCTGCTGTATCTCGCGGCCCACCATGGCCGTGCCGTCAGCCGCGAGGCCCTGCTCGGAGGTCTGCCGATCACAGACGGCCGGCTGCGTGTAGCGCTTTACGATCGCGCCGCCCGGCGTGCCGGGCTGGAAGCCGAGGCGATGAAGCGCACCATCAGCGAAATTCCTGCGCTGGTTCTGCCTGCGGTTCTTGTACTGCGCGACGGCACAACGCGCATCCTGCTAGCCATCGATCACAAGGCGCAATCGGCGAAAATCGTCGACCCCAGCGTAAATGCACCGCCTCAGATCCGCACATTCGATTCGCTGAATGCGGATCACATGGGCTACGTGTTCTTCGTGCGCCCCGTTGCGACGGCTGACCAGCGCGCGGTCGCTGCGGGAGACATGCCGAAAGACCACTGGTTCTGGTCGGTCGTCCGCCGCTATTGGTCCAATTACAGCCACGTCGCGCTCTCCGCATTCCTCATCAACACGATCGCGCTGACAACGCCTTTGTTCATCATGAACGTGTACGACCGCGTGGTGCCGAACGGCGCGATCGCGTCCCTCATCGCGCTGGCCATCGGCATGGCGCTCGCCATCGTCTTCGACTTTGTCCTGCGAACGGTCCGCAGCCGGATCATCGACATGACCGGCAAGAAAATCGACGTTGTGCTGGCCGCCAACATCTTCGAACACGTGCTGTCGGTGAAGATGGCGCAGCGCCCGCAATCGGTCGGCATTCTTGCCAATCAATTGCGCGATTTTGATTCCGTGCGCGACTTTTTCACGTCCGGCAGCGTCGTGTCGGCAACCGATTTGCTGTTCGCGGTCCTCTTCGTCGCCGTGTTGTACGCCGTTGCCGGTCCGCTGGCGTGGGTTCCCTTGATCATGTTGCCGATCATGGTCATCCTCGGACTGGTGCTGCAGCGCCCGCTCGATCGCGCCATGCGGCGGCTGCAGGCTGAATCGGCCGCACGGCATGGCGTTCTGGTCGAATCGCTTTCGGGTATCGAGACCGTGCGCGCCGTTGGCGCCGAGTCGCGGATGCAGACGGCTTGGGAACGCTCGGTCGCCGCAACCGCACGCTCCGGCGAAGAAGTTCACTTCTGGGCATCTCTCGCGCTGACCAGCGCCAATACTGCCCAGCAGCTCACCAGCCTGCTCCTGGTCATCATCGGCGTCTTCCTGATCATGGATGGAAAACTTTCCGTAGGCGCACTGGTCGCGGCAAACATGCTTGCGGGCCGTGTCCTCGCGCCGATCGCAGGTATCGCATCCGTGATTACGCGCGGGACACAGACCATCTCTGCGCTCAGATCCATCGACCGTGTGATGTCGCTCGAGCGCGAGCGCCCGCCGGATCGCAATTATGTAAAGCGGCGCATCGAAGAGGGTCGCATCGCCTTCGAACGCGTCAATTTCACTTATCCGAATGCACCCCAGGCCGCGCTCGAGAACGTGACCTTCAACATCTCGCCGGGCGAGAGAGTTGGAATAATCGGGCGGGTTGGCTCCGGAAAGACCACCATTGGGCGTCTGTTGCTGGGGTTTTATGAACCCAAGGAAGGCCGCATCCTGGTCGATGGCATCGACTCCCGGCAGTACGACCCGGCGGATTTGCGCACCGCAATCGGCTTTGCGCTGCAGGATACCGATCTGTTTTTTGGCAAGTTGCGCGACAATATCGCGCTCGGCAAGGCCGACGCCACCGACGCGGAAATCATTGAGGCCGCGCGCCTTGCAGGCGTCGAGGGCTTCATTGCCGGCCATCCGCTGGGCTACGAAATGCCGATTGCGGAAGGCGGGCGGAGCCTCTCCGGCGGCCAGAAGCAGGCCATCGGCCTTGCGCGCGTTCTGATTCGCAAGCCGCGCATTTTGTTCCTGGACGAACCGACCGCGCATTTCGACGTCCGCAGCGAGGCAGAGTTCCTCGATCGGCTCAAGACGCTGGCCGCCGAAAAAATGACGATTATCATTGCGACGCATCGTCTTTCGGTGTTGACCCTTCTTGACCGGCTGTTGCTGTTCGATCGCGGCCGGCTGATTGCAGACGGACCGCGCGATCAGGTGCTGGCCATCGTACACGGCACCGCCAAGCGGCCGCAGGCTCAACCTGGAATGCAAACCGCCGCCATATCACCGGTGCCAAGATCCAATGCAGCGCTCTGATTTTGCCTTTGCAAACGACATTCGCGCCGCGACCGACCTACGGACGCCGCGCACGTCCCGCATGCTCCTATTCACGTCCTTAGGCATCATCGTAGTCGGACTCACCTGGGCGAATTTTGCGATTCTCGACGAGGTCAAACGCGGGAACGGTCGCGTGATCCCGTCGCGTCAAA
Organism: Hyphomicrobiales bacterium; assembly: GCA_003169835.1. Taxonomy (GTDB): domain Bacteria; phylum Pseudomonadota; class Alphaproteobacteria; order Rhizobiales; family Xanthobacteraceae; genus PNAI01. The sequence goes on along the minus strand of PNAI01000048.1, from coordinate 88,673 downwards.
CCCAAGTCGTGCAGACGCTCGAAGGCGGCATCGTCAGCAACATCATGGTGCGCGAAGGCGACATCGTCACCCAAGGCCAGAATTTGATGCGGATCGACGACACCAAATTCGCCTCGGAGTTCGGCGAAGTGCGCGAGCGGCGCGCCGCCATGGCCGCGCGCGTTCAACGTCTCGAAGCCGAGGCCCAGGGGCAGAGCAAGGTGACCTTTCCTCCCGAGCTCGTGCAGATCGCGCCGAGTTCCGTCGCAGCGGAAACCAGCGTATTCGAGACCCGCTCACGCAAGCTCGCGCAAGACGTCGATGTGCTTGCCCAGCAGGAAAAACGGCTTGCCGAGACGCTTGCCATCCTAAACGAAGAGCTTCGCTTACAGCGCCCGCTCTATCAGCAGAAAATCATCCCCGAGATCGAGTGGCTGCGGAGCACGCGGCAGGCGGCCGAGATGGCCGGCCAGCTGGCGGAAGTTCAGTCGCGCATCTCGAATGCCAAGGCTGCGTTCCGCTCGCAAGCCGACGAGGATCTGGCGAAGTCGCGCGGCGACCTTGCCGTTCTCGATGAAAACATAAAATCCGCGCAGGATCGCGTGCGCCGTACCGAGCTCAAGTCGCCGGTCTATGGCATCATCAACAAGCTCAACGTCACGACCGTCGGCGCCGTCGTTCAGCCGGGTGCCAACGTGATGGATATTGTTCCGCTCGACGACAAGCTGCTCGTAGAGGGCCGCATTCGCCCGCAGGACATCGCTTTCATCCGTCCGGATCAGCCGGCGGTGGTCAAGATCACGGCCTACGATCCCTCGGTCTACGGCTCGCTCAAGGGCAAAGTGGAGCGCATCAGCGCGGATACGATTCTCGACGACAAGGGTGACAAATCCGATCCGCAGAAAGCCGAGACGTTTTATCGGGTCATCGTGCGCACGGATAAGAACTATCTCGGCGCAGCCGAACATCCGCTGCCGATCATTCCAGGCATGGTGGCGACCGTGGAAATCCTGACCGGCGAAAAGTCGGTGCTGGACTACATGATAAAACCCGCGCGCATGCTGCGTGACGAGGCGCTGCGCGAGAGATAATTCAAGTTTTTCTTAAATTCGATTGATTTCGGTTTCCGCGGCTACACCCTTCCGCCGACAATAACCGCAATACTTGACGCCATTTAACCGGCCTGAAGCGGGCTCAAGCCTATCCCTTGCCCTGAAGAACAATAGGGCACGGATCTAGGCGCGCTCGCGCCAACCGATGCCCGCCACCACAGGGCGGCACTTGGCAGAGTTCTCTCGCGGCAGACTGTTCGCGCGTTCTACCTTTATCGTGATGGCTTTGGCGGCTGTGCTCTCCGGCACCGGCGCTGGCGGGCTCGCGGCCCAGCAGCGGCCGGCGGAGGACCGCCAGACCGCAACCATGCCGCGCTACTTCACCATCAATCAGGTGCTGGCCAAGCTCGATCGCCAAAACCCGAACGCGCCGGCAAACGATCAGCCGACGCAGCTTGCAGCCCTCGATCTGTCCTCCCCCGTCGCCGCCGGCGACGCGCGGCAGACGACCACACCACCCGATGAGCCGTTCGGGCTTGCCACCTTTCGCGCACCTGAAGGCTTGCTGTGGGCCAAATGGCGCAAGCTCGGCGTTGAGTTGGAATCGGAAGGCCGGGTGCTTTCCCAGTGCCGGGCCGACATGGAACATTGCGCCAATCCCGCGGCACGCAAATACCTTGTCCTGATCGAAGAGAGCCGCAGATTGCCGGACCGCACCAAGATCGATCGCATCAATCGCGCCATCAACGCCGCCATATCGTACGCCAGTGACCTCGACCAGCACGGCGTGCCCGACCTCTGGACCGCGCCGCTTGCGACCTTGAGCGCCGGGCGAGGCGATTGCGAGGACTATGCGATCGCGAAATATGTTGCGCTGCGCGAGGCGGGAATTTCATCCGGCGACCTGCGAATCTTGCTCGTCCACGATCGCATCGCGCGCGAGCACCATGCCGTGACCGGCGTACGCCAGAACGGCCAGTGGCTCATACTGGACAATCGCCATGACGTCCTGCTCGAGCGCAAGGACTCCTGGCATTTCACCCCGCTGTTCGCGCTCGACCAGCAGGGCGTGAAGCTGTTCGCCGCCCCCTATGGCAAGCCGCCAACGACTGTCCCGGCGCAGGTGGCGTCCGGCCCCGCCAATGCAGCCGAACCCACGTCAGCCCAGCAGCCCGCTACGCCGAGCGCGGAGGCCCTGGGGCTACGTTTGGATACATTTGATCCCCCGCAGCTGCGCGGCGGGCTCTAGAACCCCCCGACGCGCCAATAAGGCCACCTTTGACCAAGACCGATTCAATCAATTCATTGCAATTCCTCGATAAAATTGGGTTCGTTCTGCCAAAATTGATGGCCATCATAAAGGTATTATTACACCTCCATCATTTACCTGCGTTTGCCGATCAGTCGGATGGCTCTGTCACGGCGAGAAGAAATGCGACGCTCATAGCGCTCGAGCACGTGCAACTCCGCGAGCGTTTGGAAAATGGCGTCGGATTTTTGATCGCGCTTGTAGTGCGATCTCGTACCCGCAGACAACAACACCTGATCCCCTAATGCGCTCGCTTGCTGTTGCACGGCGGCGTTGACTGCGGGTTGAGCTTCGCGACCTGGAGAAGGCAATTCGCGCGCGTTGCGAATTGGCTCACCAGCAAATCGCTCGAACAAAGGGATTTTCATCCGCCGCACGCGTGCAAGATCAAGTGTAGCTTCAGCAGCGGAACGAGCGAACTCACGTGTAAGGGCATCGCGGTTTGATCCGAGAATTTTTCGCGTCAGTTCTTCGACCTGCTTAGTCGCGACCGCGTTTAAGATCGGTCGCGCCGCGAGGCCATGCCGATAGGCATTGCGGCTGGTTCGTTGCCTGCCGGATTTGCTACGAGGACCAGTGCTTTTTTTGGCGTTGCGTCGGTTTGCTGCGATTTGCCGTTCGCTCGCCATTGCTCGAATCGCCGATTTTTTGCCGCGACATTTTTGATCCGCGGAATCGTGGGAATGTCCGCTTCAAATACTTTTTCGACAGCCTGCTCCACTTTTGTGGCAAAACTTTCGCGATAATTCGCAATCCGTTGCAAACATCGATCGCGGCGGCGTTCCAGAAAATCTATCATTCTATTAAATTGTTCGATCGTGTCTCGGTGGTGTATAATGATTACCGTTTCCATTTGTTCTTTATACTTGGCGTACCCTGCTATCTGTTCAATAAAATGTATTAGAGCGGCACGATCGGAAGAATCGCGCGGGATCTCTGGTTTTTCACTTTGCTCATGATCTTTTTTGTCCCGCGCGACCTTTGGTTCTTCGCGCCGCTCGTGATTGTTTTTGTCGCGGAGGATTTTGTTTTTTGGCCTCGAAATTGGCGATTATTTCTCTGAGATGGGCACAGCATTGGTCGGTCAGCTCCATGTCGATGAAACTGCGTTTGCTGCGGCGCAAACATTGAGCGTCCCACTGTATGGTTGCATAGTCTGTGACATACAGCTCCTCGATAAAATCCTTGGGTTTTATAGCGCGCTTAATCTCTACAAGCAGACAATCAAGCTCTTTTGCATTTTCGGTTCCGAGCGCTGGCGAATTTGCGCGGATCAGAAATTCCGATAGTGGCGCCAATTTGCCCCGCTGAGATTTCCCCGACATAGTCCACTCCATCGCTTACGATGCCTGTTGCTTGTCGCTGGTGGTCGGACTCGATAACGCCAAATCTGTACCTTGGGAAATTCAACAACAAGCCCCTCTTCGAGGAGAGGTTAAATTCGTCACCATCGCCGGTTGCGAGAAGCCTGAATTGCCCTTGCGTGGATTGCCGTTGGATTGATCAAACGCGCAGAAAACCCTAACGTTTTCGCCTGGGCGTAAGAGCTCAACTGAATCTCTGATGGCTTGCACAAGATCGGATTCGTTTTGCAAAAATGCCTAACTTCTATTCCATCATGAGTTGCGATCGCACCGACATGCATTTGCTCTGCGAAGCCGCCCGGCCTGAATTGACCCGGACGGATGCGGAAATCCCTCCCTTCTAAGCCCGCAACAAAATAGGGGATTGGTTTGTAAGGATTGTGCGGCGTGATTTGCAGGATTGCCTGCAATCTTACCGTGGCGGTAAGAATCGGAATGATCGCCGGGTGCAGTTCAGCAAACTGGGATTTTGGCCAGACGCTTACGGATGGCGGGATTATGTCCCTGTGCTCCGGGAGCCATTGTCATCCCCAAACAATTGGCTTTTTGCAAAACGAACCCATTTTCATTGCGTTGTCGGACTCTAGCGGACGACGACCGACGTCTCTACGCGGGCTCACCATTGAGGTGAGCGCGGTATGAAGCGGCCTCTCGACGCTGCAATGCGGTGATATTTTGCTTGATCAAGCGCGAATAGGACCTGCACGAATTGGCGCCAAAGAGCCGCCTCATATCGACCGATCCACTCCAGAAAGAATGTCAAAATCGATCCCGTGCCAATCGTCCATAAGCTTTGGCGGGAAACTCACGCACTAGCGCCATCTCCAGATTTCATCGACTCTTCAAATAACAAGTCCTGAGGCTGCTGCAGCCACGAATAGAGATCTGACCAGCGCCGCTCGACACTGAATCGATTAGCCCGCCGGGTCTGGCCGGCGGGCTTTGGTTTCTGTTAGCGTCTTTGCGGTTGACGACTACCGTCCCGCATTAGTGCGTCTGCTCCGGCGACGTTGTGCCGGTGAGCACGTAGGAAACCAGCATGCCGTTGGTGGCATCGGCCGCAGCATGGAAGTTCTCCGCCGTGTATTGGCCGCTGAGATTGATGTTGGCCATGTGTGTGCCGTTACTCACCGTCTCCGCCGCATATAGGTTACACCTCAGGTGTGATGCAAGTCGGAGCTCGACAGATTGAGATTGATGCCAGTTAGAAGGATCATCATGTTCGCGCCGACACCGGTTGCCGATACTGATTCCGAGTGCGCCGACGTGTTAACGACAACCTCGGTATTTCCATTGTTCTCAATATAACCGACGCTACCGACGTTTAGCGTGCCGCCCCCGCTGCCCAAATTGCCCTGAAATGTTGGGTGGCCACCGCTCGCGAGAATTCCGGAAATATTCGTAAAATTAATTATGTCCTGGCCGTGGACAAAGTTCATAATTGTATCATGGCTCGCAATCGTCGAGTCTGTGACAGCATTGTACACAAAAGTATCTTTGCCGGTCCCGCCAACGAGAAGATCATTCCCCGCACCTCCATTCAAGCTATCGTTTCCATTGCCAGCAATGAGCACGTCATTTCCTTCATTGCCGTTGATGATGTTATTAGTGCCATTGCGACCGATGAGGATATCGTCGAGCCCCGTACCGGTGAGCGTGCTGCCGGTCTGGCTACGATCGACGGTCACATCGCCGGTGTCCGAAGCCGCGGGCGATGTCGTCGAGCCGGTGTATGTAAAAGATCCACCGGTCGTGTTGTTATCGACGAACGTAACATTGCCGGATGCGTGGGTTACCGAGTTGGCGCTGCTTATGTTCGTGATTGTGCCGGTAATAGCGATCGCCTGGCCTTCCGGGTCGCTGTCGTTGAACAGTAGCGCCCAATCCGGGATGACGATGTTGGCGCCATTCCCGCCAGTTATATTTGTGATCACGTGATCGTCGCGCACGATCGGATGATGGTCCTGCGTGGAGACGACAACGGTCAATGTATTGCCCGCGGTGTCGCCGTCGTTGTCGATCAACACGAACGGAATGGCGTCGGTGAACCCGCTCGAAACATTCGCAGGCGCTGCATAGCTGTAGGTGCCGTTGTCCATGATCATCGTCAGGACACCGCCGGAGGCAAGCGTCACGGTTTCGGTGTGGGTCGTCGGATCGAACGAACCATGATTGGCACCGCCCGATACGCTGATCGAGCCACCGGCCGTCGGATTATAGGTGTAAGTGGTCCCGTCGGCGGTGATCGATTTGACGAAGCCGCCATCGGCGCCAAAGCTGCCGGGCAATGGCCCCCCGTCGGTCAGAATGTTACCGCCGGTTCCCGCGATGGTGCCGACAAGCGCCTGCGTGAGCTGCGACAGGTCGGTCACGATGGTTGCATTCGTATTCGTATGGGTCACGCCATTGTAGGCGAGCGGATCGAGCGCGCTCTGAGTCGTGCCGGTGCCTATGCCCAACGCAAATGAGTCGATGTGGTTCGTGTTGAGGAATGTTGTCCAGGTGGCTTCCTCGCTCGCATTGATACCGACACTTCCGCTTGGAAGGTTCGGCACGCCGTCTGACATGAAGTAAGAGACATTTTGCACGCCGGCGGTTGTGAGTACACCGGAGTGTATGAAAATGCTTTCCGCAGTGCTGACCGCAGCGTCGTAGTTGGTATTGCCGCCGGCACTGAGAACGTTCACGGCCGCTTTCGCCTGGGCGATGGTCATCCAGTCAGTGCCGACTTGCGAAGCACTGGTACTGAATTGCAGAATCTGAACGCGCACGTTGCCAAGATCGCCATATTGTTCAAAAAGTTCATTAACCGCGGCTTTCAGGACACTAAGGCGTGTAAGTCCCGTCAGCCCCGAGGCATCGCCCATGCTGCCTGACACGTCGAGGATCAGCATGATGTTGGTGTCGTGACCGGCCGGTACGAGACTCTTTGTCACCGCATTGGCAGAAGGACCATCGTCGAGGAAGCTGATATGGCTGCTGATGTCGCCGGCCACGGACGTGATTGTGTCGCCATCGCCGTCCTTGAACGTCACCGTCACTTTGACGGTATTCGCAGCCAAGGATACCGCGTCGTTCGAATTCGTCGTATCCGGCTGATGCAGCGACAGATACTGCGCCACGTACGCTTGACCCGTCTGCGGATCGATCGTGAGCGCAAACGCCACTTTGCCAGTCAAACTCGAGTTCACCGCATCGCTGCCGACGGTTCCGATCACCCGGCCACTGCCGTCCAACGACAGCGTAATGGCAGTGCCATCGGTCAGAGTTAAGCCAGATGCCAAATTCGCAACCGTCAGCGCATAAGTGGTGGCGCCGCTTGCGGCGGGGCCATCAACCCCAAAGCCGCCGCCGGTCACTGTCACCATATTGGCGCCGCTTGCCGCGAAGCTCAGCGCCCCGTTGTCCAATGAGCCAGCCGCAACATCGGCATCGACGCCCTTATTGGCAACGGTCGAGAACAAGTTCGCAACTGTGTTCGATGCGCCGTTGAACGTGATTGTCGTCGAGCCTGCGATATCTTTTGCCGGAGCTGCCTGAACCCCTGGCGTCTCGTCAACCGCTACAGTTGCAGCGCTTGCAACAACAGTCGGTGCTGTCGGACCGTCGTCAGTAAATGAGATCGAAAGCCCGGCGGCGTTCGTCGAGGTGGCCTTGTCACCATCGCCGTCTGTCACTGTTTGCGTCAGATGCAAGAGCCCGCTTGTTATACTCGCGGTGTCGTTCGGATCCGACGCGTTCGAATGCTTGATCGCCTCGTACTGTGCCAAATCAAGATTGTTGCCGACGCCAAGACCGATCGCAAAAGCCACCGCGCCGCCGGCATTGGTGGTGACCCCGCCAGCGCCGCTGCCTTCACGGCCGACAACCAGATTGCCTTCGGTAAAGAGCCAAATTTTATTGCCGGTCGCAGTCGCCGACAGGCCAGAATCAACTCCGCTGAACGCACCGCCGCCAGCGGTGGTGAATGCATACGTCACGGACGCCTTGCCGTCGGCTTCACCCTTTGAAGTGTCAGACCCGATCACGGAGCCGGCACTCTGCGCCCAGCCCATGAGCGTTCCAGCCCCGGCCGGTGTCGTCAGCGGCCACGGCCCAGGATGATCGTTTGCCGGAAGGCTCTGGATCCCAGCGCTCTCGTCGATCGTGACCGTGGTCGATGCAAGCGTGAACCCCGCTGTCGGAACGTCGTCCTTGATCGATATCGTGATCGTGTTTGTGCCTGCGTTCCCGAACGAATCGGTCACCGTGTAGGTGAACACATCGGTCTGACCGTCGATGCCCGTGCCTTGCGTGGTGTGGTGAGGGTCGTTCGAGGTCAGCGTGTAGGTGTAGTTGCCGTTCTGATCGATTTGCAGCGTGCCGTAGAGGCCGTTCACATTCACCGCAGCGCCGCCCACGGCCGACGACGTTACGCCGGCAATGTTCGTCACATGCGGCGAGTCAGGATCGCCCAGGGTCAGCGTTCCGCTGGTGTGCGTCAGCGCCGCACTCGGGGTCGAGCCGGACGTAAGACCAGCCTCATCAACCGTTCCGGTCGCAGCGCTAGGCAGCGGCGCGCCGTTGCTGACCACAATGGTGAGCGTCGTCGTCGAGGTATCGCCGTCGCCGTCCTTGAGCGTGTAGGTGAACGTATCGGTCCCGGAGACATTCGATTTGGCGACATAGTGGTAGGAGCCGTCCGAATTCAGTGTCAGCGTGCCGAGACCGGTGGTGATGGCGGATCCCACACCCGCGCCGTTCGTCACCGGCGTCCCAACGCTGTTGCCTGCAACAACGCCAGATACCGCCGCACCATCGGCGCCAAGCGTGTCCGCAATGCCGTCGGTCGCGTTAGCATCGCCGCCGGCGACATCAATGCCTGTCACCACATTGCCCGTCGCAGTCGCACCGGACTGCGCACTGTCCGTGTCGGCATGCGCCACCGGCGCGTCATCGACCACCTTTATCGACAGCGTGCTATCGGCGAACGACGTGTCCGTGTCGACGAGATGCACCGAAACGTTGTCGAAGGTCGCGGTCCCGGAAACCAGCGCGTTAGTGGTCAATTTGTAGCTATAGCTTACGACGCCCGTCGAGAGATTTATGTCAGTGATTGTCAGCTGGCCGTAGGTCGTCGTGATCGGCAAACCGGGCAGCGTCACCGAGCCGCCAGTCACCACGTTCACTCCGCCGATCGTCAGGTTGCCGAAGCCATCTGGAGCGCTGATGTTGAACGTGCCGGTCTGCGTCAGCGCCGCTGCATTGGGCGCCGAGCCGTCCAAAAGATTGGCCTCGTTCACCGAAGCATCGCCACCGTTCGCCGCCGGCGTCAGGTTGATAATGGTCACACCATGGTCCGTGCCGAAAATCGTGATCGTAGACACGACGGTCGACGTATCGCCATCAGCGTCCGTAATCGTGTATGTGAACGGATCCTGCAACGTCTGGCCGTTTGTGAGCGCCAGCACCGTCGAATTCGAGCTGTCCAACACGTACGTGTAGCTTCCGTCGGCCGCGACGGTCACGGTGCCGTACAGGCCGGTAACCGATCCACCTGCCGCTCCGCTCCACGTAACGATGCCGTCGGCACCCGCGATATCGGCGTGGTCCGCGAACGAGCCCACAGGCGCGCCGGGATGGTCTAGGTTTTGGAACACGTTGCCCGTCGCAATCGTATTGGTATCTTCCTTAACCCAGTTCGTGTCCGCAACCGCCGTCGGAACGTCGTCGATGATGATGATCTTCAGGTCGCCTGACAGCTGAACGCTGTCGCCGTCGAAATCTACCGCCTTGACTAAGCCCGATAAGTCAAACGTATTGCTGTTGTCACCGTCGTTAATGCCCGGCGCTTGCTGGATCGGCGCAAGGAGTGTGAAGCTTGCCGAGCCATCGCTATGGATGGTGCCGGTGAATACCGCAATGCCGCTTGTGCCGCCCGCATAGGCTGTCAACGTGTCGCCCGAGATCGAGGCAGTGTCGACTTGCACGACTGTGCCATCCGCCTTGTGCGTAAACATCCCGAGACTGCTCAGATTGCCGCCGTCTGCAACCGCAAACTGGAATGGAGCGGTTGCATTCGGGCCATCGGTGCCAAAATTAACGAGTGAATTAAGCAAGCCCGGGCCGCCCGCGGTAGTCGTTGGCGCGCCCGGATCACTTCCGATCGTGCCGATCGCATCGGACGTCAAACCGCCTTCGTCCACGGTACCAATCACCGCCCCAGCCGAGCTCAGCATTGGCACGTCGTCGATAATGGTGATCTTGAAGTCATGTGACAGCTGAACAGTGTCGCCATCGAAATCCACCGCCTTGACCAGGCTCGATAAGTCAAACGTATTGCCGTTGTCACCGTTGTCCGCAAACGGAACGTGATTGATCGGAGCAAGGTCCGTGAAGGTCCATGAGCCGTTGCTGTGGACGGACAGTGTGAATACCGCGATTCCGCTCGTGCCTCCCGAATATGCTGTCAGTGTGTCACCTGAGATCGAAGCCGTGTCGACTTGCACAACCGTACCGTCCGCCTTATGCGTAAACATCCCAAGGTCGGTTAGATTGGCCCCGTTTCCGACCGCAAACTGGAAGGCCGCTATCGCGTTCGGACCATCAGCTCCAAAAGCCACAAGTGAATTGAGCGAGCCTGCGCCACCCACGGACGTGGTCGACGCACCTGGATCGTTGCCGGCCGTACCGATCGCATCCGTCGTCAGACCGCCTTCGTCAACGAGACCAGTGACCTGCGGAATACTTTGAAACTTACCTTCTTCGAGCCCCACCCGGAGAACTGGAACGTCGTCCGTGATCGTCATTGCAAGCGTATTCGGCTCGAGCCTCAGGCTGCTGCTGTCGGCCGCTACCGTCTTGATAAGGCTCGATAAATCAAACTGATTGTGAGTGTCGAGGTTATCGCCGAATGGCAAGTGATTGATCGGTGAGAGATCCTTGAAGGTCCAGGAACCATCGGTATTGAGCGTCAGCTTAAAGACCGCAACGCCACCCACGCCGCCGGCGAATGCAGTTAGAGTATTTCCCGAAACCAAAGCGGTATCGACCTCAACGACCGTGCCATTGACCAGGTGCGTAAACATTCCAAGGCCGGTGAGCGAGTCGCCCGTGCCGACGGTGAATTGGAAAGGTACTGCGCTGGGACCGGAGCTGCCCCAGCTGACAACATTCATCAACGTCTGGCCGTTACCAGCATCGCCGGTGAAGCTGGTCGGCGCCCCGAAATCGTTGCCAAACGTCCCGATGTTCGACGGAAACAATCCGCCCTCGTCTACCGTGCCCGCAATGACCGCAGGAACCAGCGTCAATGGTGTCGTCACGAAAGTTGTCGTCGACGGCGGCAAGTTAATGCCCTGCACCGGAGTTGTTACGAAATTCCCCAAGTCCTCCTGCCCAAGCAGCGGCAGCGGATGGGGCACATCCAGCGGATCGACCGAAGGACCATGGAAGTCCGCGCCCGAAGACGGCGTGCCGGCAGCCGAGACGCCCGCCGCGGTCAATACCGACTGGTCCGTGGTGATCGGGAATGAAGAAGCAAACTCGCTGCCGGTGAAATCGCGGCCGTTGGCCTCGACGGTCACATTCGACAGCGGTGCATTCATCGAATCGAAGAACGGCTCGACCGTAACGGTCGATTTGTTCTCGAAAAGGATGATCAGTTTCTCGCCGATATGGACAAGCGTGATCTTTTCGTTCGCAATTGAAGAAAGATCGAGCTTGTAGGCTTGGTCGTATCCGAGTTGGATCGTAACGGCCTGTTCGTTCGACGGTTTCGTTACTTTGATGTTCCGGACCGAGCCCGTACCTGTCGTTGAGCCGCTGGAATTTGCCTGCGCGACAACAATTGGAGCGTTCATGATCTAAAAGCTTTCTCTTTGCCAGGGAACTACTGGGGCATGGCCCCTTTTCGCGCGTAAGTTATTCTTAAGCTTTGCTAATCGTCAATGAATTGAGACCAGTTTTGTACGTGTTTTGCCGACTCTGGTTAAAAGGCGGGCCGTTGGGCGCGGCCGAAAAACACTTGTGATTACTAGGGGATAACGCAGGTCTTCGGCACATTTGGCTTGTCAGGCGCGGCGTTTTTCTCTAATTAATGCTAAACGAGTACGCTCCGTTAGTCTTAATAAAGAGTAATATAAAACAGGAGAATCTGATGAAGACTTCTAGACGAATACTGATCTTAACTATGTTCATCTTGTTGGGGACCGCGCTGGCGCACCTGGGCAGCGCGCAGGCCCGCGGCCTGCAGGGGGGCTCAACTATTTGGCTTTCCTGCGAAAATGGCTCGCACTATGCGATTCGCCCGACCGCCGTCAGCAGCGAGGGCGACCTGGTTGCCGGCTATCTAGTAAAGCGACAACACCAGGGTGTTTACGTCCGGCTCATCCCAATGGGCGCTGGTTACCGCTATGCAGGCCGCGGTGTGTGGTTTGATGGCGCGCGGGAAAACGTGTATCTCTATCTCAGCAAGTACCGTTCGATCGCTTGCACTGTTGGCGGGGGACCAGAGCAGGTCAGGGGTTGAGGGCAACCACTTTCACTCGAATTCCTCTCGCGCATTCCCTCCGGTTTTGCCGGAGATGCGCGGACCGGCGTGGGCACGAACGAATCTTGTGAGCGAGATGCGGTAACGTTGCGTGGTCGAGTGAAGGGCCGGCTCATATGGTCCGAAAGAATATTGCTGCTGTTGTCACAGCAGTCGTTTCCATTTCTTCATTGGCACTAGCTCAATCCCCGAGCACCGTTCCGGCCGCTGCGGCTGGACCCGCTCCGATGCGATTCGAATGGCTGCGCGAGGGGCCGGCGGATAAATGCGGCAATCAATGCCGCGAATGGATTTCGGCCTCCGGCGCCATCGTCGATGCCACATTGCAAGACTTCGAAATATTCGCACGCGCGCGCGATGTGCGCGGCGCGACGGTGGTTCTCGACTCGCCGGGCGGCAACGTCATCCCGGGCCTGGCGCTGGGACGAGAATTTCGCCGCCTCGAGATCACGACCAGCGTCGGCAAGGCTGTAAAAGTCGCCGGCGAGCAAAGAGCCACGATTTCACCGCGCGCAAGCTGCAATTCGATGTGCGTTTTCCTTCTCCTGGGCGGCGTACATCGCAATGTCCCTGACGACGCGCGCATTCTCGTTCATCAGATTTGGCCGTCGAACAAGCGCAACGACGCCAACGCCGCGACCTATACCGCCGGCAACGTTGTGGCGATCCAGCGCGTGAACGGCGACATCAGCCGCTACATCGTCGACATGGGCGTCGACATTGAGCTGTTCGAAATCTCCTCCCGCATCCCTCCGTGGGAAGACATGCGGCGGCTCACACGCGATGAATTGCGGCGGATGAAGGTCCATACGATCGACGACCCTTTCACCCGGCCGCCTATAGCCGCACCCGCGGCAACAACGACCGCATCAATCAAAAAGCCCGAACCCACCGCGGCCAACGTCAACACGCTTGGCTGGGTGGTCGTCGACCGGCGAGGGCAGCGCATGCTGGTACGCCAGCATCCGATCACGATCGAAGGTCAGGATATTGGCACGTTTGAAATTGCCTTCGCCTGCGGCGACAAGACCGACGCTTATCGCGTGAGCTACCAGGAAAGGCGCATCGTTCCCAATTCGCCGCTGGTGGCCACCGATCGCCTCGATGCTGTCGGGATTTCCATCCGGCAAGACAATTCATTTACGCGAACGCTTCTGACGCTCGAAGAATCCACTCCCGGGAGAGCGCCGGCGGAGCTGTTGTCCAGAGCGCGCGGTACGATTGCCGCGGCGTTCCTGGAGACGGCTCTGTCCTCGTCTCCGATAGAGACTGTCGCGTCCTCAAGTCAGCAAGGTCTGATTGTCGCAACCACCACGGTCGACAAGGTACGCACGGTCATCCGGCTCGGCCACACCGGATTGTCGGAAGGCCTGCGCCAACTTTCCAGCACTTGCGAAGACACCTTTCCGAATTGATCGTTCACTGCGAACTTGGAACGCTTGCCAGCGCGACCGGAAGCGTTCTATTCATCCCGGATTGGTCTTAGGTTGGGAAACACAACCAACGTCAATCGGGGAGGTCAGCCGTGCCGACAACCGCCGCCACCAGGGGCAAGCATTCGCCGCCCGGTGAAGGAAATATCTTCGCCCGCGCCAACGAGGTCATCGTCAAGATCACCGGTGGCGACACCAACCAGACCTTCGAGGTGGTTGAGGAAAACTGCAAGCCCGGATTCCAATCGCGCGCGCATTACCACATCAAGGCGTTCGAAACCTTCTACCTGTTCGACGGCAGCGCCGACTTTCAGGTCGGCGACGAGCTCTTTCACGCAACGAAAGGCTCCTGCGTGCACATCCCGCCCGGCGCGCCCCATCAGGTCACATCGAAAGAAGGCGTACGTATGCTTATGATCTACAGTCCCGCCGGCACCGAGGGCATGTTCGGGGCCATGCACGCGCTCGCGCAGGATCAACTCATGAACGCCGAACTCACCAAGCAGATCGCGCTCAAACACGACACGGTCATGATCGAGCAAAGCAGCGACGGCAAAGGCAAGGGCACCATCCTCGGCTGACGCGCGAGTCGCCGCGTCACATCACATCGCGCGCTGCCACCATCAATACGGAGGATAGTATCCCGGGCCCCAATACGGCGGCGGGGGTGGCGGTGGATAGGCATAAACCGGCGGTCCATAAACCGGTGGCCCATAAACCGGTGGCCCCATGACTTCCACTGCCGGTCCGGCAATATGATTGCCGCGCGATGCCATGCAACGCGCGTAGACTGAGTCATAGCGGTATTGTGCCGATCCGGCGGCGGCACGCGCGTTGCCGGCGCCGATCGCGCTCCCCGCAAGCAGGCCGGTTCCCGCACCAATCGCGGCGCCCGCACCCATACGGCCCGACGCTGAACCAATGGCAGCACCGGCCAAGGCACCAACCGCGGTCCCGGCCACTGCGCTACCCACAGCGGCTTGGTTTGCGGCCTCTCCCGGCGTCTGTCCGATGGCATTCTGCGCCGCCATCTGGCAGGTGATGTCGTCGCGCTGGAACGCCGCGGGCGATTTTCCCCGGCCGGGCATGGCATCAACCAACGGACCGGTCGGTGCGGTCGAGGCACAAGCCGAAAGAACGCTTGCCGAAGCAAGCACTACAAGAACGATCGATGTGGTGCGTTTTACAGACATCGGAATAACCTCCATAAAAAATCGGAATATCCAACGCGATGTAACGTGACCAATCTAGTCCTTCACGCGTCCGTACGGTCAAGTGACATTAAATTAATGTCGGAAGTTTGGAGTGCCGCCACAATTACGGGGGCAAATCGTTCGGCTAAATCCGGTTCCCCGCGCTCCAGCTCCAGAAATCGCGGCCTTCCTCGCGCAGGAATTTCGCCAGCACCATCTTATGCACCTCGTCGGCGCCATCGACGAGCCGTGCGGCACGGGCGGCGCGATAGACCCATTCCGCGATCGTGTCCTTGGAATAGCCGCGCGCGCCATTGAGCTGGATCGCAACGTCCGCCGCCTGGTGCAGCGTATTGGCGACGTGAACCTTCGCCATCGACACTTCCTTGCGCGCGCGATCGCCCTGATCGAGCTTCCAGGCCGCGTGCATCGTGAGCAGCCGCCCGATCTGGATATTGTGCGCAACCTCGCCGAGCTTGATCTGCACGCTTTCGCGGTCGGCGAGCTTGACGCCGAAACCCTCGCGCCGCTCCACGTACTCCTGCGCAATCTCCATGCAACGCTTGGCCCAGCCGTTCCAGCGCATGCAGTGCGTCAGGCGCGCGGGGCCGAGCCGCACTTGCACGACCTTCAGCCCATTGCCGATGCCGCCGAACACGTCCTCGTCGCGCACTTCGAGTCCGTCGAATTCCAACTCGCAATGTCCGCCGTGTTCCTCGGGCCCCATGATCTCGATACGGCGCACGATTTTCCAGCCCGGCTGATCCTTGTGATAGAGGAACGTCGTGATGCCCTTGCGGTTGTCGTCCGAAGTGCGCGCCGCAAGAATGAAATGCGAGGCGGCCGCAGCACCGGTGATGAACCACTTGCGGCCGCGAATCACCCACTTGTCGCCCTTCTTCTCTGCGTAGGTCTTGATCATCGACGGATCGGATCCGCCGCCCGGCGCGGGCTCGGTCATCGCGAACGCCGAGCGCACTTTTCCATCGACGATAGGCCGCAGCCATTTTTCCTTTTGCGCGGGCGTGCCGAGTTTCGCGAGCACGTTCATGTTGCCGTCGTCCGGCGCCATGCAGTTGAACGCGAGCGGCCCGAACAGCGAGCGCGCTGCCTCCTCGTACATCACCGCCCAGGCGACGATCGGCAGTTCCATGCCGCCAAATGCTTTCGGCGATTGCGGCGCCCACAGACCCGCCATTTTCGCCTTCTCACGCACGGGCGCAAGCCGCTCATCGGGAATATTCTCATGCTCGGAGAAGTTTATCGGGTCCGCTTCCAGCGGCAGCACGTGCTCCTCGATAAACGCGCGCGTGCGCAGGCGAAGGTTTTCGATTTCGGGCGAAAGCGTGAAGTCCATGAATTGCCCTCTTATCCCCGCAGTGTGACGATCTGCCCACCGTCCACGACGATGGTGGTGCCGGCCATATAGCTTCCCGCGTCAGACGCGAGCAACAAAAGCGCGCCGTCGAGATCGCCCTGCTCGCCGAGGCGGCCCATGGGGATTTCGCGCTTCAACGCAGCACCAGCCTCGCTTGAAAGAAATTCACGATTGATGTCAGTCATGAACCAGCCCGGCGCGATGGCGTTGACCCGCACGCCCTTGAACGCGAGCTCAAGCCCGAGCGCCTTGGTGAGTTGCACCACGCCGGCCTTGGCGGTGGCATAGGCGGCGATCCCCTTGGAGACACCGAGTCCCGCGACGGACGCGATGTTGATGATCGCGCCCTTCTTGCCGGCCGCGAGCATGCGCTTGGCCGCCTCCTGTGCCCAGAAAAACACCGCGTCGAGATCTACGCTTAGTATGCGCCGCCATTCTTCTGGCGTGATATCGACCGCGCGGGTGGCGTGCGCGATGCCCGCGCTATTGACCAAGATCGTGACGGTGCCGAACGCCTTCTCCGCCTGTGCGAAGGCGCGCGTCATCGCGTTGCGATCAAGCACGTCGGCTTCGACCGCAATCGCCCGTCCGCTGGTTTTTGTGATCCGATCTTGCAGCGCCTTCAGCCGGTCCGCGCGCCGCGCCACCAGCACGACGGACGCCCCATTCGCGGCCAGCACCTCGGCAAAGCGCTCGCCGAGCCCGCTCGAAGCGCCGGTGATCAGCGCGACGCGGCCTTTGAGATCGAACAATTCGGATGCTTTCATGCGCATAGTATTTTATCCCTCCCCAACGGGGGAGGGTGGTCGGCGAAGCCGACCGGGTGGGGGGATTGTGCTCGAATTTCACGATCAATCGTTTCAAGCACACCATTTAGATTTTGATCGACATCGCTATTCCAGAACCTCAGTACTTTAAAATTCTCATACATAAAATGGATATCTCGGACTCCGTCACGATTTGCATGAGATTCGAATGCATGTTGACCCCCATCGACTTCCACGATGAACCGCTTACGCAGACAAACGAAGTCGAGTATGTAGCGATCGCGGGGAGCTTGCCGCCGAAAATGAAAGCCTCGAGACTTCCAAGATCGAAGATGAGCCCAAAGTTTCACTTCCTGGGGAGTCATCGATTTTCGCAATTGGCGCGCGCGCGCATTCGCCATGATCACCCCACCCGGCTGGCCTTCGGCCAGCCACCCTCCCCTAAGAGGGGAGGGATAAAGATTCACCGCCCATAAAGCGCATGCGGCAACGCCGTCGCAAGCCCCGGCACGTACCACAGCACGACCAGCGCGAAAAGCTGGATCAGCACAAACGGGATGACGCCGACGTAAATATTCCATGTGGTGATCTCGGGCGGCGCAACGCCCCGCAGGTAGAACAGCGTCGGCCCGAGCGGCGGATGCATGTACGAAGTCTGCAGATTGAGCGCCATCATGATGCCGAGCCACACCGGATCAACGCCGGGCATCGTGAGCAAGATCGGCGCGACGATCGGCACCACCACGAAGATGATCTCGAAGGCGTCCATGACGAATCCGAGCAGAAACAGCGCGAGCATGACCACCAGGATCGCGCCCGCCGTACCGCCCGGCAGATCGGACAGCGCGCGATGCACCATGTCGTCACCGCCGAGGCCGCGAAACACCAGGCTGAACAACGTCGCTCCGATCAGAATGACAAAAATCATGCTGGTGATCTGCGCGGTCTTGCGCACCACCGGCGCAAGAACCTCGCCAAGCCGCGCGCGCCGCGCCGCAAGCAGCGCCGCACCCAGAGCTCCAATGGAGGCGGCTTCCGTCGGCGTCGCAATGCCGCCCAGGATGGAGCCGAGCACCGCCAGAATGAGTGCAAGTGGCGCGACCATCACTTCGACGACGCGCCGCGCCATTGCAAAGCCTTTGGGCGCGCCCGGTTCGAGTGGAATGGCCGGCGAGGTTTTCGGGAAAAACACCGCCATGAAAATCAGAAAGAGAATGTAGAGCGCGACCAGCGCGAACCCTGGCACGATGGCTCCCGCAAAGAGATCGCTCACCGTCACCGACGCCGGCGCGATGTTTCCCTGCGCAAGCTGCGCCGCCTGGTACGCGTGTGAAAGCTGATCGCCGAGCAGCACCAACACAGTCGCCGGCGGAAAAATCTGCGCCAGCGTCGCCGTAGCAGCAACTGTGCCCGCCGCGAGCCGTTTGTCGTAGCCATACCGCAACATCGCCGGCAGCGTGATCAGACCCATGGTCACGGTGGTCGCACCGACGACGCCTTTGGCGGCGGCGAGCAATGTGCCAACCAGCGTCACCGAAATCCCCAATCCCCCGCGCAGCGTGCCGAACAGCCGGCCCATGGTCTCCAAGAGTTCCTCTGCAATTGCCGAGCGCTCCAACATCACGCCCATGAACACGAACAGAGGAATCGCCAGCAGCACTTCGTTGGTCATCACACCGAAGACGCGGGCCGGCAGCGCACCGAGCAGACTGAAATCCATCACCCCGGCGAAGTGCCCGATGCCGGCAAAGATAAGCGATGCGCCGCCGAGCGTGAGCGCCACCGGATAGCCGAACATCAGGAGGCCGACGACAGCTGCCACCATGAGTACGGCGAGAATTTCGGGAAGGGCCATATGATCCTCAGCGCGCGCCGCCCGCGGTGTCGCTACCCGCCAGCACATTCGCCGCGCGGATTGCCTGCGAAATACCCTGCAGCACAAACAGAATCGCGAATGTCGGGATCAGCGTCTTGAGCACAAACACCGCAGGCAACCCGCTGGTCTCGCGCGAGCGTTCCAGAATCGTCCATGAGCGCGCTACATACGGCACCGCGAACGCCAGCAGCACCAGCATGAACGGAAGCAGCAGCAGTAGCGCGCCCGCAAGATCAATCATGGCTTTCGAGCGCACCGACGCTTCGCTGTAGAAGATGTCCACCCGCACATGTCCATTTTCGCGCAGCGTCCAAGCCGCGGCCAGCATGAACAATGTGGCGTGGCCATACATGATCGATTCCGAAAGCCAGATCGACCCGATGCCGAACGCATAGCGCAGCACCACCACGGCGAATTGGACGACCACGATGAACAGGGCCGCCCACGCCGCCGTCCGCCCGATCGCCGCATTGCAGCGATCGATGCGATCGGCAAGGTCCGTCACGCGCATTGCCATCTCCACCAATCCCGATTGGCGCCCCAAAGGCGGTCTCGACTTCACCGCCGGTGCGGAGGATACTTGATCATCCGCTTTCGCGGATACCGACACAATGAGGCGCTTGAGGCAGGACCCATGGCTCCCGGTAAGGACGATGACCACCATCACCATGGACACGACCATGGCCATCACCACGATCATCATCATGACCACGCGCACGGTCACGAGCACGGCTCGGAGCTTTCCGAAACGCAGCTGCGCGTGCGCGCGCTCGAATCGATCCTGACCGAGAAGGGATACGTCGATTCGGCGACGCTCGACGCCATCATCGAGGCCTACGAGACCAAGATCGGCCCGCGCAACGGCGCGGTCGTCGTCGCCAAGGCCTGGACCGATCCCGCCTTCAAGCGCGCGCTGCTGGAAGACGGCTCAAAGGCCGTCGGCGCGCTCGGCCACGCCAGCCGCGTCGGCGATCATCTGGTCGTGGTCGAGAACACACACGCGCGCCACAACATGATCGTTTGTACGCTGTGCTCCTGCTATCCGTGGGAAATGCTGGGGCTACCGCCGGTCTGGTACAAGTCCGCGCCTTATCGCTCGCGCGCGGTCAAGGACCCGCGCGGCGTGCTCAAGGATTTCGGAGTCGTACTGCCGAAAGAAACCGAAATTCGCGTTTGGGATTCGACCGCGGAAACGCGCTTTCTTGTATTGCCCATGCAGCCCGCCGGCACCGAAGGCTGGAGCACGGAGCGCCTGGAAGAACTCGTGACCCGCGATTCCATGATCGGCACCGGCTTTCCGAAGCAACCTTAGGGATATCGCGTGACCGACAGCGTACACGACATGGGCGGCATGGACGGCTTCGGCAAGGTGGAGCCCGAACCGGACGAGCCTGTCTTTCATGCGCCGTGGGAAGCCCGCGTGCTCGCCATGAACCGCGCCATGGGTTACGCCGGCGCTTGGAACATCGATATGTCGCGCGCAGCCCAGGAACGGCTGCCGCCGCAGGATTACCTCGCTGCCTCGTACTACCAGCGCTGGCAGCTTGCGATGGAGTACAACGTGGTGACCCACGGGATCGCGAGCGCCGACGAACTCGCCGCCGGCCACGCGCTGCATCCACCCAAAGAACTCAAGCGCAAGCTCACACTGGACGTTGTCCAGGGCGGCATGACGCGCGGCTCCTATGGGCGGCCGACGAATACACCCGCGCGCTTTGCGCCCGGCGACCGCGTGCGCGCAAAGAACATCCATCCCAAGACCCACACCCGCCTGCCACGCTATGTGCGCGGACATGTCGGCGTGGTCGAGCGGCTGCACGGTTGTCATGTGTTTCCCGACACCGCCGCCATCGACCGGGGCGAGAATCCGCAATGGCTCTACACCGTAGTGTTCGAAAGCCGCGAATTGTGGGGCGACGACGCCGATCCGACCATCAAGATTTCGGTCGATGCGTTCGAACCGTATCTGGAACCGGCGTGACATGACGAATATCGACCCCGCCGCCGCCTGCCGCGCAATCGCAGCGATGCCGAGCATCCCGCACGATTCGGAAGGCCCGGTGTTCCGCGAGCCATGGGAGGCACAGGCGTTCGCGATGACGCTCGCGCTCTATGATCGGGACTTGTTCACTTGGGCCGAATGGGCGGCAACGCTCGCAGCGGAAATCAAACGGGCACAAACGGCCGGCGATCCCGACACCGGCGAAACTTATTACCGCCATTGGCTCAATGCGCTTGAGCGTCTGGTCGCGGAGAAGAACATTACCAGCCGCGATACGCTCACGCGCTACTACAATGCGTGGGATCACGCCGCCGACCGCACGCCGCACGGCAAGCCGATCGAATTGCGCCCGGAAGATTTCAATTAATAACTAAAGACAAGCGCCGCGCTCGGCGACCATGTAACCGAACAGCAGCAGCGTACCGAAGAGCACGATGACCACCGCCGCGCCGACTTCGACGCCGCGCATCAGCAGCATGCCGTAGCCCGCGCGCGCGCTCACAAACTTTTGTGCGAACGATCTTGCAGCCACCGCAAGCGTTGCGATGGCGGCGACCGTGATCGCAGTGCCGAGCGCCATCACGAAGGTCGAGGAGACACCAACCCAGAACAAACCCTGCGCCAGCGCGAACACCAGCACCAGGATCGCACCCGAACACGGCCGCAATCCCACGGCCACGATCGCTGACAACCCGCGTTTCCAGCCACCCGGTCCGGCCAGCTCCTCCGGCTCCGGTCCGTGCGCATGCCCCCACGCCGCGGCGTGATCATGATCACAATGCGCGTGATCATGGTCGTGCGGGGGTTGCAGCGTGACCGCGGCCCCCGCCGGCTGCAGCGGCCGATCCAGCGCGAACAAGGCACTGGAGAATGCGCGCCCCTTGACCCATAGCAAACGCGCTCCGACCAGCGCGATCAGACCGTAGCTCGCGATCTCGATGACGCGTTCGGTATCGCACATCGTTTTGGTGGCGGCCTTGAACACCAATACCGCAACGCCCACGAGTAGCACCGCCACGACCGCCTGCAGCATCGCAGAGGCAAAAGAGAGCACCACGCCGCGCCGCCAGGTTTCTTCGTTTGCGACCATGTATGACGAAATCACAGCCTTGCCATGGCCGGGCCCGGCGGCATGAAAGACGCCGTAGAGGAACGACAGGCCAAGCAGCCCCCAGATCGCGCTGCCGTCTGCCTTCGCAGCACGGATCATTCCCGAAATCTGACGATAGAATTCCGCCTGCTTCGCAAGCACCCAGCCGACAAGCCCGCCGCCCGGAGGTTGCGTGCCTTGCGCACGTGGCGTGCCGAGCGGCTGCGCCGTAGCTTCATCGATCAGGCTCGCGGTCGTGAACGGACACTCGACCAAAATCCGATTGGCGAACTGCGCGCCGTAATTCATCGTGTCGGGCTGACTGGCCTGTGCGTCAGGCAAGACTTGCGCACCTTGTGTGCTTGGGTCTTCCGGCCGATGGACTTTGAGTTTGCATTGCTCCGGCGCGCCGGCAAGCGCGACCGGATTTTTCTCCGCAAAACTGAAGTCGATGAAAAATTCCGGATCGAAGACTTCGAGTTCCAGCCGCGCGACACGCACCGGTTTCGCGAACGGAAGTGTGAAATGAAATGTGAGCAACGTGTCCTTGTACTCGAGCCAATAGTCCACCGGAGCGGCAAACGCCAGCTTCGACCCGTTCGCCTTGCCGTAAGTGAAATAATCGTACTCCTTGAGCGAACTGATATTGACCTCGGCAAGCGGTGCGAGCTCCTCGCGGCTGAACTCGCCCTTCACCTTGGCGTCGATGTCCTGCGTGGCGAACGCCGAGTACATGTCATCGAACGTCCACACCTGCCGCACGCCGGTCGCCGAACCATCGGGCGCGTAGACCACTTCGCTCGTCATGGTCACCCAGACGTGCGGATGCGCAGCCGCCGGCCCGCCTGCATTCAACAGGCCGGCGAGCAAGACAAACGAGAGTGCGGCAAGTCGGCGGATCATCTGCAGCGGCACCCTATCACGTACTGCGGCGGTTCGATGGCGATAAGGCTTAACCCTGTGAAACACCAATACAAGTTAAAGTTCCACAACTTGAGTGAATCAGACCCCTGCCGCGCCGCCGTCGGCGCGCGGATCGTGCGCGCCCTCACACATACCGTCACGATATAACATCACAGCGCCAGCGTGCCCGACGAGATCAGAATAGGGTTCCGTGAGCACTTCCACATCGTGGCCGGCAGCGATGAGGCGTTCGATCAGATTGCCATCGAAGCGCGATTCCATTCGCAAATTTGTGACCATGGAGCCCCAGGTACGGCCGAGCAGCCAGCGCGGCGCATCGAGCACCTGCGCAAGCGGCTGACGATAGAGCACGTGCCGGCTGAACAGCATGGCTTGCGACTGCGGCTGGCCATCGCCACCCATGGTGCCGTAACCCATGACGCGCCCGTCGGCGAGCACCGCAAGCGCCGGATTAAGCGTGTGGAACGGCAGCCGGCCCGGCGCCAATGCATTGAGCGCTTTCGGATCGAGCGAAAAGCTCGCGCCGCGGTTTTGCATCAGCACGCCGGTTTTCGGCAGCACACAACCCGAGCCGAATTCCCAATAGAGCGATTGGATGTAGGAGACGACCAAGCCCGATGAGTCGGCCGCTCCCATCCAGATCGTATCGCCGTCGCCCGGACGCGCCGGCCACGGCGACGCTTTCTTGCGATCGATCTTACGCACCTCGGCATCGAGAAATTTCGCATCGAGAAAAGGAGCCATCGACTCCGGCAGACGCACCGGATCGGTGACCACGCGGTCGCGCACGCGAAACGCGCGCTTGGTAGATTCGACAATGCCATGCACGAAGTCGAAACCATCCGCCTCGCCGATTTTCAAACGTTCGAACAGCGCAAGGATGATGAGCGATGCCAACCCTTGTGTCGGCAGCGGCGTGTTGTAAAGCGCGCAGGCATTGAGTTTCACGGACAACGGCTCCGCGACCTTGGCTTGATAACGTTCGAGATCGGCGCGTGTCACCGGGCTGCCGATGCGCTCCATATCCACCGCGATCTCGTGTCCAACATCGCCGCGGTAGAAATCCTCTAGCCCGGCATGCGCGAGCTGATCGAGCGTCGCCGCGAGCGCCGTCTGCTTCATCGTATTACCGGCTTCCGGCGGCTTGCCGTCCACAAGGAAAGTCTCGGCAAATCCCGGCGCGTCCTTCACCTCGGAAAGTTTCTCGGCCGTGAGCCGCGCCTGGCTCCGGCTCACCACATAGCCTTCGCGCGCCTGACGGATGGCCGTGTAGAGCAGCACGTCGAGCGGCAGCTTCCCGCCCTGCGCCTTGGCAAGCTCCAGCGCAAGCATCCAGCCACCGATCGCACCCGGCACCGTGAGCGCGGCAAGCGGCCCGCGCGCCGGGATCGTCTCATGCGCGCGATAAAGCTCCGGCCGCGCATTCGCGCCAGCAAACCCCGCACCCATCAGCGCGCGCACGCGGCCCTTGGGATCGCGCACCATCCAAAAGCCGTCGCCGCCGATGTGGTTCATATGCGGATAGACCGCGGCGATACTCGCGGCCATCGCCACCATGGCTTCGAGCGCATTACCGCCTTCCGCGAGAATGGCCCTCCCCGCTTCGGCAGCCGCCACATGCGGTGCCGCGACCACGCCGCGACGATGTCCGGTGCTGTGGAGATCAGCCATGCGTTACGCCGTCTCGGCAAGGCCGCGCTTGCGCAAAAGTGCATCGGGCGTCGGCAACCGGCCACGGAACGCGATGTACAAAGCCTCCGGATCGCGCGTGCCGCCGGCGGAGTAGATGTGATCCTTGAGCCGCTTTGCAGTCGCGGGATCGAAAATGTCGCCAGTCTCTTCGAACGCATTGAACGCGTCCGCATCGAGCACCTCCGACCACAGATAGCTGTAATAGGCGCTCGCATAGCCGTTGCCGGAAAACACATGCGCGAAATGCGGCGGCCGGTGGCGCATCGCGATTTCCGCCGGCATGCCGAGCGCGCTCAGCTCCGTTTCTTCAAATTTTTTGGCCGAAAGTCCCACAGCATTCGCCTGATGTAGGTCGAGGTCGAAAAACGCCGAGCCGAGATATTCCAGCGTCTCGCGCGCGCGATCGAATTTGCCCGCCGCGATCAGCTTTTCCAACAGCGGCTCCGGCATCGCCTCGCCCGTGCGCACATGCTGGGCGAAGCGGCGCAGCACCTGCGGCTGTTCCAGCCAGTGTTCGTAGAGCTGCGATGGTAACTCCACGAAATCAGTGAACACATTGGTGCCCGATATCATAGGATAGGTCACATCCGAGAGCAGCGCATGCAGCGCGTGGCCGAATTCATGGAACAGCGTGCGCGCATCGTCGATGCTCAAGAGCGTCGGCTCGCTCTTGTTGAAATTCATCACATTGACCACCAGCGGTCGGGTATCGCCGTCAATCTTCTTCTGATCGCGCAGTGTGGTCATCCATGCGCCGCCATGCTTCGACGAGCGCGCGAAATAGTCCCCGAAGAACAGTCCCAGATGACGGCCTTGCGCATCGTGCACATCCCACGCGCGCACATCCGGATGCCAGACCGGCACATCCACGCGCGCGAATGAAAGCCCGAACAACCGCTGCGCGGTATCGAACGCAGCTTCGATCATCCGCTCAAGCTGCAGATACGGTTTGACCGCGGCCTCGTCGACATCGCAGCGCACAATTCGCAGTTTTTCGGCGTAATAGCGCCAATCCCAGGGCGCGAGTTTGAAATTGCCGCCCTCTTCTTGCACCAACGACTGCAAATCGTCGCGATCGATCAGCGCGCGTGTCCGCGCGGGCTGCCAGACTCGTTCGAGCAGCGTGCGCACGGCTTGCGGTGTTTTCGCCATCGCATCGTCGAGTCGGAAATGCGCGAACGATTCATAGCCCATCAGCTTCGCCCGCTCCGCGCGCAACTTCACCGTCTCGGCGATGATCCCCGCATTGTCGGTTGCCCCGCCGCCCTCGCCGCGCGCCATCCAGACGCGGTAAATCTTCTCGCGCAGATCGCGCCGCGCCGAGAACCGCAGAAAAGGTTCGACGCTGGAGCGCGACAGCGTGAACGTGTGTTTTCCGCTATGCCGGCGCTCTTCGGCTTCCGCGCGCGCCGCCGCGCGCACAAAATCGGGCAGGCCTGCAAGCTCGTCTTCGTTCTCCAGCACGAGCACATAGGCCTGTTCGTCGGCCAGCACGTTTTGCGAAAATGACGTGCCGAGCGAAGCCAGCCGCTCGGTGAGCACAGCAAGCTTTTTCTTATTCTCACCTTCGAGAGCAGCGCCGGCGCGCCGGTAACTCGTATGGTAGCGCTCAAGCACCCGCGCCTGCTCGCCCGTCAGCCCAAGTTTGTCACGCTTTTGAAACAGCTCATCGATGCGTGCGAACAGCTGCATGTTCATGCGGATGGTATTCCAGTGCCGGGCCGTGCGCGGCGAAAGCTCGCGCTCAAGCGCAAGCAGTGCAGCATTGGTGTGCGCGCCAGCCAGCGCATCGAACACGTCGTTGACGCGCGAAAGTGCCTGCCCGCTCAACTCAAGTACGACAATCGTGTTGTCGAACGTGGGCGACGCGGAATTCTCCGCAATCGCCTTGATCTCCTCTTCGTGTTCGGCGAACGCGCGCTCGAACGCCGGCGAAAAATGCTCAGGCCTGATGCGCTCGAACGGTGGCACGCCAAACGGCGTCGTCCACACGGCAAAGAAGGGATTGTCGCTTGAAGCCGTGAGGGCGGGCTGTTGGCTGGTCATGCAATGCTATTATCTACGTCCGTGCGGGTTTCCATTCCAGTCCAGATACCATTCCAGCCCTGATATAGTGTCTACCATCGAAATCCGGAGATCCTTATGACCGCCATTACGCTTGACCAAGCCAACCGCATCATCTCCGCCATCTTAAAGCGCGGCGCCAAGCTCAATTGCCGACCGCTCTCGGTCATCGTGGTCGAGGCCGGCTGCAAGGTGAAGGCGTTCCAAAAAGAAGACGGCTCCTCGATGATTCGCTTCGAAATGGCGCTGGGCAAGTGCTACGCCGCGCTCGCACTCGGCCGCTCTTCTAAGCTCGTGAAGGTCCGCGCTGAGGAAAAGCCGATCTTCATGCAATATCTGATCGCCGCGAGTGGCGAGCAACTCTTTCCCGAGGGCGGCGGCATGCAAATCCGCGACAAGGACGGCGAGGTGATCGGCGCGGTCGGCGTCACCGGCGACACGGAAGATCGCGACGAGGAACTCGCCGCCCATGGCATTCGCGCCGCGGGGCTCAAGACTGACGAGGATTGCAAGGACCTCGGCCGCCGCGGCGGCATCCGCCTGCAGGACAAATAACAGCTTATTCCGGCTCGATGCCGGCTTCCTTGATCATCGCGGTCCAGCGCGGCAGTTCGCTTTTGACGAACGCGGAAAATTCTGCAGGCCCGCTGAATTGAACTTCCGTCCCGGCCGCCGTGATCCGATCTTTGATCTCCGGTTTCGCCAGCGCCTTTTGCAGCTCGTCTGCGATCACCTTCACCGCTTCCGGCGGCATGTTCGCCGGCCCGAACATTCCCGCCCAGGCCAGAATATCGAAGCCCGGCATCACAGTTTCGTTGAGCGTGGGAACATCCGGCAATACCGGATTGCGATTCTTCGTCAGCACCGCGAGCGCGCGAATTTTCCCCGCCTTGAGCTGTGGCAGACCGGTGTAAAAATCCGGGATCATCATCGGGATATGGCCTGCGACGAGATCGGTCATCGCCATCGGATTGCTGCGATAGGGCACGCGCACGATGTCGGTACCCGTGCGTTTCTTGAGCGTCTCGCCGGTGACCTGCGCCGTCGAATTGCCGACGCCATACGAAAGCTTGCCGGGATTGGCCTTGGCGTAGGCCACGAGCTCCGCCATCGTGTTGATGGGCTGGTTGACGTTGACCGCAACGAATGACGGAAAATTTCCGATCCGTGCGATTGGCGTGAAATCTGCGATCGGATCGTACGGCACGCTTTTGAACATCCCGTACACCACGGAATGGGTGGAGTTGGTGGTGAGCAGCAGCGTGTAGCCGTCGGGTTTGGCGCGCGCGACAGTGTTGGCCGCCGTTAATCCGCCCGCGCCAGCCTTGTTTTCAATCACGAAGCTCTGGCCGAGCGCATCTTGCAAATGTTGCCCGATCAAGCGTGCGGCGGAGTCGGTAACGCTTCCGGCGGCGAACGGCGTGACGACCGTGACCGGCCGCAAAGGATAAGGTTGCGCACTAACCACCGCGTGCGAAAGACCAATGATCAGCCCGCTTAGCACAGCCAACCGCAGCGTTTTCATCATCATCTCCGTCTTCTGGTGCCCAACAATCGCGCTATTATGAGACTAGCCTGATCTTGACCCGTCAAGAACCACCAGGGGCAAAAATGCGTCATTGCAGGATTTTGAGCAATCTCGTGGCGGCCCTGGCGCTCTTTTGCGGCACGGCCGCAGCGCAGGATTGGCCGACGCGGCCCCTCACGATGGTCGTGCCGTTCGCCGCAGGCGGCCCGGTCGATGTGCTCGGCCGCATCCTGCAGCCTCATCTGAGCGAAGCCCTGGGCCAGCAAGTCATCATCGAGAATGTCAGCGGCGCCGGCGGGATGGTCGGCTCCTTGCGCGTATCGCTGGCGCAGGACGGCCATCAGTTCGTGCTCGGCTCGATCGGCACGCACGCGCTCAATCAGTCGCTCTACAAAAAGCCGCTCTACAACGTCGTCACCGATTTTTCGCCCGTGATCTTGATCGCCGATGCGCCGCTCGTGCTCATCGTGCGCAAGGATTTACCCGCCAACAATCTCCAGGAATTCATCGCCTACGCCAGGGCCAACCACAGCAAAATGCAATACGGCTCCGGCGGCACCGGCACGTCCGCGCATATCGGCTGCGTGCTGCTCAACCAGGCGATCGGGGTGAACATCACACACGTTCCCTATCGCGGCGGCGGCCCCGCGATGCAGGATCTCATCGCCGGCCGCGTCGACTATGTCTGCAATTATGTCTCGACCGCGCTTCCCGCGGTTCAGGGCGGCACCGCCAAAATGCTCGCAACGTTGGCGCGCACGCGCTCGACATCATTCCCCAACATTGGAACCGCGCAAGAGCAAGGACTCAATGACTTCGACGTCTCCGCCTGGAACGCCATATTCATGCCGAAGAGTTCGCCGCTAGCAATCGTGAACAAACTCAACGCGGCCACGAGCCGCGCATTGGACACTCCGGCATTGAGCAAGCGCCTCGACGATATTGGTTTGATCGTGGCGACGCCCGAGCGCAGAACCCCCGCCTATCTCGCGAAGTTCGTCGCGGGCGAAATCGAGAAATGGTCGGTCCCGATCAAGGCGAGCGGCGTGGCCGCGGAGTAACGTATGATTTGGAACAACATGAACCGGCGATCTATTTTACGGCTATGCGTCGGCATCGCGGCCACGCCTACCGTCGGCATGCGACGAGCCAACGCACAGGCATACCCTTCGCACCGCATCACCATCATCGTGCCGTTTTCGCCGGCGACGGCGTTTGACACGATCGCGCGCGTGGCCGGACAGAAGCTCTCCGAGCGCTGGGGCCAGCCGGTGGTCGTGGACAACAAGCCGGGCGCCGCAGGCTCGCTTGGCACCGAACTCGCAGCCGGCTCCCCACCGGACGGCTATACCTTGGTGACCTGCGGCGCGCCGCAAACCGTGCATCCCTCGCTGATCAAGAACCTGCGCTACGACCCGATTGCGAGTTTCACGCCCATCGGCGTGTTGGCGACCAACACCGTCGTTCTTGTGGTCAACCCGAACGTGTTTCCCGTCAACTCGCTCGTCGAATTGATTGCCGCCATCAACGCCAAGCCCGGCTACTACAACTATTCGTCGCCCGGCGTCGGCACACTGCAGCAATTGGGCATGGAACTGTTCAAGCAGCAGCTCGGCCTCGACGTGCAGCACGTGCCCTACCGCGGGCAAGCTCAAGCCGTCACCGATTTCATCGGTGGACAGGTTCACATGACTTTCACGGCGGTTAATTCCATCTTGGCGCACGTGCGCGCCGGAAAATTGCGCATCATCGCATCGGCCGGCTCCAAGCGATCGCCCGTCGTGCCGGAGATTCCAACGCTGACCGAACTCGGCCATCCGAGTCTCGATTTCAATCTGTGGTTCGGATTTGAGGCACCGGCGAACACCCCGCAACCCATCGTACGCATGTGGGAGCAGGAACTTTCCGCCATCAGCAAGATGCCCGACGCACGCGAAGCACTCGAACGGCAGGGCCTGACGCCGACCTACATGGACGCCGCCTCCACCGGTGCATTGATGAAATCCGAAATCGCGCGCTGGCGCGACGTGGTGGAAAAAGCCGGCATCAAGCCGGAGTAACTCACGGCCGCTCGAAACCGGCGGCTTTCCAGGTTTCCCGGGTGGCAGGTGCAGTCAGTGCCGCGATAAACGCTTGCGCCGCATCCTTCGCTGCGCTCGCGGCCGACACCGCCGCGCAATAGGTCGTGTCCTGTCCGAGCGGCGCCGGCAGCGGTCCCGCGATCACCGCGCCTTGCACCGAAGCAACCTTCCCGCTCAACGTCAGGCCGAGCTCAGCCTTGCCTTCGACCACGCGCTTCGCAACTTCGACACCCGACGATTGCAGCATGCCTTTCTTGGCAATCTCGGCGCTAAGCCCCATGCGCTCGAATAGACCGACGAGATAGACCCCGGCCGAACCGCCGACGCCCGGATCGCTGAGCGCAATCGTGCTCGCGTTACGCAAAGTGCGCTCGAACGCTTCCGGCGTTGCGATGTCGGGCAGCGGCGCGCCGCTGCGCACGCATACCGCGATGAAAGTGCGCGCCACATCGGCCCGCGAGCCGGGCGCGAGCGCGCGATCCTTGTCCAGCTTGTCGATCGCCGGCACCGAGAGAATCATCACATCCGCGCTCTCGCCCGCTGCAATTTTTGCTTGCAGCGCACCCACGGTGCCGAAGTCGAGCGCCACGTCATGGCCCGTCCGCACCGTGAAATCGCGGGTTAACGCCTCGACCGCTTTATGCATCGAGCGCGCACACATGACCTTAAGCTTTGCCACTTCAGTCTCCCTGCTGCATAATCAGGTGATAGCATGGGTTCGCGTGAGGAGCGCCGGGGTAAGTAAGACATGATGCAGATCGCAACGCTGCAAGAAACGCCGGCGCCAACCGCTGCACCCGCCACAGATACCGAGCTTGTGCGCTTGGCGTATCGTCTGACATCCGACCTCGCCAAGCCCAACGCCACCATCTACTGGACCGATCTGCTGATCAGCGCGACCGTCGGCTATAGCGCGTTCGCACTCTGGTACGTTCTCGGCATGACATGGATCGGAATCGCCGCCGCAATTGTTTCCGTGTTCGCGCTTTATCGCTGCATCTTGTTCATCCACGAACTCACCCATTTGCGCAAACGCGCGCCTCGTGGCTTTTGGACCGCCTGGCATGTGTTGATCGGCGTCCCGCTGATGCTGCCGACATTCCTCTACGACGGCATCCACAATTTGCATCACTCCAAGGCGCATTACGGCACGCCTGAGGACCCCGAGTATCTCCAGTTCGCCAGAGGCCGTCCGCTGCATATCGCGCTGATGGTGCCGATCTCGCTCGCCGAACCGCTCCTGCTGCTTGTTCGATTTTTGTTTGTGGTGCCCTTAGCCGCGCTCGTGCCTCCGTTCCGCAGCCACGCGCTGGCGCACATGTCGGCCATGGTGATGAATCCGAAATTCGAGCGCAAAGAGCCGCCGCCGTTCCGCACCTCGTGGCTCATTCTCGAAACCGTCATCTCGATCTACGTTTGGTCGATTTTGATCCTGGTCTGCCTCGGCGTGATCCCGCTCAAGATCGTGCTGATGGGATTGGCGGTCTGGTCCGCCATGAGCTTCATCAACATGGTGCGCACGCTTGCCGCCCATCATTATGAAAACGACGGCGAGCCGATCGACGTTGTTTCGCAGCTGCTCGACACCGTGAATGTGCCGCCGCCCGCCATGCTGCCCGTGCTTTGGGCGCCAGTGGGGTTGCGCTATCACGGGCTGCATCATCTGCTGCCGAATCTTCCCTACCACAGCCTCGGACGCGCGCACCGCCGGCTGCTTGAACAATTGCCGGCCGACAGTCCGTATCGCGCGACCATCCATCGCAGAATCACCGATTTATTGGCACGCATGTTCCGCAGCCAAGGTCAGCATCGCCAAGCGCGCCAGATCGCCGCCGAGAACGCACGGCCCGGCGCCGCAAAAGCCCTCGCACCCCTGCGCTGACTTCAATTGGAGCCTGCCTTGCCGACATTTCGCGATCTGATCGCCGGCGACGAATTGATCGTCGCACCGGTGGCGCTCAACCCGATCATGGCGCGCCTTGCCGCCGACGCAGGCTTCAAGGCGCTCTACATGAGCGGTGGCTCGCTCGGCTGGCTCAAGTGCGTGACCGAAGCAAATCTTGCATTGCCGGAAATGATCGAGGTCGCACTCGACATGCGCGCGGTATGTCCACTGCCGATCGTCCTCGATGTCGGCGGCGGCTTCGGCGATCCCGTCCACCTGCACCGCACGATCGCGCTCTCGCAAGCCGCCGGCATCGGCGCCATCGAGCTTGAGGACCAGTTGCTTCCGCGCCGCGTCGAGCACCATGCCGGCGTCGATCATCTCGTGCCGACCGAATTGATGCTCGAGAAGATCAAGGAAGCGCTGGCCGCGCGGACCGACAAGAACCTCGTCATCATCGCCCGCACCAATGCGCGGCGCATCTCCACCCTCGACGAGGCGCTGCGCCGGGCCGAGGCCTTCAAGAAAGCCGGCGCCGACATGCTGTTCGTGCACACGCGCAACGCCGACGAGATCCGCACCGTCGCCGAACGCCTGCCGCCGCCGCTGATGACATTTGCACCTGTTGATGGCTTCGCCGCCTTCCCCTATTCGGCCGCCGAACTGGCCAAGCTCGGTTATCGCCTCGCGGCGTCCTCGGGTACCGCCTTCGCCGCCATGTACAAGGCCGTGCGCCATTCCTACGAATGCCTCGCCCAGGATAAAATCGATCCGTTTCTCGGGCCCGGCAGCGCCGAGAAGCAGATGAAGGCGGCACAGGAAACCTGCGATTTATCGGGCCTTTTGCAGATCGAGCGCCGCACCATGAAGGGGCGATGACGCTGTCATAAGCCAAGGCCTTTGATCGAGCGCCGCCGTGGGCTAGACTTTCCGGCGGCTGGATACCGTGCCTATTAGGCAAGCGCTGAGTCCTTGCCGCAACGATTGCATTCTATGAAAGCCTTTGTACGCATTTTGATTTTAGCGGCAGCAGTGACGGCACTGAGCCAATTGTGTGCCGAACCGGCGCGGGCGCAATCGAATGACGTTGACGCGTTGAACAAGAGAATTGTCGAGCTCTACACCGCGGAAAAATACGCGGAAGCGATCGTCTTGGCGAAACAAGTCCTGGAAATCCGGGAAAAAGCGCTCGGACCCAACCATCCTGAAGTCGCCCTATCGCTGGCCAAGCTGGCAGACCTATACATTGTTACGGGCCGCTATGCCGACGCCGAGCCGCTCTATCAGAGATCGCTCGGCATCCTGCAAAAAACATATGGCTCCAATCATCCCAGTGTTAAGCAAGCACAACAGCAACTCGATCAGTTAAAGCTAGCACAAGCAAAAAGAGACTCCGGCGCCCAGGTCGCTTCGATGCCACCACCGCCCGCGCCGGCTGCGACTGCGCCGCCACCGCAAGTTTCCGCCGCGCCCCCAGCCTCGCCGAGTTTCACCACGCGCTCGGCACGACCGACCCCGCCCGCATCCGCAGCACCGGCCCCGCCGTCATCCACGCTATCGGCCTCCACCTCGCCCGCCTTGCCGGATTTTCCCTGGCCGCCGCCGACCGCATCAGCGAGCTACGTCTTGCCGCGCAATCTGTTGCCGGACCGCGCGACGGTTGGGCAGGTGGCCGACACGATCGTCGCAGCGCTCGAGCGCACCGGATATGTCGAGCGTAGCTACTTTCGCACGCAATCCGACGGCGTGGCTCTGGTCACGCGGCTCGAGGGCATCAACGACGATGGGACTGCGCTCGCGGCCGGCAAACGCTGGCCGACCCTGCAAGATTCCAAGGACCTCATGAGCGCGGTTCGCGGCCTGTTCTTTGTCGATCGCGGTCTTTACCGGGTCATCGTATTCATTCTTCAAGACAAGCCGTTCGTGCAATCGCCCGACAGCGTGAGCGGAGAGCAAGCGCGCAGCTGGCTTCGCACCGGCGCGAACATGCTGCCAGCCGAGGTGGCCAATCGGCCCTTCAGCCAGGGAGAATGTTCGGTCTTGATTTATGAGTTTGCCAGCGACGGAACGGCGGTACGCCGGATCGACAGCCGCCTGACTGGCAGAGAACATCTCGAAAAGGCGGGTGTGTTGGCATATTTGGGCCGCGCCAACTGACACCTCCTCGGTAAGCAGCCGTGCCAAAAACGATTTTCATCAGTTATCGGCGTTCGGACACAGCACCCGCTGCCGGGCGCGTTTACGATCGGCTGTGCCAACTTATATCGAAGCACAATGTATTTTTCGACGTGAGTACGGTTGGCGGCGGCGAAGATTTCGTAACCAAGGTGACCACCGCCATCCACAAGAGCGATGCGGTTCTTGTATTCATCGGCAAGAAATGGCTGGAGCCGACCGCGGACGGCGTCATTCGAATTTTGGAGACCGAGGACCACGTTCGCGCCGAGGTCCGGGTTGCTTTGCAACAAACCGGCATCGTGCTGCCGGTCTTGGTGGACGGCGCTGTCATGCCGCGACCCGAGCTCTTGCCCGATGATGTGCGCGCCATCAGCACAAAAAACGCCCTGCTTCTCCGTCATGAAAGCTTCGATGACGACACCGAAAACCTGATTAGAGCTGTTTTCGGGAAGACGGCAAAGCAACGTCTCTGGGACGACCACGGCAGTCTGGCCGGCAAGATCGGCTTTTCATTCGCGGGAATAGCTGTCGCACTGGTCTTGTTGGCTGCGGGCGCCTTGGTGCACTTGTGGCTTTGGTCGCGGCCGATTTCAGCGTCCATTGGCGATCCGGCAACGTGGGGACTACTGCTTGCGGGTGCCGTCGTGGGGGCCTGGATGGGTTTCCGTTACGAGGCGGGACGCCGCAGAAGGCGGCTGCAAGGACTTGTTTGAACCAGAAGCAAGACCCGCCGGGCGTTACAGGCCTTGATCCTGCCGCGCCTTTCTAGGACATTGCCGCTCACAAAGGATTTTGGACCCATGAACCAGACCGTCGAGACGCCGCGCGCCCGCCGCATCATCTGGCTGCACGTGCTGACCGTCGCGAGCGCGACCATACTGATTGGCGCCGAGGTGTTCGGCGCTGCGTTTGCAGCCGGCTGGGCCTTCGCAAGACTGAGCCCATTTCCGCTCGGCGAGTATGGCGAACATATCCTGCAAGTGATCTTCTTCCTGTGCGGCATCGCTGTCATGGTGAAATTCGTCAGCGCCGCGCGCCGCGTCGAGCCGTTCACGAGCAATTGAAACTCTCGGCGTGCATTTTTTCTCTCGCCGCACGTTTTAACGCGCACTTAATCTCCAAAGCGTAAACCATTAGTTGGGGGTCAATGCGTTCGGCGACCATTTCCCTTGCGTTGTGGAAATGAATCGCTTATTTGATCCTTGCCCAATTTCGCACGTGCCTGTGGCCGTGTGTCGATCGGCGGGTATCCGGACAAGAGGCCGGACAGCCACCTAAGGAAGGGATCTACCTTCCTTGCACTAGCGATCGGCAGCTGGAGGCGAAACCAGCAATCCCCGCGCTCAACGGGGGACGCGGCTTAAAGCAACGACGGAAGGGCTTTTTTGGGTACTGCCGGCGCAAATGCCGGGGACACCGAAGAGGCTTGTCCATCTTTGCCAACAGTGCGGAACGGGATCTCCCT
The DNA here is from genome assembly GCA_003169835.1 of Hyphomicrobiales bacterium. Taxonomy (GTDB): domain Bacteria; phylum Pseudomonadota; class Alphaproteobacteria; order Rhizobiales; family Xanthobacteraceae; genus PNAI01. The sequence goes on along the minus strand of PNAI01000048.1, from coordinate 52,883 downwards.
TATCCGGACCTAGGCAGCAATCGCGGTGGTGTTTTGTCCTGCGTGTCGCGGGATCGACGCATCACAGGAGGTTCACCTAGCACGGCGGCATGATGCTGCCGGCACCGGATCAGGGAGTTAGGTCGAGATGACCGCACGCATTCGTGAATTCCTCAAATACCGCATAGCCGATGGGCCCTGCCTCGTAGTCGATCTCGATGTCGTCCGCGACAACTTCGTGGCGTTTGCCAAAGTGTTGCCGGACACCAAGGTCTACTACGCCGTGAAGGCCAACCCGGCGCCTGAAATTCTCAAGATGTTAGCGGCACTTGGCTCATGTTTCGACGTCGCCTCGGTGACCGAAACCGAAGCCGTGCTGGCGGCAGGCTGCACCCCCGACCGCATCTCCTACGGCAACACGATCAAGAAAGAGAGCGAGATCGCCACCGCCGCGAAGCTCGGCGTGACGCTCTTCGCCGTTGATTGCGAGGCGGAGGTTGAGAAGATCGCCCGCGTCGCGCACGGTGCCCGCGTCGTCTGCCGCATCCATTGCGACGGCACCGGCGCGGAATGGCCGCTCTCGCGCAAGTTCGGCTGCGAGCCGGACTACGCAACCGATATCCTCGAACACGCCCACAAGCTCGGCCTCATCCCGCATGGCATCTCCTTCCATGTCGGCTCGCAGCAACACAACGTGGAAGCCTGGGACCGCGCGCTCGCCTCCGCGGCCGCGATCTTCCGCACCTGCGCCGAGCGCGGGATATTCCTCTCGATGGTCAACCTGGGCGGCGGCTTCCCGGCGAAATACGTTCGCAAGACGCCCAAGCTCGAGTCCTACGGCAAGGCGATCTTCCGCGCGCTACGCAAGCACTTCGGCAACTCCATCCCCGAGACCATCGTCGAGCCCGGCCGCGGCCTCGTCGGCAACGCCGGCCTGATCGAGGCCGAGGTCGTACTCATCGCCAAGCGTTCGCCTGAAGACGAGCTGCGCTGGGTCTATCTCGACATCGGCAAGTTCCATGGGCTGGCCGAGACCATCGACGAGTCGATCCGCTACCCGATCCGCACCACCAAGGATCGCGACGAGATGGCGCCCTGCATCATCGCAGGCCCTACCTGCGATTCGGTCGACGTGCTCTACCAGAAGACGCCCTATCCGCTGCCCGTCTCCCTCGCCATCGGCGACAAGGTGCTCATCGAAGCGACAGGCGCCTACACCTCGACCTACTCCTCGGTCGGCTTCAACGGCTACCCGCCGCTGCGGCAATACGTGATCTGAGGGCCGAAGGTATTTTCCTACGGCTTGCCGTGGAATATCCGCAAAAAATTTGGTTGAATTGACAAGAAACCCCGGAGCCCGCTCCGGGGTTTTTGTTTATGATGCGGTTCTGTGGAGGCCCAAATGATCCGCAAACTCAAATCCGGACAGTACCGGCTCTATTCCCGCAAGAAGAACCCGAAGACCGGCCTGCGTCGCGATCTCGGGACGTTCGCAACCCGCAAGGAGGCCGAGCAACACGAACGCGCGGTCGAATATTTCAAGCATAAGGAAACACCGGTCAGGCAAGACTGATCGTGCCGGCCTTGCCGTCCTCGGCGCCCCAGGCGAGCAGCGTACCCGCGCCATCCCAGGCCAACGCCGAGACCGGCACCTTGTCGGGCTTCTTAGCGAGAATTTCCGCGCCATCGTCGAGCCGCACCAGCAGGACCAGGCCGTCCTCATAACCGATGGCGATCACCTCCTGCTTGGGATGGCACGCCACGACTTCGACCCGCACGCCAAAGGCCGCGAGCTGCCGCGGCGTCTTGCCCATCGGGCCGTCCTTGCTCGAAAACGGCCACAGGATGAGTTGCTCTGCGCCACTGGTCGCGAGCCACCCGCCGTCTGCGGTCCAGCTCAGCGAGCGCACCCGCGCGGAATAGCCTGACATGCGCATGTCCTTGCGGTCATGCAGCCGCCAGCCATGCAGCATCGGCTCCTGCATTGCGGTGAGCAGGAATTTGCCGTCGGGGCTGAAATTCACCTCGTGATGCGAGCCCCTCCACTCGAACCGCTCGGGAGCGGCCTTGGCGTTCGGAAACCACAATGTCACGCCATTGTAATGGGCAATCGCAAGGCGCAGCCCCTTGGGCGCGAACGCCAGGCCGCCGACGCTGGACGGCACCTCGAGCGTGCGCACTTCGCCCTTGCCAGTCCGCACATGCGCCGTCTTGCCCGCCGACCACGCCACCGCGCCATCGGGACCGGTGGCCACCCGGTCGATCCAGCGCTGCTTTTCGTCGGTTGCCAGGATCTCGATGTCGCCGTTAGCGCCGCTCGCCACCACTTTGCCGTCGTCCCCGCCGGTAACGACGCGCGCGCCGTCACTCGCGGCGGAGAGAATGCCGCCGCCGTGGACCGCGACCCGCCGCTCCTCGCCCTCTTCGGGCACCAACAGCAGCGCCTCTTCCCCGAGCACCAACACCGCCGTGCGGCCGAGAAAATGCGCGCCGACGATCGGTGCGCCCGCCGCAATGTGCCGCGTGCGTTCAATGACGGAGGGGGTGCTGGTGCTTGCGTCAGTCATAACTACCGGCGTCGATGCTGGCTCACTTCACCCTCCCCTGGAGGGGGAGGGTCGGCGCGCGTAGCGCGTCGGGGTGGGGTGGAATTTGAAGCGCTGCAAGTTCACCCCCACGCGGTCCGCTTCGCGGACCAACCTCCCCCTCCAGGGGGAGGTAAAGACGTGCCTCGCACGACGCGCAGAGAATTACGCCACGCAACTCGCAAAACCGTTCCGGATTTTTTCCTCCGGCAATTTTCGGCCGATGAACACAAGGCGGCTTGAGCGCTTCTCGTCGTCTTTCCACGGCCGCTGATGGTCGCCATCGAGGATCATATGCACGCCCTGGATCACGAAACGTTCTGGATCGTCCTTGAACGAAAGAATGCCTTTGCAGCGCAGGATGCTCGGCCCGTCCTTGGCGACCAGGTCCTGCACCCACGGGAAGAACTTGTCGGGATTGAGCGGCTTGTCGGTCGAGAGCGAGAGCGATTGCATGTCCTCATCGTGATAGTGTTTCAAGCCGCCATGCGAATGGTCATGCTTGTGGTCATGGCCATGGTGATGATCGTGATCGTGCCCGTCCGCGTGAAGGAACTCCGGCTCGATATCCAAGATACGGTCGAGATCGAACGCATTGCGGCCGAGCACTTCGCTGAGCGCAATGTTAGCGCGTTCCGTGCGATGCAGCTTGGCGTAAGGGTTGATGCCGCGGATGCGCGCCTCGATCTCGCGCAATTCGGCATCGGTCACCAAATCGGTCTTGTTGATCAGGATCACGTCGGCGAAGGCGATCTGGTTCTTGGCTTCCGGCGCGTCTTTGAGACGCTCTTTAAGCCACTTGGCGTCCGCCACGGTGACCACCGCGTCGAGCTTGGTCCGCTTACCCACGTTCTCATCGACAAAGAAGGTCTGCGCCACCGGCGCCGGATCCGCCAAGCCCGTGGTCTCCACGATGATGGCGTCGAATTTGCCTTTCCGCCGCATCAGCCCCTCGATGATGCGGATCAGATCGCCGCGCACGGTGCAGCAGATGCAGCCGTTGTTCATCTCGAACACTTCTTCGTCGGCGTTGACAATGAGCTCGTTGTCGATGCCGATCTCGCCAAATTCGTTGACGATGACCGCGTATTTCTTGCCGTGCGGTTCCGATAGGATGCGGTTGAGCAACGTGGTCTTGCCCGCGCCCAGATAGCCGGTCAGCACTGTGACGGGAATCTTGTCGGTACTTTCTGACATACAGGAACTCCGTGGAGCGACCACATATATTGAGCGAGAGGAAAAAGGAAAGCCCTGAAATCCCTAGGCTTCAAGATGCTTTCCGGGGAACGCGCGCCACACCACGCCGCCCACGCGCCCGAACAGGACCGAGCCGATATAAAGCAGGCCTGCGACCAGCGTCACGGCCGGCCCGGAAGGAATTCCGAGGTGATACGACAACAGCAGTCCTGCAAATCCTGAAAGCACGCCGCTTGCGACCGCAAGCCCGATCATGATCGTGATGTCGCGCGTCCAAAACCGCGCGATCGCCGCCGGAATGATGATGATGCCAACGCCGAGCAGCGTCCCGAGCGCATGAAAACCGCTGATGAGGTTGAGCACCAGCAGCCCGAGGAAAGTGAGATGCGCGATCCCGCCCGCGCGGCTCACCGAGCGTAAAAATCCCGGGTCGACGCAATCGAGCACCAGCGGGCGATAGATCAGCGCCAGCGCCAGCACGCTGACCGTGGCATTGCCGGCAATTACCAGAAGCTTGTCGGAATTCATCTTGGCCGCCGTCTCACCAAACAGGAATCCCATCAACTGCTCGATATCCATGCCGTTGGCCGTCACGATCACCACGCCCAAGGCAAGCGACACGAGCAGGAACACCGCCAGCGAAGCATCCTCCTGCAATTCTGTGGTGCGGCTCACCGCGCCTGCGAGCAGCGCAATGAGCAGTCCGGCGACAAGACCGCCGAATGTCATGGCAAAGACGTTGAGCCCGGCGACAAGAAATCCGATTGCAACGCCGGGTAGGATGGCGTGCGCCATTGCATCGCCGACCAGACTCATGCGCCGCAGCATCAGGAATACGCCAATCGGGCCCGCGCTCAGCGCGAGTGCCAGCACGGCGGCGAGTGAGTGACGTACCGACTCCTCGCGGAAAGGCTCAAGCAAAAGATGGGACAGCATGGCGGCCTAAACTGCCTCCGCCACGGCGCACGATGCCGCCAATTCGTCGAAGGCCTCGCACATTTGCCGCGCCTTCAAAAGGTTCTGCGGCGTGAGCACCTCAGACGTTTTTCCCCACGCCACCGATTCGCGCGCGAGCAAAAGTGTCTCGGGAAAATTCGAACGCACCAGTTCGAGGTCATGCATGGCGGCGAGCACAGTGCGCTCCTCGCTGTGCCAGCGTTGCACGAGCGCGAGCAGATCGGCCGAGGTTTTTGTATCGATCGCGTTGAACGGCTCGTCGAGTACGAGCACGCGTGCGTCCTGCAGCAGAAGCCGCGCGAACAGCATGCGCTGCATCTGCCCGCCCGAGAGCGTGCCGATTGCGCGCTCCTCAAATCCGGTCAGACCAACAGCCGAGATCGCGGCTTCGACCGCATCGCGCTGTTTAGCGCCAATGCCGCCGAACAATCCGGCACGCCGCCACAGACCCATCGAAACCATGTCGTAGACATTGATCGGGAAGCTACGGTCGATCTCGGCGACCTGCGGCAGATAGGCGATATCCTGCGGCGCCACGCCGTTGCGCTCGATACGGCCAGCGAGCGGTTTGATCGCGCCGACCACGCCCTTGAACAGCGTGGACTTCCCCGCCCCGTTCGGACCGACCACGGCCATCAGCGCACCGCGCTCGACCGTACCGTCAAGATGGTGCACCGCCGGATGGCGGTCATAGCCAAGCGTGAGATCGCTGAACCTAATTTGCGCCGTCATGCCATCGCCCAATACACGACGCCCCACAGCACGGCGATCAAGAGCACAGCTGCAACAAGACGCTCCTGCACCGAGAGCCGCAGGATCGAGGCATGCACCGGCGCCGGCGGATGAGCGTGACCGGGATCGTGGTGATGATGATGGTGATGTTCGGTCATGTCATCGTTGCGGAGGCGGCAACCACGGCCGTACGGAAGTCGATTTACGTCAGATGTTATAATATAACATAAGACGTTGGTCCACAATAGCTAATACATTGATTTATCGTTCAAATTCCGGCCGCCATCGCTTGAGCCACAGCGAGTTCACCACCACCGTGACCGAGGACATGGCCATCGCGGCGCCCGCCAACGCTGGGGTGAGAAATCCGATCGCAGCCAGCGGAATCCCTACCACGTTGAAGATGAAGGCCCAGAACAGATTCTGCCGGATTTTTCCGACCGTGATCCGGGCGATGTCGATTGCGGCCGGCACCAGCCGCGGATCGGAGCGCATGAGCGTGATCCCGGCGGCCTCCATTGCCACGTCGGTACCGCTGCCGAGCGCAATGCCAACGGGTGCTGCTGCAAGCGCCGGAGCATCGTTGATGCCATCGCCGACCATGGCAACGCGGCGGCCCTCCGCCGCAAGCGCACGCACGGCGTCGGCTTTCTCGCCCGGTTTAACCGCCGCGCGGTAGCGCGTGACTCCGAGCTCGGCTGCCACCCGTTGCGCCACCCGCTCGGTATCGCCAGTGAGCATCTCGGCCCGGATATTTTGCGCCTTGAGCATCCGGATCGCTTCAGCAGCACCCGGCCGAATCGGATCGGCAATGCCGACAACACCAAACGCGCGGCCGTCAATGGAGACGATGATTGCGGTCAGCGCCGCGCGCTCGATGCGGGACACTTCCGCCTCGATCGGCGCAACCTTCACATTCATCAAATGCATGAGATCGCGGTTGCCGACCGCGACTTGATGCTTCTCCACCGTACCGGTGACGCCGCGGCCCGGATCGGCATGAAAATTTGCGACCGACGGAAGTGCAGTCGCAGCCGGCACCGCATCGAGGAATGCCCGCGCCAGCGGATGCTCACTCCCGACCTGTACTGCGGCCGCGATTCGCAACAACTTCGCGGCGTCGACACCAGCCACCGGTGTCACCGCAGCAATTGCCGGCCGGCCTTCGGTAAGCGTGCCGGTTTTATCGAAGATCACCGTGTCGAGGCTCGCGGCACGCTCCAGCGTTTCAATGTCCTTGACGAGAATGCCGGCACGCGCAGCAGCTCCCGTGCCCGCCACCAGCGCCGCAGGCGTCGCAAGACCAAGCGCGCACGGACACGCGATCACCAGCACTGACACGGCAGCGATTAGCGCATCCTCAAAGCCAAAGCTGTAGAACCAGCCTATGAATGTGCCGATTGCAATTGCCATAACCGCCGGGACGAACACCGCCGACACGCGATCGACCAGCCGCTGCACCGGCGCCTTGCCAGTTTGCGCGTTCTCGACCATGCGGATGATGCGCGCGAGCGTCGTATCCTCACTCACCGCGGTCGCCGCAATCATCAAGCGTCCCGTGCCGTTGAGCGCACCGGCGGTCACTGTATTGCCCGGCCGCTTGACCACCGGAACACTCTCCCCGGTCACCACGGATTCATCGGCCTCGCTCTCGCCTTCGATGACGTTTCCATCGACCGGAAAGCGCTCGCCCGGACGCACCGCCACGCGTTCGCCGATGCGCACATCTTCAATCGCAACCGCCGTCTCGCCATCGCCACGCAGCACATTCGCAACTTCCGGCCGCAGCCGCAAAAGCGTGCGGATGGCCGCCGTGGTGCCGCGCTTGGCGTGCGCCTCCAGCCATTTGCCGAGCACGACAAGTGTGATCACCGCGGCCGAGCCTTCGAAATAAAGATGCGGCCCCGCCGCCGAGCCCTTGAGCAACACCATGTAGACGCTGAACAGGTAGGCCGCCGATGTTCCAAGCGCGACCAGCACGTCCATATTGGCGGACATCGCGCGCAGCGCCTTCCAGGCCCCGCGATAGAAGCGCGCTCCGGAAACGAATTGCACCGGCGTCGCCAGCACCAGCGCGAGCCATGGATTGAGATGCATGTGACTGCCGAACGGCGCCATCAGCATTGGTAGAATCAGCGGCAGCGAGAGCGCAGCCGTCAGCACGAACAGCACAAGGTCGTGTCGCTCGGTTGCCTGCGCTTCGACCTCGCGTTGCTCTTCCGCCTGCTTGCGCTCGCCCGCCGTGCCGCCGCGCGAATGCGCGCCATAGCCGGCGCGCGCAACCGCCGAGATCAATGCATCGGTGCTCGCGCCGTCACTTTTGAGCGCCACATCCGCGCGTTCGAGTACAAGATTGACCTCGGCGCGCGCGACCCCCGGGACTTTCCCCAGCGCGCCCTCGACGCGGCCTGCACAAGCAGCGCACGTCATGCCGCTGATATCGAGCACGACATGTCCTGCAGGTTGGCCCGCAGGTGTCGCGGAAAGCTGGTCATCGCGTGCAAGCATCATCACATACCCGGATTGATCCCCATAAAATGGGTGCTTTCGCCACATTCGGCAATATAGCCGGCCGCCCGCCAGTGAACGCTGAACCATCTATCCACTGATTAGCGATTGGCATTGCGAACGACCGTGAATTTCGAGTCAGGGGACATCATGCCCATACCGCAATTAAAGGCAAAATCACCGATGAGTTCAGGCGTAAAATTGATAATGGTGATTCCGGTTCCCGAGAGAAAGCTTCGAATCCCCAAACGCGGCGCGATAAGGATTCGTCCACAGCCTTCAGCATCCCGTCCGTCGATCCGCCACTCGACTGGCAAACCCTGTTTCACCACGAAGCGGTTGGGAATGTATTCGAAGCCATCGATCCGCATCTCGACAATCTGCTTTTTCTCGACAGGTGGCGTCTGCGCGGGAATTACACTGTATTGCGGGTTGGAAGCCGCGATTGGTCCGATGCTGCTTCGAGCCAACACGAACCCGTATTGGATGTTAAGAAAACCGAGCACGATCACCGCCGCACCGGCAATCCGCAAGAAATGCCTCTGGAAACCGCCGCTGGCGAAACTAGAGAGCGCCGACAGCGACAACAGCGCGGGCAGAGTGCCAAGCGCGAAAGCGAGCATCGTCAACGCGCCAATGGCAAAACTTCCTTTTGCGAGCGCATAGAGTTGAAGCGCTTGCGTAAAACCGCAAGGCAGGAAAAATGTGAGAGCGCCGAGCAGGAGCGCGCCGCCCCTGGTGTTGCGTGCAGCAAAATCATGGATGTAGTGCGCGAAAGATTTAGGCAGAACCGGTAGCAGTTTGCCAACCGAAGGAAAGAGCTTCAGCATCTGCACGCCCAGCACGATCATGACAAGGCTTGCCGCGATAGAGAGGACGCTTGTTGCCTGCGGCGACAAGGTCAGCGCCGACCCGAGCGCGCCGATTGCCCCGCCAAGCAAGGCGTAGGAAACAACCCGTCCGGCATTGAAATAGAGGTGCGGCTTGAGGCGCTGGATGGCGGTCAATTCCGAATTGGCTTCGTTGTATTTGGCAGCCAGCGCAACGAGCAACCCGCCGGTGACGGCCATGCAACTGGACACGGAGGCCACAAGGCCGATGACGAAAGCGAGCCCGTAGCCCATGTTCTCGGAAATGACAAAGCCGTGCGGCAGGAAATTAAACTGTCTGGCCAGAAGAACGATACCGACGAGAATGAGAAACGCCGCGCCGATTTCCGCGAAATCCCGCGCGGTATTGCGTGCTGGTCCAATCGCGCCGTCTCGCTCGCCCCACGACAGGATGGAGTAGCCCTCCTCCTCGACTACCCTCTGCAAGGCAACCCTGTCGATGTCGCCGCGATAGGTGATTCGGGCCGAGCCTTTCCGAAAACTGGCGTTGGCTTGTTGTACGCCCGGAATGCCTGCAATCTTCCGCTCGATTGCGACCTCGCAATGGCTGCAATGCATCCCGCGAATATTGACGACGAGCGAATTTACGCTCTGCTTGCTGAGATTTTGCATCATCTCATGTTCCTGTTTTGGCTTTACTGCCGCCTGTCCGTTCCCAAGTCATCCATGCCCTTTGCTTCATCCGGCCCAAAAGCCAGAGGTCCGCGCAGAGCAGGAGCAAATGCATAGAGCCGCGCAACGCGAGCGCGCGATCTCAAGAGCGCTATTGCGCCCTAGATCAGAACGGCAAGTTTGGGAGGATGAGGTTCGGGTGGAATGCCGCGCCCCGAGAACGGCAGTTCTACCCCGGCGGTCAAATCTTGCATGATCAAAACAATGGGCGTCGGGACTGGTTCACACAGTATAGCGTACACGCCAGCGCAAGTGGCGACGCATGCAACATGAGCGGCTTTTTCGTCTCCGCCACAGTCCATCGCAAGATCAGGCGACGGCATTTCCATTGCTGCGGTGGCGGCCGCCATCTTCAGGCCCGCTTCGGTCATGACAAAACCGTGCGCTACGACGCTAACGCCAAAAAGCATCGCGGTCAGCAATGAAACAACATGGCGGCGCGGGGTGCGAAAAGCCATGATTTAAGATAGTCTTTTGGAGGGACTTCTGCAAATACAATGCGGCGGAAAATATTTCTGCCGCATTGCCGATTGTGGCGATCAATTCAAGCGAACCTTACTGCAATTGCCAAACCCGGCCCGGCCAGCCATTCTCCCGCGGCGCATCGAAGTGAATCACTTCACCCGCTAGGCAACAATAACATGAGCGAAGCGAAATCTCGCGTGGTCACCGTCGGCGAAGTGATGATCGAGCTCGCCCGCGGCAGCGACGGCCGTTTTAGCGTCGCCTCCGGCGGCGACACGTTCAATACGGCGGTCTATCTCGCCCGCGCCGGAATCAACGTGGCCTACGCCACAGCTCTCGGCGACGACCCCTATTCGGATGGAATTGTTGCGCTGGCCTCAGCCGAGGGCGTGGCGACGGACCTGATGCTGCGAGTCCCCGGCCGCCGGCCGGGCCTTTACCTGATCGACAACGACGCCGGAGGCAAACGGCACTTCTACTATTGGCGCGAGGAAGCGCCCGCGCGCGAACTGTTCGAACTTCCCGACTGGGCGCGGGTCGCCGACAGTCTGCTTCCGGCGCGCATGATCTATTTCTCCGGCGTCACGCTCTCGCTCTATTCCAACACGGGGCTCGGCCGGTTTCTGGCGGTCGTCGAATTGGCCCGCCAGCAGGGCGCCAAGATTGTCTTTGACGGCAATTTTCGCCCGCATGGCTGGAAGGGCGATCTGCCGCGCACGCGCGCCGTATTCCTCGAAGCGCTCAAGCGCGTCGACATCGCGCTGCCGGCCTACGACGACGAGGCCGTGCTGTGGGGCGATCCGAGCCCGGAGGCGACCGTCGACCGATTGCAGGCATTCGGCATCGCCGAGATCGTGGTCAAGAACGGCCCCAACAGCGCGCTGGTCGCGGCGGGCGGGCAACGCGAATTCGTGCCAGTGGCGCAGGTCGTGGAGCCGGTCGATGCCACGGCGGCCGGCGACAGTTTCAACGCCGGCTATCTCGCCGCGCGTCTTTCTAACGAAAGCCCGCTGGCCGCGGCCGCGGCTGCACATCTATTAGCGGGTGAAAAAATCCGTCACCACGGCGCCATCATGCCGCGCGCCGAAGTACGAATGCACTAAAAACAAAAGGGAGTTTCGAATGCTGGGTTTGTACTACGGTCCGGGTGCGTGCTCGATGGCGTCGCATATCGTGCTCGAAGAGAGCGGCGAGAAATACGAACCGCTTCGAATGGATCTTTCCAAAGGCGAGCAGCGCAGCGCCGAATACCTCAAGAAGAATCCGCTCGGCCGCGTGCCGCTGCTGCGCCTCGACGATGGCGAGCACCTAGCTGAGAACACCGCGATCCTGCCCTACCTCGGCAAGCGATTTAAGCTGTGGCCGACCGATCCGATGGCCGAAGCCAAGGTGCTATCGCTGATCGGATTTTTCGCGACCAGCGTGCATCCCGCGCACGCTCACGTCGGCCGACCGGAGCGTTACACTGCCGACCAATCGGCCTTTCCCGGCATCAAGGAGATGGGGCTGAAAACCTATCACGGGTATCTCAAGCAGATCGACGACATGCTGGCCGGGCGGGAGTGGTTCGGCGACACTTACTCCGTGCTCGATCCTTACGGTTTGGTCTTTTACGTTTGGGGTGTGCGCCGCGAGCTTCTGGTGGGAGAGCTCAAAAACTACACAGCGTTCAAGGACCGCATGGTCAAGCGCCCGGCCACCCAGCGCGTGCTCGAGGACGAGAAGGTCAAAGTCTGAACAACTCGCGGGTTCACGGCCTTCCGAGCAGCATCGCGCCCGCCGCCGCCAGAAACGGCAGTGGCAGCGAGGCAGCAACGCGCAGCCAAACGAGGCGCGGCGGCATCACCGGCATTTCCCAGATAAATAGCCGCTGCAACGCGAACAGCGCCCATGCGCTCACGTAAGCGATCACCTGCGGCGCGCCGGCGCCCCCTTTAAGCGCCGCGGCCCCGATCGAGAAGCCGACCACCGGCCCCCGCCCGGCGTAAACGCGCCGCCGAACACCGCCAAGCCAACGCCCATCACGCCGGAATCCGGCCCGAGCCAAGCCCCGACCACATCCTGCGGCAGCGCTTCCGCGAGATATCCCGAACCCACCACGCCGATGAAAATGCGCGGAACCAGCTTGAGATAATCGACCACCCCCTCGCGCGTGCACGCAAACAGCACCGCCCGGCTGCGCATCGCCGCAATCACCATCAGGACCGCGCACAACACCCACAGGAAAATATCGATCAGGATCAACATTCGCCGTCCTTTGCGCCCGTCACACGAAAGAAGACGCTGCGCGCCAAAAGCCGTGCCAAGAGACCGGCGACAAGCGGCAGCGGGATCGCCACGATGCTGCGCCAGATCACGAAGTCGAGACCGAAGATCGGCAATTCCCACACCAGCGCGCACGAATAGCCGAGCAGCGTCCAGCTTGTGATGAACGCAATCGCGACGCCGACATCCGCGACGAACGCGCTTGCGATCGGAAAGATCGTGATCGGCCCGCCCGGCAGGATCACACCCGCGAGCGTGCCGATGACCAGGCCGAGAAAACCCGATTCCGCTCCCACCCAGCGCGCGACCTTATCGCGCGGCAGCAGCGCCGCGACCAATGCTGCGATGATGCACGCCGCCAGCACCTTGGGCTGGATATCGAGGAACAAGCTGAAATCGCTTTTCAGGATTTCGAAGAAACGCTCGCGTCCCTCGCGCACCAGCACGAGGCCGGCCGCGAGCGCGACCGCAACGCCAATGGCGGCCGTCGACCAATCGAACGGTTTGCGCAGGCCGCGTTGGATTGGGGGCGTGGAGGACAATGCAATGTCGGTGTGCGATGTTGGAGTTTGCGAGCGAACTTATTCCTTAGCACTTGCGGCCGCTAGAACAAGCGGAAGGTGATCACAGACGCTTGGCGTCATGGCCGCCTTCCTGCCCCGCACGACAACGCACGAGGCTCGGGCAAAAACAAAAAAGGCCGCAGAATGCGGCGGCCTTTTTCTAGAATCCATCAAAAGGACTTAAACGCAACTGCACTTTGATCCCTGGCAATACCAAGCCTTGCCCGGCGGGCAGTTTCGGGCGTCCGCAGGAATGACACTGGCAAGAAGACAAGAAAGGTCTCGTGCTATAAGGCTGACATGAATCGAACGAATCCACTGCGAGCAAAACGAGTAGTCGCATGACGCTTGCAATTCAATCCTCCGCGCTTGCCAGCGCCGCACCGGACGCGCCCCGCTACGACTGGACGCGGGAAGAAATCCGCGCGCTGTTTGCGCTGCCGTTTCCCGAGCTGATGTTCAAGGCCCAGCGCATTCACCGGCAGCATTTCGATCCGGCCGAGGTGCAAATCTCCACGCTGCTTTCGATCAAGACCGGCGGCTGCCCGGAAGATTGCGCCTATTGCCCGCAAGCCGCGCGCTACGACACCGGCGTCGATGCCGAAAAAATCATGAGCCTCGACGCCGTGCTCGCCGAAGCCCGCGCAGCCAAGCACGCCGGCGCGAGCCGCTTCTGCATGGGCGCCGCCTGGCGCGAGCCGAAGGACCGCGATCTCGACAAGGTGTGCGCGATGGTGGAAGGCGTGCGCGCGCTCGGGCTCGAGACCTGCGCCACGCTCGGCATGCTCAACGACAACCAGGCGCGGCGGCTCAAATCCTCCGGCCTCGACTATTACAACCACAACCTCGACACCTCGCCGGAATATTACGGCCAGATTATTTCGACGCGCACTTACAAGGATCGCCTCGACACGCTCGGCGCCGTGCGCGCGGCCGGCATCCACGTCTGCTGCGGTGGCATCGTCGGCATGGGTGAAACGCTTGAGGATCGTGTCGGCATGATCGAAACGCTGGCAACGCTGCCCGAGCACCCGGAGTCGGTGCCGATCAATATGCTGGTGCGCGTGGAAGGTACACCGCTTTCGGATCAGGCCACGCTCGACCCATTCGATTTCGTTCGCACGATTGCGGTCGCACGCATCACCATGCCGGAATCCGTGGTGCGCCTGTCCGCCGGCCGCGAGGACATGAGCGAGCAGACGCAGGCGCTTTGCTTCCTTGCCGGCGCCAACTCGATCTTCTACGGACCGAAGCTGCTCACCACGCCCAATCCCGGGCCCGACCGCGATCGCGCGCTCATGGACAAGCTCGGCATGGTGCCGATGGAACGCTGAATTTTTGTCACGAGAAATTCCGCACCAGCGCGAGCCCGGCAAACAGCCCCGCGATCGACAGCAAGACCGACGCGGCCGCATAGAGCGCGGCCATTCCCATTTCGCCGCGCTCATATAGCAGCACCACATCGAGCGAATACGCCGAGAAAGTCGTGTAGCCCCCGAGAATCCCGGTGGTCATGAACAGCCGCCAATGCTGCGAGGCATCGCCCTTGAAGGCGAAATAGGCGGCGAGAATTCCCATCGCCAGCGAGCCGGAGACGTTCTCGATCATCGTGGCATAGGGAAACGCCGTACCGATCAGCCGCGCCACCGAGATATTGACGCCGTGCCGCAGCGCCGCACCTAATCCGCCGCCGAGAAAAACGATGAGGAAACCCATGGCTTTTTGCCCTTTTCCTGGTCCAGGGCAACAAAAAACCGCCCTGCGGCGGTTACGGACAGAGTCCTACCGCCAGTTTACGCGGTAGGAGTCATCAGCCTTACAGGCGGTTATCGGGGAACCCCATCCCCATCGCCGCAAAAGCTACCGGCCGGCAGGCGGAGCGTCAACCGCTTGAAAGCACGCGACAGGAATCGGTCCGGCGCTGTATAATGCCGGTCGAAGTTTCCACCGCTCAAGGAGGCCGATATGTGCCGGTTCAGTCACGTCAAGCTTTCGCCTGAGGAAAAGAAGGAAGTACGGAAACTGTCCGGCGTCATGATTCCGATTTATGCGTCAGTCGCGCTGGTGCTGTTCGCAGTGATGATGTTGACGCATCTGCCGCGCTCCGGCGATTCGATTGCGGTTGCAAAAAACAGTCCACCGGTAACTGACGTCGCACCGGCGCGCTGATTTCGCGCTGTCCGTTACAGCATTCCCAGCATTCGCGGCAGCCAGAGCGATAATTCCGGAACGTAGGTGACCAGCACGAGGAAGACGAGCATGGTGATCAGCCACGGCAAAGTGGCGATGGTCAGTTCCGTGATACCCATCTTGGCGATGCCGGAGGCGACATAGAGGTTCAAGCCCACCGGCGGATGGCACAGACCGACCTCCATGTTCACTGTCATCAGGATTCCTAGATGCACGGGATCGATGCCGAGCCGCACCGCCACCGGAAACAGGATCGGCGCGGTGATTAGCACGATTGAGGTCGGCTCCATCACATTGCCCGCGAGCAGGAGCAGCAGATTTACGAACAGCAGGAACTCAATCCAGGTCAGCCCCGAAGTGGTGACCCAGTTGGTCATCGCTTGCGGGATCTGCTCGCTCGTCATCAGGAACGAGAACAGCACCGCGTTCGTAATGATGTAGAGGATCATCGCGCTCATGTTGGCCGAGCCGAGCAGCACCTTCGGCACGTCCCGAAGCTTCATGTCCTTGTAGACGAACACCGCGATGACAAAGGCATAGACCGCGCTCATCGCGGCGGCTTCGGTTGGCGTGAACATGCCGGTGTAGATGCCGCCGAGCACGATGATGACCAGCAGCAATC
Organism: Hyphomicrobiales bacterium; assembly: GCA_003169835.1. Lineage (GTDB taxonomy): Bacteria > Pseudomonadota > Alphaproteobacteria > Rhizobiales > Xanthobacteraceae > PNAI01. Next base: position 37,258 of record PNAI01000048.1, on the reverse strand, counting down.
CCCAGATCGACTCGCGGAACGCAACGAAAGTTTCGCCCCATGTCGCCTTCTGCATGCGCGGATAATTGTTCTTCCACGCGCGATACCATGTTGTGCCGCCAAGCATCGTGGCCAGAATTAATCCGGGAATAACTCCCGCCATGAACAACTGGCCCACCGAGGCCGAGAGCACGCGCTTGCCTTCCGGGTCGATCGCAACGCTGCCGCCGGTGGCGACCGCATAGATCACCATCACGATCGACGGCGGAATCAGAATGCCGAGCGCGCCGGAGGTAGCAATGACGCCGGCGCCGAAACGCTTGGGAAATCCCTGCTTCACCATCGCCGGCAATATGATCGAGCCGATCGCCACCACCGTCGCGGGCGAGGAGCCGGACACGGCCGCGAACAACGCGCAGGCCATCACGCCCGCGAGCCCCAAGCCGCCATACCAATGGCCGATCATCGAGGTCGCAAACCGGATCATCCGCCGCGCCACGCCGCCGTGCGTGAGGAAATTTCCGGCCAGAATGAAGAACGGGATCGCCATGATCTCGAAGCTCTCGATCCCGGTGAATAATTTCAGCGCAACCGCCTCGATCGGCACGGTTGTCAAGAACCACAGAAAAGTGAGCACCGTGAGTCCGAGCGCGATCGAAATCGGCATACCGGTGAGCATCAGCGCGATCAGCAGGCCGAAGATGATAGCGGAATTCATCGCGCACCCTCGCGCGGCAGCTCTTCGATCTCGATGCCCTCGACTTTAGTCTCGTCGTGATGCGGCAATTCGCCCGTTTGCCAGAATGCCCAAGCGACCTGCAGGAACCGAAAGCACATCAGGTACGAGCCGAGCGGTACGCACAGGAAGACGATCCAGCGCGGCATCTCCATATCGGGTGACACCTGGTGGGTCGGATAGAGTCCGATCACGAACTTCGCGCCCATAGTGCCGACGATTGCGGTGAACAGCGCGCCGCAAAAGAGACTAAAAAGCACCACGCGCCGGCGGATATCAGGACGGACCTGATTGACCACCACATCGACGCCGACATGGATGCCGGTGCGCACGCCATAGGCCGCGCCGAACTTCGCCATCCATACGAACATGTAGATGCACAGTTCCTGCGCCCAAGAGAGGTTGATGTCGAACAGATAGGGATAGAAAAACGGAATGCCGACCAGATAGCGGTGCACGACCGCAATAAAAATAATGATCGTCGCCGCCGCGATCAGCGACGCGATCAAAGTCTCCTCAAGACGGTCGAGGATACGCAGCATCCCCCTTTGAGCCTCCCGCCCGCTGGCCGTTATCGGCCATTGTTCCCCAGCAGCCTTTCTGAAGACTTCTACCCCCGGAGGCAAGGGCTCAAATCATTCAAACTATGCGGCTTTCCGACACAACCGCGATGCGGTGGCAAAACCCTATCGCATAAGCCGACTGCTGGCCTTGCTGGCGACGAAGGCAAATATCGAGAACAAGAACAACTCGACAACTTGCAAAGGTTCATCGATGCGAAAGCTGAATTTCGGCGGAAATAAAAAATATGCCGTGCCGGCGACGCTGGTGATCGATGCCACAACCGCTGGAGTGCTGCTGAAATACATTGCGATACCCGTTATCGGCAACAGATAGAAAAAAATGAGATGATCCTTCACGAAATAATCGCTCAGCGTCATCATGATCGCCGTGATGACAGCAATGGCGATCAAACCTACAATCGTTGGAATTCCGTGCTCTTTGAGGAAAGCTCGCGCGCGCCCGCTGTTGCCAATTTTGGGATCGGCAGAACCGACGACAGCTTTTATCGTTGTCCGAACTGGCGCTTTCACGGACAATCTACTTTCGAATTCACCCGATTATGACATGCAGACGAACGTGATGTGAAGACCAATTTGGCACTCTCGCGCGATGCACAAGGACATCGGGGTGAAGTATTAACGCTTACGAGGTGCCGAGAACCTTACTCCGCCGCAATCCTGCTCGCCGGATCGATCGCTTCGACCTTCGCAGCGCAAAATTTGAATTCGGGAATTTTCCCGAATGGATCGAGCGCCGGATTTGTCAGCAGGTTCGCTGCCGCTTCCACATAGGCGAACGGGATGAACACCACGCCGTCAGGCACTCCATCGTCCTGGCGCGTGGCAAGCTCCACCACGCCGCGCCGCGTCGACACACGGATCATGTCGCCCGGCTCGATACCGAGCTTGGTGATTGTGCCGCGCGAGACAGACGCAATTGCCGTAGGCTCAAGCGCATCGAGCACCGTCGCGCGCCGCGTCATGGCGCCGGTGTGCCAATGCTCAAGCTGCCGGCCGGTTGTGAGGATGAACGGATATTCGGCATCTGGCACCTCGTCCGGCGGCGTGTATTTCGCCGCGACGAGCCTCGCCATTCCATTCGGGCGCGGGAACCCTTTGTCGAACACGACATCGCGGCCGGGCACGTCCGGCCCATCGACCGGATATGTGACGTGATGTTCGCGCTCCACGCGATCCCATGAAATGTTGGCCAGCGCCGGCATCATCGACGCCATCTCGGTGAACACCTCGCTGACGTGCTTGTAGTTCCATTTGCAGCCGATGCGCTGCGCGAGATCCTGTATGATCCACAAATCCTGCCGTGTCTCGCCCGGCAGCGGCAACGCGGCGCGGCCCATCTGCACCTGACGATTGGTGTTGGTGACGGTGCCGTCCTTCTCGGGCCATGCGGAGGCCGGGAGGATCACATCGGCATAGGAGGCGGTTTCAGTGAGGAAGATATCCTGCACCACGAGATGTTCGAGATGCGCAAGCGCACCGCGCGCATGGTTGAGATCGGGATCCGACATCGCGGGGTTCTCGCCCATGATGTACATGCCCTTGATCTCGTCGTTATGCACCGCATCCATGATCTCGACCACGGTCTTGCCGCGCTTGGGATCGAGCGTCACGCCCCACGCCGCCTCGTACTTGGCGCGGATCTCTGCGTTCTCCACCGACTTGTAGTCGGGGAAGAACATCGGGATGAGGCCTGCGTCGGACGCGCCCTGCACGTTGTTCTGCCCGCGCAGCGGATGCAGTCCGGTGCCCGGCCGGCCGACCTGCCCGCAGATCAACGACAGCGCGATCAGGCAGCGCGCATTGTCGGTGCCGTGGGTGTGCTGCGAAACGCCCATGCCCCAGAAGATGATGGCGCTTTCGGCACGCGCGAAGGTCCGCGCGACATTGCGCAGCACATCCGGCTCGATACCGCAGATTGGCGCCATCTCCTCGGGCGTGAACGGCTTCACGTTCTCGGCGAGCTTGTCGAAATCTTCCGTGTAGGTCTGGACGTATTGCTGGTCGTAGAGCTTCTCGCTGATGATGACATTGAGCATGCCATTGAGCATCGCAACGTCGGTGCCGTTCTTAAACTGCATCATCTGCCAGGCATGGCGTTTGAGCGCCTGCCCACGTGGATCCATGACGATAAGCTTCGCGCCGCGTTTCGCCGCCTGCTTGAAGAAGGTCGCGGCGACCGGATGGTTCTCGGTCGGGTTAGCGCCGATGACGATGATGACGTCTGAATTCTTGCACTCGTTAAAGGTGGCCGTGACGGCCGCAGAGCCTACGCCTTCAAGCAGGGCCGCGACCGAAGAAGCATGGCACAGCCGCGTGCAATGATCCACGTTGTTGCTTCCAAATCCGGTGCGCACGAGCTTCTGGAACAGATACGCCTCTTCGTTCGATCCCTTGGCCGAACCGAATCCGGCCAGCGCCCGCGGACCGTCGCGATCGCGAATCTTGACGAGGCCCTTGGCGGCGCGCTCCATCGCCTCTTCCCACATCGCGGGGCGAAAATGCGTCCATGGATTGGATGGGTCCACCAGATCGTCAGCGGCCTTACCCACACCGTCCTTGCGAACCATTGGCTGTGTCAGGCGTTGCGGGTTGCTGATGTAATCGAAACCGAAGCGGCCCTTCACGCAAAGCCGATTCTGATTTGCCGGACCGTTCTTGCCGCTGACATAGGCGAGCTTGTCGTCCTTGATGTGATAGGTGAGTTGGCAGCCAACACCGCAATACGGACAGACGCTGTCGACCTTGCGATCTGGCTTGCCGGTATAAACATTCTTCACGTCCACCATGGTCGCCGGCATCAGCGCGCCGGTCGGGCAGGCCTGCACACATTCACCGCACGCAACGCACGTCGAGTTCCCCATCGGATCGTCGAAGTCGAACACAATCTTCTCAAGATGACCGCGGCCGGCCATACCGATGACGTCGTTGACCTGCACTTCGCGGCAAGCACGGACGCAAAGATTGCACTGGATGCAGGCGTCGAGGTTGACCGCCATCGCGACATGGCTGCGGTCGGGTGCCGGCACTTCGATTCTCTCGCGCTTCGGAAAGCGGCCGGCTTCGATCTTCTGCCGCTTGACGATCTTCCAGAGTTCGGAATCCGGATCATGCGCGTGCGCCAAATCCGGCTGATCGGTGAGCAGCAATTCGGCGACCATGCGGCGCGCGTTCTTGGCGCGATCGGTCTGAGTCTTGACCTTCATGCCAGGCGTTGGCGTGCGCAGACAACTCGCCGCCAGCACGCGCTCGCCCTCGATCTCCACCATGCAGACGCGGCAATTGCCGTCCGGGCGATAGCCGGGCTTGGGCAGGTAACACAGGTGCGGGACCCTGATGTCGAAGCGGCGCCCGGCACGGAAAATCGTCTCACCCTCGCGGATGTCGATCTCCTTGTCGTCCATGAAGAAGGTGTTGGGCTTCGCCGGCTTGTCAGTCTCGCTCATCGCTCAAGTCCTTGCCATCGCCCTCACCCTTCGAGACGCGGGCTGCGCCCGCTCCTCAGGATGAGGGCTCAAATTCCGCCTCATGGTGAGGAGCGCCCGCATGGCGCGTCTCGAACCATGGGGCGGCCCCATCATCTCCAACTCCCCAAAGGCTTGCTCAGCTCGTCGGGGAAAAATTTTAGCACGCACAGCAGCGGGTTCGGCGCCGCCTGGCCAAGCCCGCAGATCGAGGCATCGCGCATCAGCATCGAAAGCTCGGTCAGCAGCGCCGGATCCCACGGACCTTTTTCCATCAACTTGACGGCTTTCTCACTGCCCACGCGACACGGCGTGCACTGGCCACAAGATTCATCCTCGAAGAATTTCATCAGGTTGAGCGCGACCGCCTTCATGTCGTCCTTCTCGGACAGGATTACGACCGCGTGCGATCCCACGAAGCAGCCGTGCTTCTCCAGCGTTCCGAAGTCGAGCGGCTCGTCCGCCATCGATGCCGGCAAAATTCCACCCGACGCCCCGCCCGGCAGATAGCCCTTGAACGTTTCGCCCGGCAGCATGCCACCGCAATATTCCTCGATCAGCTCGCGCGCGGTGATGCCCGCGGGCGCAAGCTTCACGCCCGGATCTTTCACGCGGCCGGAAACCGAGTAACTGCGAAATCCCTTGCGTTCATGCCGACCGTGCGACGTGAACCACGGCGCACCTTTCTCGATGATGTCGCGCAGCCAAAACAGCGTCTCGACATTTTGCTCGAGCGTCGGACGGCCGAACAATCCGACTTGCGCGACGTAAGGCGGGCGGTGACGCGGCAATCCGCGCTTTCCCTCGATCGACTCGATCATCGCCGACTCTTCACCGCAGATGTAGGCGCCCGCACCGCGGCGCAGATGCAGCTTGGCGTGCTTGGCAAACCCCGCCTGCTCGACCTTGGCCATTTCCTCGGCCAGCATCAGCCGCACTTCAGGATATTCGTCGCGAATATAGATGTAGATATCCTTGGCCTCGACCACCCAGGCCGCGAGCAACATGCCTTCGACAAAACGATGCGGATCGCGCTCCAGATAATGCCGGTCCTTGAACGTGCCCGGCTCGCCCTCGTCCGCATTGACCGCCATCAATCGCGGCGCAGGTTCCGCGCGTACCAGCGACCACTTGCGTCCCGTGGGAAAGCCCGCGCCGCCCAAACCCCGCAGGCCGGCATCGTTCACGATTTTTATGATCTCGTCGCGCGTGCGCTTGCCGTCGAGACAATCTGCAAGCAACTTGTAGCCGCCGTCAGCCCGATAGGCATCGAAGCCCGCGCCAGCCTTATAGACATGCGCATGCGGCTTGCTTTGAGCGGCGCTCGCGACATTGTCGATGGTGGCCTTCATCACCTGCACATGGCCGACAGCGCACACCGGCGCGCGATCGCACGCGCCCATGCAGGGCGCACGCACCACACGCACATTTTTTCCAAGCTTTTTGGGCAGTTCAGCCAATAGGCGATCAGCCCCCACCATGGCGCAGGAGAGCGAGTCGCACACCCGCACGGTGATTTCCGGCGGCGGTGTCTCGCCTTCCTTCACCACATCGAAATGCGCATAGAACGTCGCGACCTCGTACACCTCGGTGAGCGCAAGCTTCATCTCCTGCGCAAGCGCGGTTAGATGCGTCGCGGAAAGATGCCCGTATTTGTCCTGAATGAGATGCAGATGCTCGATGAGCAGATCGCGCTGCCGCGAGCGCTCGCCAAGCAGCCCGCGCACCTCGTCGAGCGCCTGCGGGTCGACCTGGCGGCCCTTCGGCGTACGCCGCGGCTTGCGGCTGCGCGGCACTGCGCCGTTTCCTGCCGACGGGGGCGGATTTTGCACGTTCATCGGCGTCTCCAGGGGATCAGAATTGAACCCTTCTAACGTCGCAGACAATCCCGTGTCCTCCATGGCATGATAGATAACGTCTATCGACATACCGGCCATTGCTCATTAATATTGCAGCGTGAAAAGGGTATCGATTTTCTAAGAGACTGAAAAGACGAGAGATTCTACCGAATGATCGACAAGCTCGATTTCATCCTGGCGCTGGCGCGCGAGCGGCACTTCGGCCGTGCGGCGGAGGCCTGCGGCGTGACCCAGCCGACGCTCTCGGCAGGGGTGAAGCAGCTCGAGAAGCAGATGGGCGTGCTGCTGGTCAATCGCGGCTCGCGCTTTCAAGGATTCACCCCGGAAGGCCAGCGCGTGCTCGACTGGGCGCGGCGCATCGTTGGCGACACCCGTGCCATGCGTGAGGAAATCAATTCGCTGCGCCATGGTCTCACCGGACGGCTGCGCATTGCTGCGATCCCGACGGCCCTGGCCATGGTCGCGGCCTTGACTACGCCCTACCGCGAACGGCATCCCAACGTGCAGTTCACCATCTACTCACGCACTTCGATTGAAATCCTCGACTTGCTGGAAAATCTCGAGATCGACGCCGGCATTACCTACCTCGGCAACGAGCCGCTCGGACGGGTGAACGCAATCCCGCTTTATCGCGAGCACTACCGGCTACTGACCTCGGCTGAGGCACCGCTCGGAAATCGCGACAGCGTCACTTGGGCGGAAGTAGCGGAAGTTCCGTTGTGCCTACTCACGCCGGATATGCAAAACCGCCGCATCATCGATAGCCTGCTTAAAGGTGCCGGCGGAGAATCGCGCCCGACGCTCGAATCGGATTCCATGATCGTTCTGTTCTCCCACGTGCGCACCGGTCGCTGGGCGTCTGTCATGCCTGCGAAGCTGGCGGAGACATTGGGGCTCACTGACACGCTGCGCGCGATTCCGATCACGCAGCCGGAAGCGGTTCAAGCTATCGGCCTGGTCGTACCCGCGCGTGAGCCGATGATGCCGATCACCGCTGCGTTGGTGGAAGAAGCCAAGCGCGTGGCGCCGCAGCTCGACGACGTCGAGATGAAGGCGGCCAACAGACGGCGGCGCGTATAAATTTCTGACCCTTCCCCTCCCTTTACGGAGAGGGACAAGAAATCAGAACAACCCAACAATCTTGCCGTCCGCCCCGACGTCGATCGAGTCCGCAGACGGCACCTTGGGCAGGCCCGGCATGGTCATGATCTCACCGCAGATCGCCACCACGAATTCCGCGCCGGCCGAGAGCCGCACCTCGCGCACGGGAATCGAGAAATCCGTCGGCGCGCCCTTTGAATCCGGATTTGTCGAGAAGCTGTACTGCGTCTTAGCGATGCAGACCGGCAGCTTACCGAAACCCATTTCTTCCCACGTCTTGAGCTGGTCCTTCACCGACTTGTCGGCGGTCGCATCGTTGGCGCGATAGATTTCCTTGGCGATGGTGCGAATCTTCTCGAACAGCGGCATCTCATCGGGATAAAGCAATTTGAGCTTGCCCTTGCCCTCATCGATAGTCTTGACCACCGCGCGCGCGACGTCGGCCGCACCCTCCCCGCCCATGGCCCAGTGATCGGCCATCAGCGCCTCGACGCCGAGCGCTTTGCACTTCTCCTTGACCAGTGCGATTTCCGCGTCGGTATCGGCCGAGAACCGGTTGATCGAGACGACCGCTGGCAGACCGAATTTCTTCACGTTCTCGACGTGCCGCTGCAGGTTTGCCATGCCGGCTTCAAGCGCCTTCAGGTTTTCGTTCTTGAGGTCTTCCTTTTTCACGCCGCCGTGCATTTTGAGCGCGCGGATGGTTGCGACCAGCACGACGCAATCCGGCGCGATCCCGGCCTTACGGCATTTGATGTCCATGAACTTCTCGGCGCCAAGATCCGCGCCGAAGCCGGCTTCGGTCACAACGTAATCCGCAAGCTTGAGCGCTGTCGTTGTGGCGACCACCGAATTGCAACCATGCGCGATATTGGCGAACGGGCCGCCGTGAATGAACGCGGGTGTTCCCTCCAGCGTCTGCACCAGATTAGGCGCGATCGCTTCCTTGAGCAGCGCCGTCATCGCGCCGTGCGCCTTGAGGTCGCGCGTGCGGATCGGTTTGCGGTCGCGATTGTAGGCAACAATGATATTGCCTAGCCGCTCCTTCAGATCGTCAAGGTCGTTGGCAAGGCAGAAGATCGCCATCACTTCCGACGCCACCGTGATGTCGAAGCCGGCCTCGCGCGGATAACCGTTGGCCACGCCCCCGAGCGAGCAGACGATCTCGCGCAGCGCGCGATCATTCATATCCATGACGCGGCGCCAAACCACGCGACGGCTGTCGATGCCGAGCGCATTGCCCCAGTAGATGTGATTGTCGATCAACGCCGAGAGCAGATTGTGCGCCGACGTGATGGCGTGGAAATCGCCGGTGAAATGGAGGTTGATGTCCTCCATCGGAATCACTTGGGCATAGCCACCGCCGGCAGCACCACCTTTCATGCCGAACGAAGGCCCAAGCGACGGCTCGCGCAGGCACAGCATCGCCTTCTTGCCGATATGATTGAGTGCGTCGGTGAGCCCAACGGTGGTCGTGGTTTTGCCCTCGCCCGCCGGCGTCGGCGAAATCGCCGAAACCAGGATCAACTTGCCGCTCTTTTTGCCTTTGAGCGATTTGACATACTCCATCGACACCTTGGCCTTGTAGTGGCCGTAAGGATCGAGGTTCTCGGGCTGAATGCCGAGCCTCTCCTTGGCAATGTCGAGAATGCGCCGCTTCGTTGCGGCTTGCGAGATTTCGATGTCGGACTTGGGCTTCTGGTGCTGCGAGGCTGGCATTGTCTGTTCTTCCAATCTGAAATTTAAGCGAAGCGGATTCCGGTAGCGAGCTTGGCCGAGGCAGCCCATTCGCCGGCCTCGATCTTCTTGCCGTCGGCGGGTTGCACGCGTGTGACCTTAAAGCGGCCGTCCGCGCAAACGACGGTGAAGCCATCGGCCTCGACCGCAACGATTTCGCCGATCTTGCCGGCGATGCCTTTCGGATCCTTCGCCGGCATCGGCTTGGCATCGAAAATCTTCAGCTGCTTGCCCTCGAGCGTGGCCCAGGCGCCGGGCGCCGGGCTGCAACCGCGTATCAGACGGTCGATTTGCTCCCAGGGCTTGCCCCAGTCGATGCGCGCGTTGTCGGAACCGCAGCGGCCTTCATAAGTTGCTTTCAAGTCATCCTGTTTGATGCGCGGCGCCTTGCCGGCTTTGACCAAGTCAACCGATTCCATCATCGCCTCGACGCCCATGGGAAACAGACGGTCGAAATAGACCGTGCCGAGAGTGTCAGTACCGCTGATCGGCGTTTTCTTCTGCAGCAGCACGGCGCCGGTATCGAGTCCGTTGTCGGGCCAGAAGATCGAGAGCCCGGTTTCCTTCTCGCCCTTGATGATCGGCCAGTTGATCGCGCTCGCGCCGCGATAGGCGGGCAACAGCGACGGATGATACTGGATCGAGCCCTTGGTTGGGATGTTGAGAAACTCCTCCGGCACAAAGAGCGTCACGAACGCCATCACCTGCAGGTCGGGCTTGAGCGCCTTGAACTCTTCCCACACCTCAGGCTTTTTGTACGAGGCGGGCTGAAAAACCGGCAGCTTGGCTGCCAACGCCGCTTCCTTCAGCGGATCGGCCTTCGCGCCTTCCTTTTCCGGCGCGGCATAGACCGCAACAACATTTTCACCGCGTTTGATCAGCGCTTCCAGGACAGCCTTGCCGAAGGCCTGCTGGCCGTGAACCACAATACGCATTTATCAACCCCTCCCAGAACTCAGACTGTTCCCTCCCCCCTTGTGGGGGAGGGTTAGGGAGGGGGGTAAGCCGCAAGTTTCGCGATTGCCGCTTACCCCGCTCCCGGCGCGCAAAACGCGCCCGCCTCCCCCACAAGAGGAGAGGTATCTTTTCATTACGCCGCCTCCGCCTTAGACGGCTTCTCGGGCGGCGTGATCGCGCCCGAAGTCTTGATGTCCGCAACTTCTTTTGCCGAATAGCCGAGCACCTTGGTGAGAATCTCCTCGGTGTGCTCGCCCAACAGCGGCGAGCGCTTCACTTCTGTGACCGAGTCCGACATTTTCACCGGATTACCGACGGTCAGATATTTACCGCGCGTCGGATGATCGACCTCGACCACCGTGCCGGTATCGCGCAGCGATTTTTCCTCCGCGATCTCTTTCATCGACAGGATAGGCCCCACTGGAATGTCGACCTTGTTGCAAATATCCATGACCTCGAATTTGGTCTTGGTCATGGTCCACTGCTCGATCGTCCCGAAGATAGCTTTGAGACGCGGCAGCCGTGCCGGCGGTGTCGAGTAGTCGGGATCGGTCTTCCATTCCGGCTTGCCGATGAGATCGCAAATTTCCGCCCACACCGGCGCCTGCGTGATGAAATAGATATAGGCGTCGGGATCCTTCTCCCAGCCCTTGCACTTGAGAATCCAGCCCGGCTGCCCGCCGCCCGAGTCATTGCCCGCGCGTGGCACTGCGCTACCGAATGGAACGCCCTCGCCGTACTGGCTATACTCGGCGAGCGGCCCGTGCTTGAGGCGCTGCTGGTCGCGCAGTTTGACGCGCGCAAGATTGAGCACACCGTCCTGCATAGCGCAGAGTACCATCTGGCCGCGCCCGGTCCGCATCCGCTGATAGAGCGCGCTCACGATTCCGAACGCGAGATGCAGCCCTGTGCCGGAATCGCCGATCTGCGAGCCGGTAACGAGCGGCGGACCTTCACGGAAGCCCGTGGTCGACGCGGAACCGCCGGCGCATTGCGCGACGTTCTCATAGACCTTGCAATCCTCGTACGGTCCCGGGCCGAAGCCCTTGACCGAAGCCACGATCATGCGCGGGTTGAGCTTGTGGATGTACTCCCAGGTCAGCCCCATGCGGTCGAGCGCGCCGGGCGCGAAATTCTCCACCAGCACGTCGCAATGCTTGATCAGGCGGTCGAGGATATCCTTGCCCTTGGCATGCTTGGAGTCGATCGTGATCGAGCGCTTGTTGCCGTTGAGCATGGTGAAGTAGAGGCTGTCGGCGCCTTTCACGTCGCGCAATTGTCCGCGCGTGATGTCGCCGACGCCAGGCCGTTCGACCTTGATGCAGTCGGCGCCCATGTAAGCCAGAAGCTGCGTGCAAGTCGGACCCGACTGCACGTGAGTAAAGTCCAGGACCTTCACGCCGTCGAGCGCCTTGCCAGCCTGCCCGAATGGTTTCGTGGATGGTTTTGGCAGCCCGTTCTTCGCCGCCGCGCCTTTGGCAGACTTGAGCTTCAAAACATTTTTCGCCGCCGGCTTCTTTGCCGCCGCCTTTTTGCTCTTCTTTTTTGTAGCCATGTTCTTCCCCGTCACTTGTACATGGTTGGTTTTTGGTGATGAGAGTTCAATCGATGTGGCCGATTTACTTCTTGCGAAGCACACTTTGCGGATTGAGATTGCCGATGCGGCCGCTCTCGCTGCCGGCGGCCGGATCGAGCACCGCATTGATGAGGGTCGGCTTGCCCGAGTCCATCGCAGCGTTCACGGCGCGCTTCAGCTCGTCCGGAGACGTCGCATTGACGCCGACGCCGCCAAAGGCCTCCATCATTTTGTCGTAACGCGAGCCCTTCACAAACACGGTCGGCGCCGGGTCCGAACTTACAGAATTGACGTCGGTGCCGCGATAAATGCCGTCGTTGTTGAAGATGACAACGCAAACCGGCAGCTTGTACCGGCAGATCGTTTCGACCTCCATGCCGGAGAAGCCGAATGCGCTATCGCCTTCGATCGCGAGCACGGGTTTGCCGGTCTCGATGGCTGCGGCGATGGAATAGCCCATACCGATGCCCATGATACCCCAAGTACCCACGTCGAGGCGTTTACGTGGCTGATACATGTCGATGATGCCACGAGCGAGATCGAGGGTGTTGGCGCCTTCATTGACGAGGATGGCGTCCGGCCGCTCCTTGACGATGGTGCGCAGCACGCCGAGGGCGCCGTGGTAATCCATCGGCGAATTGTTGTTCATCAGCCGCGGCGCCATCTTGGAAACGTTCTCGTCGCGCTTCTTGGTGACAGCGGCAGTCCAATCGGCCGGTGGGGCCGACCAGTTGCCACCCATGCCGTGCAGAAGCGCCGAGACGCACGAACCGATGTCGCCAACCACCGGCGCGACGATCTCGACGTTGGAGTCCATTTCCTTCGGCTCGATGTCGATCTGGATGAACTTCTTCGGCGCCTCGCCCCAGGTCTTGCCCTTGCCGTGCGAGAGGAGCCAATTGAGACGTGCGCCGATCAACATCACGACATCGGAATCCTTCAGCACCGTCGAACGCGCAGCACCCGCACACTGCGGATGCGTGTCGGGCAGCAAACCCTTGCCCATGCTCATCGGCAGGAAAGGAATGCCGCTCTTTTCAACCAAAGCGCGGATCGCGTCGTCGGCCTGTGCATAGGCCGCGCCCTTGCCGAGGATGATCAGCGGCTTCTTGGCGCTCTTGAGCACGTCCAGCGCGCGCTTGACCGCTTCAGGTGCCGGAATCTGGGCCGGCGCCGCGTCGATCACTTTCACAAGCGACTTCTTTCCAGCCTCCGCATCCATCACCTGCCCGAACAGCTTGGCAGGCAAGTCAAGATAGACGCCGCCCGGACGGCCCGACACCGCGGCGCGGATCGCGCGCGCAAGCCCGATACCAATGTCTTGCGCATGCAGCACGCGGAACGCGGCCTTGCAGAGCGGCTTGGCGATCGCGAGCTGATCCATTTCTTCGTAGTCGCCCTGCTGCAGATCGACGATCTCGCGCTCTGACGAGCCGGAGATCAGGATCATCGGGAAGCAGTTGGTCGTGGCGTGGGCGAGCGCGGTTAGACCGTTGAGAAAGCCCGGCGCCGACACCGTGAGGCAGACGCCGGGTTTCTTGGTAAGGAAGCCGGCGATCGACGCCGCATAACCCGCGTTCTGCTCATGCCGGAACGAGATGATGCGGATGCCTTCAGCCTGCGCCATACGGCCAAAGTCCGTGATCGGAATGCCAGGCACCCCATAGATCGTGTTGAGACCGTTGAGCTTGAGCGCATCGATGACGAGGTGAAAGCCATCCGTCAGCTCCCGCTCTGCTCCGTCCGCCGTGGCGGCTGCGGGTTTCGTTTTCACTGCTGCTTCGGCCATGATGGTCCTCCTACGCTTTTTTGCTTTCAGTCCAAATAGTCGGCGTATTTTTCCACGTGCTCGGCCAAACCCAGCGCGTGATTGCGCACCAATTCCTCGGCGCGCGCGATATCCCGCGCTTCCAACGCCTCAATGATGTTCATGTGATCTCGGATCGAGCGATCGGCGCGATCATGCTCTCCAATCGTTTTCATCCGGATCATGCGCATGTGGGTGAACAGGTTCTCTGCCAGCTTGATGAGCACACTGTTTCCGCTCATGCGAATGATGGTCTGGTGGAACTCGATGTTTACCTCGGAATACTCATCAAGATGCGCGTGCAACTGGCCGCCCACGAAGGTCGCGAACATTCGCCCCAAACTCGCGATCTGCTCATTGCTTGCGTTCTGGGTGATGAGGCGCGCGGCCATGCTTTCGAGCGCCGCCCAGGCGGTGATCATTTCGATCACTTCACGCTTGGTCTTGCGCACCACGAAGATGCCGCGCCGCGGCACCGCACGCACGAAGCCCTCGCGCTCAAGCTGCGCCATCGCCTCGCGCACCGGTGTGCGGCTCACGCCGAAATCTTGCGCCAGTTTGCGCTCATCAAGCCTGATGTCTGAACGGCTGCGATAGATGTCCATCGACACGATCACGTTCTTCAAAGCCGCATAGGCTTTGTTCTTGAAGCTGAACGACGTATCGATCGGCTCAATCGCGAGCAGGGGCGTGACGGCGGCAGCCCTTCCCGGACCTGAACTCCGAGCGGAAACACGGCGCACTATGCGTTTATCGGTTGTCATATCTGGCATAACGTATTCCAGAGACTAAGACGGTGCAACGGTTATGCAATATTTTTGCCGACCGTCATCAGCGACACCCTATGGGCATGCTGCGTCTTGATCAGCCGCAACAACCATCTCAATCGAATAAATGGCTAGACCCAGGTTATGAGCCCCGCCTCATTACCGAGGCGGGGCATCACAGTCCTTCATGCAGCGATCTTCAGACTTTCGCTGTGAGTCGCTGACGACAGAATCTTCCGACGCCAGGGTTTAAGCACAGCGATCGCAAGGACTGCTGCGAGGATGTTCGCTCCGGCCGCAATGATGAACACCATGTCCCAGCTTCCCGTCATTTTTTGGATCTGGTTGGTATAGGGCACCAAAAGCGCTGCAGTTCCCTTTGCGGTGTATAACAATCCGGCATTTGTGGTGGCAAATTTCGAACCAAACGTGTCGGTGCAGGTCGATGGGAAGAGGCTGTAAATCTCGCCCCAGGCAAAGAACACCAAACCGCTCAGAATGACGAAAATCACCGGATCCGACCCGAACTTGTACAGCGCGAAAATTCCGACGCCCTCGATGAAGAACGCAAGGAACATCGTGTTTTCACGACCGATGTGATCAGACACCCACCCGAAGAACGGACGCGTGAGACCGTTCAAGACGCGGTCGATGGTTGCCGCAAATGTGAGGGCAGTCATCGTCAGTCCGAACAATGACACCGGGATTCCGGCAATTTTCAAATCTTGCGAAATCGGCGCGAGATTTGCAGTCACCATCAAGCCGCCAGCACCGACCATCACGAACATGAAATACATGAGCGTGAAGACGGGTTGGCCGCGCGTCCAGACCACGTAGCCACCATAGCAGAAGATGAGGATCGCGAGAGCTAACGGAATGTAAAACTGCTGGCCTATCGACCACAGTGCCAAACCACCGACCAAAGCGATAGCGGAACCAACGATCCAAAACATCGTCGGGCCGATGATTTCGCTTGGAGAGAATTGCCGCTTCGACTGCAAAATGGCGGTGTTCTGAACTGTATCCGGCACCTGGCCTGGCTTGGGCGCATTCATGAAAAATGCCAGGATACAAACGATGATGCCTTGGCCAATTCCAAAGTTGAAGAATGTCGCCTGGAATCCGCTCGACTGAATCATGTTTTGGATTGGCGCTACCGTCAACGCCGATCCGGCGCCAAATCCCGCGGCGGTCAGACCTGCTGCAAGTCCGCGCTTGTCGGGAAACCACTTGAGCGCGGTTCCAATACAAGTTCCATACACCCCACCTGCACCGATACCCGCGATGATTTGGGCGGCATAGAACGCGCTGAGCGAAGTAGCGTAGGAATTCATTACCCAACCGATGGCACAAAGAATACCGCCGATGAAAATGACGATGCGCGGGCCGTATTTGTCGACGAACCAGCCTTCGATCGGAACCAGCCATGTTTCGAACAGCACGAAAAGCGTGAAGGCGATTTGGATCGATGCGCGATCCCACCCGAACGTCTTCTGAATATCGGGGACGAAGAAAGTCCACCCATATTGCAGGTTTGCGATCATCACCATGCAGACAATGCCGATGACGAGCTGCCCCCATCGCATGAGCTCCGACGCTCGTGCGTGAACTGGTACGACGCTTGCGCTTGTAGCCATTTCCATCCCCATAAATATTGGTTTTTTGTGATCCATTCCTAGATTTTAGATCCCGTTTTTCGGACACCCGATTACATTTTCACGTGTCGGATATTCCGCCGCATCATGGTAGCAAGCGAGCCGGCGGTTAGCCGGCTCGCAATTTCTCGATCAGAGTTTATACTCGATCAGAGTTTATAGATGCCACCGCATACAGCCGTGTCGTTGACCGGCTCGCAGTACATCTGCTTTGGCTCAGACTTCTTGGTCAGCGGGTCCATGTACTTGTAGTCCTGCCAGAACGGCGCGCCCTTCTTCGCAAGTTCAATGCGCTCGGCGACAAACGGCTTGCCTTCGGGATCTTTCGCGTCCGATAGGTTTTTGCCGACCAATGTTTCATTTTGGCCATGGGCAAGCACAACACCATCGGTCTTGTAGACAACGATGTAGAGATCGCGGTCAGTGAACGGGCCGCCCTTCGCGGTAATATCGGCATAGGCCTTATCGCCATTCGCCTTGATGGCAGCGACCGCCTTCTTCACCATCGCGACCGCTTCGTCTTTGTTCGCGCGATCGGCTGCGAAAGCTGATCCGCTGACAAATATCGCAACAACGGACGCTGCAACTACCGCTCTTATCGTACACATGCCCATCGTATTAACCTCCCGGTTCTTCGACACTTGATGATTTGATTGTCGCACCGTTGAACCGGCCATTTTTGAACAGGCCTTCCTAAACTTCGGTTTGATGTTCCTTCCAAATTTTGCTCCCCATCGGATTTGATCCAACGATTGGCATTATTTGTCTGGATGATCAGTTCGCCAGGAACCCTGCTTCTTTCATCAGAGTCTGGTGGCGCTTCTCTTCGCCTTCAACCCACTTGGTGTATTCATCGCCGACCATGAAGGACTGGTTAAACGCGCCATTTTTCATCAGGCCTTTCCATTCCGGTGTCTCGCGCACCTTCTTAAAAAGGTCGACGTAATAGTCAACCTGCTCTTTGGTTGCGCCTGGCGGCATGAAGAACCCGCGCAGCATCAGATATGTGGTTTTCAGTCCCTGCGAGGCGCAAGTGGGGATATCGCCCCAGGATTTGTCCGCGGTCACCTTATCGGTGTAGGCTAGCGGCTTTGTGTCGAACACGCACAGCGGTCGCACTGAATTGGCGCGCCATTGCGCAACGGCTTCAATCGGATTGTTGACGGTCGAGTCGACGTGTTTGCCGACGAGCTGCACCGCTACCTCTCCGCCGCCTCGAAACGGAATGTACATGAACTTGACGCCCGCATCCTTTTCGATCGCGACCGTGAGGATCTGGTCTTCTTGCTTGGAACCGGTGCCGCCCATTTTGAACGTGCCGGGTGGCGCCTTCTTAACGGCTTCGATGTACTCCTGCGCCGTCTTGTACGGCGTCTCGGCATTCACCCACAGCACAAATTCATCGAGCGCCATCATGGCGACCGGCGTGAGATCTTTCCAGTTGAATGGAATACCGGTACCGAGCGGTGTGGTGAACAAGTTGGAGAGGGTGATCACCAGCTTGTGCGGATTGTCCTTCGAGCCCTTCACATCAAGAAAGCCTTCGCCACCGGCGCCGCCCGCCTTGTTGATGACGACCATCGATTGCTTCATCAGATTGTGTTTGCTCACGATGCCCTGCACGACGCGCGCCATTTGATCGGCGCCGCCGCCGGGTCCTGCCGGCACGATGATTTCAACCGGACGGGACGGCTCCCACGCCGCGTGGGTAGCAGTCATTTGCGCTGCGGCCAACACAACCGCCGCACCGAGAGTCCTTGAGTTCAAGCATTTTCTCATAGCCATTCCTCCCTTTGTTGCTACGCCGAGTTCCTGCCGAGGGTTGGCTTTACAGAGGTAGAGAATCTCAACGGTTCGGTATGATCTGCCGCCTTGGCGCTTCCGACACCCGCTTGGCGCTAGTCGCGCATGAATATCCAATATCCTATTAACCAAAAAAAGGTGGCTTGGCATAAAATATTACGGAGCGCGGGAGTCTGCCAAAAACACAGCAAGATTTTACCAGCCGCACGTGTATTTGCGAGTAAAGCTTTGATATATATCTGGATATCGCTCTTGGCGCGAGTGATGTGAATGCCCGGACTGCAGCCAATCGAAACCGTAACGCGGCAAGATGCCGCCCTACGGCGGCAATCCCGGGATGCATTTCCGCACTCGCGAACCCTTTTCCAGCACGATGGCGTTCCACAAGCGCAGGCTGCAAATTCACATCCCACATGCACCGACAAAGCAGCAGGAAAGGACTGTCAACCCTGCCCGAATCTGATACCAGCGGACGGCGGTGCGCGGCCTCATCGGCCACGCTCGTGCGTTTCAATAAGCGTGATCGTGTCAAGGCGTCGATCTTGCCACCGGCAGCTGGCTGCACCTTGCCAGTGGATAATTTTTATCGAGCGTCGGCTCCCGCATGACATATTCACAGCGCGCGAATTGGGTGAGGCACGGCGCCCGCGCCGAGTTTGAAAAATCGTCCCCAATTTCTCCGCCGTCTTTGACAGGATTTCAGAGGGCGGAATGACAACCCAAAGTCTCAATCTCAAAGGATTGGTGTTTCTCGTTGCCGACGCCAATCCTTATTTTTCGCGAATTGTCGTTGGCCTTCTCCGCAGCTTCGGGGCTAACAGCGTGGCCGAAGTTCGCAATTCATTCGATGCAATCCGCACCCTCAATGCACAGAAAGTGGACATACTACTGTGTGACGACAAACTTCCTCCCCATGGCGGCCTCCAGGTCACGCACGCCATCCGTCGCAAGGCGGATAATGAAAATCGTATAGTACCGATCCTGATCATGGCGGGCGACACGCGCGAGACGGTGATCAAGATCGCCCGTGACGCGGGAGCCAACATGGTGATCGCAAAACCCCTATCGCCGTCGAGCCTTTTCGATCGCTTGAGCTGGATTGCATTCAATCCACGGCAATTCGTCGAGACGGCGACCTATTACGGGCCCGATCGGAGATTCAAGATCGAAGGCTATCCCGGCGGTGTCGGCCGCCGCAAAGGCGATAAGGCTCAACCGGTTGCCGCAGAGAGTGGTCCAACCATGGTCCAGTCAGAAATCGACAACCTCTTCAAGTCAGCACGTGTGGGACAGAGCTAATGGCAGGCGAACCCCAGGACGGCGGCAAGATGTTTTTGGTCGACAGCCATTTTCAGAAAATGGCACGTCGAACGGGTGGCGTGACGCGTGACCAGGCCATGGAAAACGCCCAGATGGCCGTCGACAAGATCAAAATGGGCTTCGGCGACTGGCTTGAGGGCGAACTGGAACCCCTCCTGGCGCAGCTCCGAAAAGGCAGCTCGGCGAGTGCCGGCGACGTGACCTGGGCGGAGACCGCAATCATCCATGCGCGCCAAATTCGCGATGTCGGAACGACCATGGGATTTGAACTCGTCACCTTCATCACGAATAATCTATGCGAGATTTTGGAGGCAATCATTGCCGGGGCGCCCCACCGCAATGAAATGATTGATTGTCATGTGGACGCGCTGCTCCTCGCCAAACAGGAGCAATATCGTCACCTGCGACCCGAGCAATTACCGGAACTTAGCAGCGGATTGCGTCGGGTGTTGGAGGCTGCGAACTCTCCGGCGGGCGGAACTCTCAAAGAGTAGCCGCCGCCCAAATATTTTTCACGACAGTTTCCCCATCACCTGTTCGATTTTTGTCCGCAGGATGGCGGCCGTGAATGGCTTGATGAGATAATTGTTGACGCCTGCCTGCGCGGCTTTGACGACCAGCTCGCGATCACCGCGGCCGGTCAACAGAATGAAAGGAAGCTTTCGCACCGCCGGCCTTCCACGGACCGCCCGCAATAGATCCAATCCATCCATCACCGGCATATTGTAATCCGAGATGATCAAGTCGAGCGGCTGAGCGCTGACCATCTCGAATGCTGCTTTACCGTCCTCCGATTCCAGGATGTGGCGAACACCGATTTCTTCAAGCGCCATGCGCGTCACCTGCCGCACGCTGTATTGATCGTCGACAATCAGCACTTTCAGCGCGGCTGCGTTCGGCATCTTTGTAACTCGGTCTCGCGATACGTGTTCTGCACACTTAATTCGTAGCTGCTCCGCTCAAGCTGCGGCCGAACGGATATTCTGCGGATTTGCGGACCGCAGCTGGGATTCCGCTTCCTGCGCTAGTTCAGGCAACTTTTCGATGTCGAGGATGAACGCAACGCAACCGTTGCCCAAGATGGTAGCGGCCGCAATTCCCGCAACGCAATGATAATTCTCTTCGATGCTTTTGATGACAATTTGCTGATGACCGCACAGTTCGTCGGCCATCAGACCCAAGCGCACACCATCGCTGGTCTCGACAATGATCACGACTCCGTCTGAGGCAGCTTGCGCCACGGATTCCACCTGAAGCAGATCGGTAAGATTTACCAGCGGCACGATCGCGTCGCGCAACTGCAGCGTTCCGCGCGTGCCCAGCAAATTGCGGACGTCGGCGTTATTCGGCCGCAAGCATTCGACGATCGCCGAAATTGGCAGCACAAAGGTCTCGTTTCCGACCCGGATGATCATGCCATCCATCACGGCAAGCGTGAGCGGAAGCGCGAGCTGGATGGTCATGCCCTGACCCGGAACCGATTTGAGCAAAATGCGTCCGCCGATATCGAGAATATTGCGGCGCACGACGTCCATGCCGACACCGCGGCCCGAAATCTCTGAAGCGGTCTCGACCGTCGAAAATCCTGGCAAGAAGATGAGATTGTTGATCTCGTCTTCGGAGAGCGACGCGCCGGCATCGACCAAACCCTTTTCGCGCGCTTTTTTGAGGACACGCTCACAATTAATTCCCGCTCCATCGTCGCTGACCTCGATGACGATGCGCCCGCCGCGCTGATCGGCGGAAAGGCGCACGGTCCCCGTTTCATTCTTGCCGCGCGCAGCCCGATCGGCGGGAGATTCGATGCCGTGGTCGATTGAATTGCGGATGATATGGACGAGCGGATCGCTCAAACATTCGATGATCGTCTTATCCACCTCGGTGTTCTCGCCGACCATTTCGAGATGCACTTTTTTGCCGGTCTTGGCCGATAGCTCACGCACCAGCCGCGTCATGCGCTGGAACACCGATTTCACCGGCTGCGCGCGCATCGCCATGACACTATTCTTAAGCTCGCGCGTGTGATGGACCACTTCGTCGAAAGTCTTCCAGAGTCGATTGCTGGTGTCCTCGGGAAGCTCTTGGACGATTTCGCTCAGCATGGCCTCAGCAATGACAAGTTCGCCGACCATATTGACCATGCGATCGATGCGATCGAGGTCGACGCGGATAGTCGTGGTCACCGCCTTGGCAATACCGTCTATACGCGCATTCTTTGCGGCGTCCGCCGTCTCATCAAACGCGGCGTCCGTCCCCGCAGGCGCGACTTGCTCGAAGAATTGCTCGGGTAGGTTTTCATCCTGCGCGTTGAAGTCTTCCGCACGCACCGGCGTAAAATCAATTCCGTCAAAATCCGCCGGCGCCGCCATTTCGGCTTCCCCGGCACCTGCCCCAATCGCCGGAGATTTCCCCGTGAGCCGCTCAAGGAACACCCTGCAGTCGGCTTCATAGTCTAACGGCAGATTGACGTCCGAACGGGCTGACTCGACGAGATCCGTCAGCATGTCGTTGGCCGCAAACAGCACATCGATGACATCGGGCGCAGCGGCCAAACTGCCGTGCCGGATCGCGTCGAGCACGGTTTCAAAAACATGAGAGAACTCGACCAGCCGCTCATAGCCGAAAATGCCAGCGCCGCCCTTGATCGAATGAACCGCCCGAAAAACAGCATTGATCGTGTCATCCGATCCGCTGCCCTCGCGCAGATCGGTCAAACCGGTCTCCATCGCTTCGAGCTGTTCATTGCTCTCTACGAAGAAAGTCTTCTTCAGTTCATCCATTCGCGTCATGGAATCGAACCCTTATAGAGCCGCCGTCCGTTACGCTCCGGCCATCGCGGGCGCCGCTTCACTACAGGCTGCAAGAATGGCATCGGACATCTTGGTTAACGAATGCTGATGCATGACAGCGCCGCGTTCGAACGCGGCCCGCGGCATCCCATAAATCAAGGAGGATGCCTCATCCTGCCCGAGCGTAATCGCCCGTGCATGGCGCAGCTCCAACATGCCCTCCGCCCCGTCCTTGCCCATCCCCGTCAGGATCACCCCGATGGTAATCGGACCTGCAATACGCGCCGCTGAGCGAAACAGCACATCCACCGAAGGGCGATGGCCGGAGACCGGCTCTTGATCGTGCAGAAGACAGTGGAATCGCCCATTCCTGCGGGCCAATTCAAGGTGATGCGCGCCCGGAGCAATGTAGACGTGCCCCCGTTCTACCGGCTGATCATGCACAGCCTCATGGATCGTCATCGGGCACTCGTTGTTGAGACGGTTGGCGAAGGCCCCCGTAAAACGCGGCGGCATGTGCTGCGTGACCAGAATAGGCGGCGTATCGGACGGCAGATGAACAAGCACCTTCGTCAACGCTTCCACCCCACCGGTGGATGCACCCATCACAATGATTTTTTCCGCCATACCGCCAAGTTGCGCCCGCCTGACCGGAACGCGTTCGGGCATGGCCCGGCGCGCGGTCACCCGCGCTCGCGCCGCCATTTTAACTTTTGCTCTCAACTCCATGCCCAGATCGTCCATGGCGCCGGCGACGTTGCCGGTCGGCTTGGAGATAAAATCGACCGCGCCGATCTCGAGTGCCTGGAGCGTCGCATCGGCGCCCGCTTGCGTGAGCGTCGAGCACATCACCACCGGCATCGGACGAAGTTCCATCAGCTTGCGCAGAAACGTGAGCCCGTCCATCTGCGGCATTTCGATGTCGAGTGTGATCACATCCGGGTTGAGCGCCTTGATGCGATCGCGCGCCATAAATGGGTCGTTCGCTGTGCCGATCACTTCGATTTCCGGGTCTCCCGACAGCAACGCCGAAAGCAATTGCCGCATAAGCGCGGAATCGTCGATGACCAGAACGCGTACCGGGGATGAAGTGCTCATGGCATACCCTATCTAAAGAATTCGGCTATTCCGTTGGTCGACCGCGGCAAACTATGACTCATGCTACGCGCCGATAGATCGTACTTCCAACCAGTTCCAAACCGCGGTGCGCACCAATCAGCGATTCCGAATGACCGATGTACAGCCAGCCACCCGGTTTGATCTGCTGCGTAAAGCGCTCGACCAGCGCCGCCTTGGTAGCATCATCGAAATAGATCATCACATTTCGGCAGAAGATCGCATCGAACAATCCCTTGAACGGCCACGGCCTCAATAGATTGAGCTGCCGAAGCGTGATGAGCTTTAGGACGTCATGATCGATGAACACATGGGCGGCGCACTCATTGCTCTTTCTCACCTCGAAAAATGAGCGGTAGGCCGCAGGTACATCGTCCGCTGCGTTCGCGGCATAGACCCCGCGCGCAGCCTTCGCCAGCACGTCGGTATCGATATCGGTCGCGAGAATACGAACGTCGCACCGCTCGATGTCGCTAATCTCACGATTTAACACCGCCGCAATGCTGTAGGGCTCCTCACCGGTCGAGCAGCCCGCAGACCAGATCCGCATCCTCCCGGATGTGGCATGGCCGTCCGCTTTCGTGTACGGCACCGCGACGTTTCCGCACAGATGATCGAAATGGTGAGCTTCGCGAAAGAATTTGGTGTGGTTAGTCGAGAGCGAATTGATGAAGCTTTCAAGCTCGCGCTCATGTGTCGCAAGATATTTTCGATAGTCGCGAAATGTATTTATCTGCAGGACACGCAGCCGGCGCGAGAGCCGACCATAGACCATGTTGCGCTTGCTCTCTTGCAGCACTATGCCGGCATGGTCGTGGGCAAGCTTGGCAAGACTCCGAAAATCCACATCGGAGAATGCAAATTCACGCATGACATCGTTGACCGCAATCTCGGTCGAAGAACGCCTGACCGCATTGCGGTTGCTAGTGGACATTGCAGACTTCTTGGCAAAACTCTTGGAAAATGACCCGCAGCTCTGGCCCGCGCCGAAGTTATTTCATTTAGGTTAAAACTCCTTCCAATCCGGACGTTGCCGGATCGCGTCGGCACGCGCCGCAATGTGCCGCGCGAAGCGTTCTGGCCGCATTAATGTCGAGTTAATCTGGGCTATCGGACGGCTAGACGTTTTGCGCGCGCTTGCGCTGAAATTCGACAACCTGTTGCGCGGTAGCGGGCTTGAGCCGCGTGAACGTACCAAGACACTGCTCAAGTTCATGGCTGCCAATGCCGTACTCTCCGGCTCGCAGCTTCAAGATGAGTTTGACCGTCGGCCACGTGATTCCGATGGCTTTGGCGATAATCAGCACCGATTCCGGTTGATCTTGCACCATGGCACGCTCAACCGCTTCGATCGGCAGATCGCAAAGCATCGCAAGCGCGGCCGTCGTCTCTTCGAAGTTACCCATCTTGGCAAAGTTCTCGACTTCTCCCTCGTCGAGATTGCCGGCGGTATACAACGCGCCGACATGCGCACACGCTGTGAGATAGTTTCGCGAATCCGCGCCGGTTGCGCTCTGGATAGTGTTAGCAGCTTCCGCAACCGCACTCTGAATGACCGCCGTTGCCATTATATGAGCGGAGTCAAGCTTGGCCCGCACTGCATGCGAGGCGCATGCAAGCAGCTTCAGCAAATGATGCCGGGGTATATCGCGTCGAAGTCCGACGCAAATCGCAAGCTCATCGTCTCCCTGTGTGCGCTTGATCAGCGTCGTAAAGCCGGAATCCGAAAACGTCGCTCCGGGATTGGCTGCCATACTCAGTACGACCGGCTTGTCGCCACGCTCGACCAGCACGTCCGTGACGGCGATATCGAGCAGCTTACGGCGCGAAATCGCGAGCAAATGCTGTTGGCTCTTGGTCCGCGCCTGCTCCACAAGGGTTGCACCGTCGAGCGCTTCGAAATGTTCGAGCATCGGCCCCGCCACTGCGATAGCTTCATCGGAAGCGAGCGTTCGGCTGATCTCGGGCGGCGCGTATGGGATGGTCGCCAGACGATTGGCCAGTGCGGCCCGCGCGGAGACTTCTATCGAGGCGACGAGCCGCTTGAAAATATCGTCGAATAGTAGGATTTGTTCGCTGGCATAACTCGTGGCCCCGAATGCGAACAGATCGGTGATGCGCGCAAGCACTTCACCTCGCCGCTCCGTGCTGCCGTACGCGACAGCATCGTTGAGCTCATCGATCAACGCGAGGTGCCTAGCCATGGTGATCCGTTCTGGTTCACACAACGTATTCGAAACTTCGCGAGCCCCAGATGATCTTGCGCTCACCCAGGACGGCGTCCGTCATATCGCTTCTCGAGCGCACACTATTTGGCAATTTTTAACACTTGATAAAGGCGTGATCGACCCTGCGCCGATCGTGTAGACACCGCCGCCATGACCGCGACTGTCTCTTATTCAATGCAGCGCAAAAGACCCGCTGGCCCAAGCATTCCAAATATCTCAATCATGTTGATAGCGTGTTGATATTGCTGCGCCCCCAAGCAAGCGCGCGGTCTCGCGCGTCTTGCTTACCAAATTAATTTGGGACAACTTCACACCTCGAAAATGCGGCTCATTCGAGAAACGTTGACATTCTTAGCTTGCTGGCAACCATATCGTTTGGCTGGTGCGCGCGACACATAGGGAGCCAAGGGGGAATTTCATGTCGATCATTGAGAAAGCCATCAAGGACACCATGTCGGCAGGCGGCATAGGCCCATCGTTTTCCAAACTCACCTGGTGGATCATCGCCGGTGTCGTTGTATTTCTCGCCATCTACGGATCGTATTTCACCGTCGATCGGCACGAGGTCGGCATCGTCACGCGCTGGGGCGCGATCAGATACACGGTCGGCCCGGGCCTGCATTTCAAGGTTCCGATCGCCGACACCGCCACCATGTACCGCACCGACATTCGGGCGTTCCAGTTGAGCAAGGTGAACACCTACACCATCGATAACCAGGAACTCGACGCGGTGTTCACCGTCAACTACCGGATCGCGGTTGAACAGGCCGAGCGCATTTTCCGCGAGGTTCCCGATTTCGAGCAACGGCTCTCGACGCTCACGCTCGATCGCTTCAAGGCGGAGGTCGGCAAGGTCAACGTGACGGATATCGCCTCGCGCCGCGGCGACGTCGGCAAGCGTGTGTTCGATGTCCTCCATCAGGACGCACAACGCTTTTTCGGTCTCGAAGTGACCGATTTTCAGATCAACAACATCGACTACACGCCGCAGTTCCGGCAGGCGGTCGACCAGGCCGCGATCGCGAAAACCCTGGTCGAGCGCGCCGAGCAACTCAAGCGCCAGGCCGAGGTTGACGCCGACAGCAAACGGATCACGGCGATCGGTGAAGCCAATGCGATTCGCGAACGCGCCCGCGGCGATGCCGACGGCAACTTGCTGCGCGCGCAGGCCGAAGCCCAAGCCATCATCAAGCTCAAGGGCGAGGCCGAGGCCGCCGCAATCGCCGCTCAGGCGATGGCGCTGCAAGGAAACCCCGGCCTGATCGAACTGCGCCGGGCCGAACGCTGGGACGGAAAATTGCCCTCTCAGTTGCTCGGCACAGCACCCATCCCCTTCATGCCCATC
Source organism: Hyphomicrobiales bacterium (assembly GCA_003169835.1). Classification (GTDB taxonomy): domain Bacteria; phylum Pseudomonadota; class Alphaproteobacteria; order Rhizobiales; family Xanthobacteraceae; genus PNAI01. Next base: position 10,438 of record PNAI01000048.1, on the reverse strand, counting down.
CCTCCGGTGACAACACCGACGCGATAAGGCGCCGGCACGGCCCAAAGTCCGCAACTTCACGCGCGGCGTCGTAACCGTCGCTCCCGCGTCGTCCTGACCCCTGGGCAATGTGAGACAAAATAGGGTACATCCTTCGAGAAATCGCAGGGAGATACCCATGACGAAACTCAGCCTGAACGTGCTTATGGCCGCGGTAATCCTGGCAGTGGCTGCCCCGGTGAAAGCGGAAGATCTCGTCGTCACGCAATACAAGGCGGACCCCTCCGGTGCGCCGTTCGCGGTTTCGATCGAAAAAGGATTCTTTAAGAAGGCGGGCGTTGATATCGAGGTCATTTCCGGCGACGGCGGCGGCACCTCTGTACGCAACGTCATCGCGAGCGACCTCGGCTACGGCGAAACCTCGCCCGCGGGCGTGATCGCTGCAATTCTCGAAGGCCAGGACATCAAGATCGTCAATCTCGGTTCGCGCTCGCTGGCTTCCAATGTCATCATTGTGATGCCCAACTCACCGATCAAGACAATTCAGGATCTCAAGGGCAAGAAATTCGGCATCAGCAATCCGAAATCGCTCGGCGAAATGACCGCCGTGCTGGCCATGGAAAAGGGCGGCATGAAACCGGACGACCTCCAGCGCGTGGCACTCGGCGGTCTCTCCGGCGCCCTCTCTGCGCTTGAGAACGGCGTCGTCGACGCCACCAGCATTCCCGGAGTTCTGTTCTTGGCCCGCGGCGCGGAAAGCAAATACCGCGTCATCATGGGACCAAAGGAACTGCCATTTTTGCCGCCAGCGATTGGTATAGCGTCCGGAAAACTGATGAAGAACAACCCCGACAAATTGCGCGCCATCCTCGCTGGCCGGCGCGAAGGCGTGAAATTCATCTATGAGCACAAACAGGAAGCTCTTCCGACCCTGATCAAGCTCTATGAACCGCTTCCCGCGAAAGACACCACGACTTTGGTCAATCAGCTTGTGGATGCTAAATTCTGGAGCGAGGGAAAAATCGAAATGGAGCTGCTGCAGAACGCAGTGCGCGCGATGAAATACGTGGGCATGCTCAACAGCGAACCCGATCTCAGCAAGATGATCGATACGTCCTTTCTGCCGAGCGATCTGCAAAAATGACCGGTCCGGACTCCGGCGGCGAAGTCCATGCACGGCTCTTGGGCGTAACGCGGATTTTTCCAGGCGCGACCGGCCAGCAACCGGTCCACGCGCTTGGACCCGTCGATCTTGAACTGCGCAGGGGCGAATTCTTCGCCGTCGTTGGTCCTTCCGGCTGCGGCAAGTCTACGCTGCTGGAAATTCTGGCCGGCCTGCAGTCGCCGACCTCCGGCACCGTGACTTTCGAGGGCCAGCCCGTCACCGCCGATGTCCCCGACGGAATTGGCGTAGTTTTTCAGGAGGACGCGAGCTTTCCCTGGCTTACGGTCTGGGACAACGCGGCATTTGGCCTGCGCCGCGCCGGCGCGCCCGAAGCCGAAGTAAGCCGCAGCGTCAACGACGCGCTGGCGTTCATGGGGCTTCAGGATTTCGCCAGGGCGTATCCCTCGCAGCTTTCGGGGGGCATGCGGCAGCGCGTCTGCATCGCCCGCACCCTGGTACTCCAGCCGCGCCTAATCCTGCTCGACGAGCCGTTCGGCGCGCTCGATGCGCAGACGCGCCTGCTCATGGGCGACGAAGTGCTCCGCCTCTGGCGGCGCACCAGCGCGACCGTGTTGCTGATCACCCACGCGCTCGACGAGGCCGCCATGCTCTCCGATCGCATCGGGGCGATGTCGGCGCGGCCGGGACGTTTTATGGACATTGTCGAGACCCGCTGGCCGCGCGAGCGCGACAGCACAATTGTCAGCGAAACCAGCTTCGGCGAGATCACCGGCCGTCTGTGGGAGAACCTCCGCGGCGAGTCGATCAAATCGCTTGGTCATTCCGGCGCGGGTCCGGCATGAGCCGTGTCGGCGTCATCAGGCTTATTGTCGTTATTGCCGCCATAGGCCTGCTTGAACTCGCCTGCCGGCTCGGCTTCATCGACTACCGCACCATCATCCCGCCCTCCGAAATGACGACCGTGCTGGTCCGCCTCCTGGCGTCCGGCGAGCTCAACAGCGACATCGCCCGCACGTTCGGCGTCGTGGTGATCGCCGTGGCGATATCCATCGTACTCGGATTTGCGCTCGGGCTTTTAATTCACGCCGTGCCGCGCGTACGGCGAGCGCTCGATCCGCTCTTAGCCACTTATTATGCCGTGCCGATCTTCATCTTCTATCCGGTGATGGTCGCCATCTTTGGCCTGTCTATCATCCCGATCGTTCTGATTGGCATCGCAGCCGCCGCCGTCGCCATGATCATCGCCACCCTTAACGGCCTCGACCGCGTTCCACGCGTGCTCACCAAAGTAGCGCGCGTGCATCGCATGGGCCCGCTCGACACCGCCCTGCGGTTGAAACTTCCGGCCGCCGCCCCACATCTCTTCACCGGAGTCAAGCTCGCGGTCAGCTACGGATTCATCGCGGTCATCGCCAGCGAATTCATACTTGCGCCCGCAGGCCTCGGCCGCGCCATCGCCGACGCCTACAGCGATTTTAACAATCGCAAGATGTACGCGCTGATCCTTTTACTCCTGGTGTTTGCGACCTGCATGAACATGGCGCTGCACGCCTGGGATCTACGCTGGTCGGCTCGTCGCGGAGTACGGCCGCAATGATCGCAACGCAACGCGTAACCGATTCGCTGATCATCGTGGCCATCTTGCTCGCGGTCTGGCAGGGCCTAAATCTCATGGTGGGCGACACCGCATTGCCGGGACCGGCGGCCACGCTCGCCTATCTCGCCCATTTGGTGCCGAGCGCGCGCTTTGCCGAGAACGCTTTGGCGACGCTCGCCGCATTCACCTACGCGCTTGTCATCGCCTATGGACTGGGCCTTGCGATCGGCGTCTGGCTCGGTGCGCATCATTTGTCGGGCGCCGTCGGCGAGCCGCTGCTGGTGGCACTCTATTCCATTCCCAAAATCACGCTCTATCCGGTGATCCTGCTCATCTTCGGGCTCGGAATTTCGGGCAAGGTCGCCTTCGGCGCGTTGCATGGCATCTTGCCGGTAGCGCTGCTCACCATGAGCGCCATCCGCAATATTCCGCCAGTCTATCTGAAGGTAGCGCGCACCCTGCATCTCTCGAAATGGCAAACCATCTTCGCCGTTTTTTTTCCAGCCACGTTACCCGAGGTCGTTGCCGGACTTCGCATCGGCTTCACGGTCACGCTGCTGGGCGTGCTGCTCGCTGAGATGTTCGCATCCAAACGCGGGCTTGGATTTCTCATCATCAACGCCATGTCGCTCGCCCAATCGGAGGAGATGCTCACCGTCGCGATCATGCTGTTCGTCTTCGCCGTGCTCGCGAATTCACTGTTGCTGTGGATGGAGCATCGTCTGCATCGCCGCAATTAGAGCATGATCCCAAAAAGTGGGAACCGGTTTTCGGAAAAGATCATGCTCAACAAAAAGCTAGAGCCCTGCTCTGATTCCATCAAGGTAGATAAGGCTCTAAGTGAGCGCCTCAGCTCCCGCGACACCCAACAAAAAGCCTGTGATGTCGTTGACATCACAGGCTAATTTGGTTGCGGGGAGAGGATTTGAACCTCTGACCTTCAGGTTATGAGCCTGACGAGCTACCGGGCTGCTCCACCCCGCGATAAATCGGTCGCGCGGGATTTTCGCCCCGCGTGCGTGGCTTATGTAGCAATGCGATCCATGCTTGGGAAGCCCGACGTATCGATCATTGCTTCGCTTATACAAGGCTTCACGCTGGAGCGCCGCCAAGCTTTGCAAGCTCCATGCGCACGCGCTCGATCACGCTCGCCCAATCCCCCAATTGCGGTTGGCGGAACAGCCGCGCCGCCGGATACCACGGGCTTCGCTCGGCTTCGAGCGTCCAGCGCCAATCGGGAGAGAATGGCAGCAGCACCCAAGTCGGCCGCCCCATGGCGGCAGCGAGATGCGCCACCGATGTGTCGACGGAAACGACCAGTTCGCATAGCGCGATGACCGCGGCCGTGTCGTCGAGGTCGGAAAATTCATCGCCGAGGTGCAAAACGTCAGGCGCCTTTTTAAGTTCTTCCGCGTCGGAACGGCGCAGCTCGCGCTGCAGGCTCACGAAGCTTGCAGCGCCGTTCTCCCAAAGCGGCTTGAGCTGCGCGAACGTAATCGAGCGATTGCGGTCGTTGGCGTGGCTGACATTTCCCGCCCAAACAAAAGCAACGCGCGGAGTTTTGAGGGCCTCAAGACGCGAACGCCATTTCGCCAAACGTTTTTCGTCGGTGGCGAGATATGGAATCTCCGCCGGTACGCTCGCGGCCACAGTCTTATGCGCGAGCGGCAAGCTGCCAACGGGACATTGCACGTCAAACCCCGGCAGTGCCTCCCCGCGCGCAAAAATCTGCGACACACCCACAAGCCGCGACAAGAGCGATTTCAGTTCCGCTTGCACCTCAAGCACGACACTCGCCCCCTCGCGCGCGAGCAGCGGAATGTAACGCGCGAATTGAATGCAATCGCCCAGGCCCTGCTCCGAGTGAACCAGGATAGTCTTCCGCGCCAGCGGAAATTCGCCAAGCCATAGCGGCCGGCCAAAGTTGCGTCGCACGGCCGGCATGCCGGAGCGCTTCCAGCGCCACTCGTAATCCGTAAAACCACGCGCATAGTCGCCAACCGCAAGCAGCGCAAGCGATCGATTGAAATAGGCATCCGCATAGTCGGGCTTGTGCGCGACCGCCTTCGAAAAGCTCTCCACAGCATCCGCGTGACGCTTAAGCGCCATCAGCGCATTGCCACGATTGTTCCAGGCCGGCGCATGCTGTGGAACAGCCGCCAAAACGCGGTCATACGCTGCAAGCGATTCCGCGTAGCGCCCAACACTCGTAAGCGCATTGGCGCGATTGTAGAGCGCTATAGAGTAATGCGGCGATGGGTGCTGCGGCGCCTGCGCCAGGACGGCGTCGAATTCGGCGAGCGCTTCTTCATATCGTTCGAGCTTGGCGAGCGCCGCGCCGCGATTGGCGCGCGCCTCGCGATGGCCGGGCGCAAGCGTGAGAATCTTATCGAAACATTGCAGCCCCTCCTCGGCCCGCCCGCGCGCCAGCAGTGCATCGCCGCGGCTGCCCAGCGCATCGATATGGCCGGGCACAATCGCCAGCGCCTTCTCGAAGGCGGCCAGCGCCTCGTCATCACGCTTGAGCGCGCGAAGAATGTGACCGAGCGCCACCCGAGCATCGGCCGAGTCCGGCCGTGCAGCGGTCGCAGCGCTTGCCAAGCGATAGGCCTCAGCCGCCTTGCCGCGCGCCATCTTGAGCTGGGCCATGAGCAGCAGCGCGTCGAACTGGTCGGGCAAGCTCTTGAGAATGCGCGCGTAGATTTTTTCCGCTTCATCGAGCCGCCCTGCCCGATGCGCGGCAACGCCCTGTTCGAGCGTGCGGCCGAGATTGTCGAGAAATTCCTGCGAAACCGGCTTAGGCATCAATCGATCATAGGCGGTTGATGCGGGCGATCAATCGGATCGCATCGGGCGGCGAGGCCGCGTCGGACTCGGCACGCAAACGGCGCGCCTCGCGCGCAGCTGAGCGCTCAAGGCAGCGGCGCAGCCATCGCGCAACGTTTGGCGTCTCGGGCATGTCCATTTCGATCGCGCGGCTGATCACCGCCGCGACGTTGAGATCGGCGACGGTGAATTCGTCGCCGAGCAGATACGGGCGCTCCGCGAATTCGCGATCAAGCACCCTAAGCGGCGCCACCAGGACTTTCAGCGCCTCCGCGAGTTTATCGGGATTGCGATCTTCCGGCGGCAGCCGCACCGCATGCAGCGACCAGATGTTGACGCCGCGGTCGACCTCGTTGAGCGCCCACAAGCTCCATTGCCAGGTCCTGGCCTCGGCCTCAAGCGTGGCCGGATAGAGCCGCCCAATTCCGTGCTTTTTCGCGAGATAGAGCGTGATGGCAAGCGACTCCCACAGCACAAACCCATCGTCGTCGATCGCAGGCAGCCGGCCGTTCGGATTGACCGCGAGGTATTCCGTCTTCTTCGCGCCGGCCTCGCCGATTTCGATCGGAATATGTTCGTAGTCGATGCCGAGTTCCTTGGCGATCCAGATCGCACGAAACGCGCGCGTGCGCGCGATGCCGTAGATGCGCAGGCGTGACATTGCGGCCTCCTCACGAGCGGATGCTGATAGCACGCGCTCAGGTGCGAGATACTAACGCAATATGGAGGCGCAATATCAGCGGCGCAGAGGAATGACCGAAGCCCCTTTGCCGGCACTCGCCAAGGCCCGCGGCCGCAACAGTTCTGGGTTGTCGAGATCCAAGCCAAAGTGGTCGCGCAGACCGGATTTGCCATCAGGCGTAAGACGTAGCGCGCGCGAGTCGCGCACGCGCCTGAGCCAGCCCAGTTCCAGACAGCGGCGGCAGATTTCCGCCCCGACGTGGCCCGCGACATGAAGCCGGCGCTCGCTCCAATCGAGGCAAGGTTGGCAGAACAGCCGTCGGCTTCGCGACTTCGACGTCAAATCGGCGCCGAACCCGGCCAGGAATCGCGCACCGGCATCGGTCACCTCACCGCCCTCCTCGGCGAGAATGATGTGACCATTGGTAACGAGCGCATCGGCGATTGCGACGCCGACTTGACCGGCCAGATGATCGTAGCAGGTGCGTGCGAAGCGCAGCGCGTCGTCCTTCATCGAACGCGGCTGGTATCGCGGCGGCACGTCGATGGCGGCGACCAGTTCGATGCTTTCGAGCATCTTTGCGACCCGTGGCGACACGATCCGGTAATAGCGGAAGCGTCCCTGCTTGGTGATTGCGATCAGCCGCGCTTCGACAAGCTTGGAAAGGTGCTCACTTGCGGTCGATCGCGAGATGCGGGCGAGAAATGCGAGCTCGCTGCCGGTCAAAGCCTGGCCACCCATGAGCGCGGCAAGAATGGTGGCACGCGCGGTATCGCCGACCAGCGCGGCAACCTCAACCATGTTTGCGGTGCCGACCATGGCTATTCTTTGGCAGCATAGGCTTCGACTTCCAGTAGAAATTCCGGCTTCACAAGCTGTGGCACCACCAGCAGCATAGAGGCAGGCCGCGCAGCGCCGAGAAAGCGCGAGCGAACCTCAACGTATGCCGGAATGTCGGCAGCTCGCAGCAGATAGTGTGTGACCTTCACAAGGTCATTCACCGTCATCGCAGCCCGCTCGAGCATGGTGACGATATGGCGCCAGGCGAGTTCCGCCTGTCCGGCGATGTCCGGCGGCAGCATGCCATCGACGCCGAGGCCGGGGGTTCCCGACGTGAACAACCAACGCGCATTTCCGCGCACCTCGACGGCGTCGCTATAGCGGCCGATCTGCGACGCGACCCCGATGTCCTGCATGGTCCACGTCATGATCTCTCCTCCTCGTTCGCAAAAATGTTCAGCGATCACCGCCAACTCTACCTCTGCGGCTAAGACGCCAGTAAGCAGCGATAGTTCGGCATCCGCCGAATTAAAGGAGCATGACAGACGCCGTCCACGATGCGACCATCATGATGTCGAACAAACACGAGGAATCATCATGAAGCGGAAAGTTATTCGCGTCGAGCCGCTGTCCAGCTGGAATGAGGCCCGCAACGTGCCGGTGTCGCCGGTGGTCAAAAGCGGCGATCTCGTGTTCGTGTCGAATATCCCGCCCTACGACCCAAAAACCGGCGAAATCACACGCGTCTCAGTCGAACGACAGACCGAGATTGAACTTGAGCAGATTAAGCTCTGCCTCACTGCAGCGGGCTCATCGCTCGATAACATCATCAAGTGTAACGTCTACTGTACCGACGCCGCGCATTTTGCCGCGATCAACAAGGTGTATGCGCGCTATTTCCCGTCGAACCCACCGGCGCGCAGCTTCATCTGCGTTCTTCCGTGGCACGGCCCATTCGACGTCGAGATCGACTGCGTGGCGCGCGCCTGATTGACGATGTGTATACCCGCGATCAAAGATAATTGGCGACGGCCTTGCCGCAGTCGATCGTGCTTGCGAGTCCGCCGAGATCGCGCGTGCGCAGCCTCTGTTCGGCCAGCACCTTTTCAATCGCGGAAACGATCGCTTTTGCCGCGTCGTTCTCACCAAGGTGCTCCAGCATCATGGCCCCCGACCAGATCTGGCCGATCGGATTGGCAATACCTTGCCCCGCGATGTCAGGCGCGGAACCGTGCACCGGCTCGAACACCGACGGAAACTTCCGTTCGGGATTGATGTTTCCGCTCGGCGCGATCCCGATTGTTCCGGTGCAGGCCGGGCCCAGATCGGACAAGATATCTCCGAACAAATTGGACGCAACCACGACGTTGAAACGATCCGGCTTCAGCACGAACAGCGCGGACAGAATATCGATGTGATACTTGTCCCATTTGATATCGGGAAAATTCTTCGCCATCGCCTCCACGCGCTCGTCCCAATACGGCATCGTGATCGCGATACCGTTGGATTTGGTTGCGGAGGTGAGATGCTTTTTCGGCGTCTTGCGCGCGAGCTCGAAGGCAAACTTCAACACGCGATCGACGCCGACTCGCGTGAACACCGTCTCCTGCATCACGATTTCGCGCTCGGTGCCGGGAAACATCCGCCCGCCGATCGAGGAGTACTCGCCCTCGGTGTTTTCACGCACCACCCAGAAGTCGATATCGCCGGGCTTGCGGCCCGCAAGCGGCGACGGCACGCCGGGCATCAGACGCACGGGTCTTAAATTTACGTACTGGTCGAACTCGCGGCGGAATTGAATCAGCGAACCCCAGAGCGAGATGTGATCGGGGATCTTTGCCGGCCAGCCAACGGCGCCGAAGAAGATCGCGTCGTGCATACCGATCCGCTCCTTCCAATCCTCCGGCATCATGCGTTCGTGCTTGGCGTAATAGTCGTAAGACGCGAAGTCGAACCAATCCTGCCGCAACTCGAATCCGAACTTCTTCGACACCGCCTCGAGCGCGCGCACGCCTTCCGGCACGACCTCTTTGCCGATGCCGTCGCCAGGGATCACGGCAATACGATAGACGCGATTGGTGGCCATGACGCGGTTCCTCCGGCGCTGAACTGTGGAAGCGACGTTAGAGCATGATCCCGAAAAGTGGGAACCGGTTTTCGGAAAAGATCATGCTCAAACAATAAGCTAGAGCCCTGTTCTGATTCCATCAAGGTGGATAAGGCTCTAGCGCGGATGGCGCGCGGGTGAAATCGATCCCGCATCAAAAAACAAAAAAACTCCGCGTTTCCGCGGAGGCTTCGGTCTTGAAGCGCACTGGTCTTGAAGCGCTCTGGCCTTGAAATACAAATGGCCGCCATTGCTGGCGGCCATTTGATGTTGATCGTCTGATGATCATGAAAAGATTATTTTCGTCCTTGGCAGGCCTGGCAGCGACCTACTCTTCCAAGTCTTGAGACTTAGTACCATTGGCGCAGGGGAGATTAACGGCCGAGTTCGGGATGGGATCGGGTACAGGCTCCCCGCAAATACCACCAGGCCGGCGAAGGACGAAAATGAAACAAACTGGTTTTCTTCTCATGTGCTGATCACGCACGAATGAGCATTGAAGATAAGAATGATCAAGTCGATCGAGCTATTAGGACCGGTAAGCTCAACACCTTACGGTGCTTACACACCCGGCCTATCAACGTGGTGGTCTACCACGGCTCTGTTTAGGGAGTTCTCGTTTCGAGGTGGGTTTCCCGCTTAGATGCTTTCAGCGGTTATCCCGTCCGCACATAGCTACGCAGCGCTGCGGCTGGCGCCACAACTGCTACACCAGAGGTGCGTCCATCTCGGTCCTCTCGTACTAAAGACAGATCCTCTCAAAACTCCGACACCCACGGCAGATAGGGACCGAACTGTCTNNCGACGTTCTGAACCCAGCTCACGTACCACTTTAAATGGCGAACAGCCATACCCTTGGGACCTGCTCCAGCCCCAGGATGTGATGAGCCGACATCGAGGTGCCAAACGATGCCGTCGATATGGACTCTTGGGCATCATCAGCCTGTTATCCCCGGCGTACCTTTTATCCGTTGAGCGATGGCCCTTCCACGCGGGACCACCGGATCACTATGTCCGACTTTCGTCTCTGCTCGACTTGTTTGTCTTGCAGTCAGGCAGGCTTATGCCATTGCACTCAACGAGCGATTTCCGACCGCTCTGAGCCTACCATCGAACGCCTCCGTTACTCTTTGGGAGGCGACCGCCCCAGTCAAACTACCCACCATGCACTGTCCCGGCCCCGGATAACGGGACGCGGTTAGAGATCCATAACCACTAGGGTGGTATTTCACATTGCGACTCCACACCGACTAGCGCCGGCGCTTCAAAGTCTACCACCTATTCTACACAAGCAGTCACGAATACCAGTGCAAAGCTATAGTAAAGGTGCACGGGGTCTTT
>PNAI01000046.1 GCA_003169835.1 Hyphomicrobiales bacterium | reverse complement strand
CGCTCAACTGCTTCGGCGGCGCCGGCGGGCAGCATGCGTGTCTCGTCGCCGACGCACTCGGCATGACGAAGGTGCTGATCCACCCGTTTTCGTCGCTGCTTTCGGCCTATGGCATGGGCCTCGCCGATGTGCGCGCGACCCGCCAGCAGGCGATCGAGGAGCCGTTCGGCAAGAAGGCACATGCCGCGATCAAGCGCATCGGGAGCGGGCTTGGAATGATCGCCAAGGCTGAAGTCGCCGGCCAGGGCGTGCCGGGCGCAAAAATCAAAGTCATTGTGCGCGCGCATATCCGCTATGCCGGCACCGATACGGCGCTGGTGGTCAATGCCGGCTCGCTGGCGGCGATAAAGTCCGCGTTCGAGAAGGCGCACAAGGCGCGCTTCGGTTTCATCGATCGCAAGAAGGACCTCGTGGTCGAAGCGGTGTCGGTGGAAGCGATTGGCGGTGGCGCGAAGTTTCGCGAGCTAACCTTAAAGCCTACGCGCGCGAAGCTGCCCTCCCCTACCCGGCAGACCAAGTTTTTCTCCGGCGGAAAGTGGCATGACGCGTCTGTCTATATGCGCGAGCAGCTTGCGCCCGGTCACAAGGTTTTGGGTCCCGCCATCATCGTCGAGCCGCACCAGACCGTTGTGGTCGAGCACGGCTGGCGCGCGGAGATCACGGCGAAGAACCATCTCACACTCACGCGTGTCGTGGCGATCAAGCGCCAGAGCGCCATCGGCACCAAGGCCGATCCGGTGATGCTGGAGATTTTCAACAATCTTTTCATGTCGATCGCAGAGCAAATGGGCGTTGCGCTGCAAAACACCGCCTACTCGGTGAACATCAAGGAGCGGCTCGATTTCTCCTGCGCGGTGTTTTCCGGCGTGGGCACGCTCGTCGCCAATGCGCCGCACATGCCTGTGCATCTGGGCTCGATGGATCGCTCGGTCGAAACCATTATTCGCGACAACAAAGGGAAAATACGCCCGGGCGACGTATACGCGATCAATGCGCCGTACAACGGCGGCACGCATCTGCCCGACATTACGGTTTGCACGCCGGTGTTTACTTCCACCCTCCCCACCACGTCGTTTCGCTCCGTGGAGGGAGGGGGGAAGAAAACCATGCCCACGATTCTTTTTTGGGTCGCCTCGCGCGGGCACCACGCCGACGTCGGCGGCATCTCGCCCGGTTCGATGTCGCCCAACGCCACCACGATCGAGCAAGAAGGCGTCTATCTCGACAATTTCAAGCTGGTCGATCGCGGGCGATTTCGAGAGAAGGAACTCTACGCGGTGTTAAACGGCGCGAAATATCCGGCGCGCAATCCGCTGCAGAACGTCAACGATCTCAAGGCGCAAATCGCGGCCAACGAGAAAGGCGCGCAGGAGCTGCGCAAGATGGTCGTGCACTTCACGCTGCCGGTCGTGAAAGCCTACATGCGGCATGTGCAGGACAACGCGGCCGAAAGCGTGCGCCGCGTGATCGATCGCCTGCATGATTCCGCATTTTCCTACGAGATGGATCAGGGCACCGTGATCAAGGTGAAGATCATGGTGGAAAAGAAAAAGCGCGAGGCCACCGTCGATTTCACCAGCACCTCGCCGCAACAGAACACCAATTTCAATGCGCCCGAGCCGGTGACGCGCGCGGCCGTGCTCTATGTATTCCGCGTGATGGTGGACGACGATATCCCGATGAATGCCGGCTGCCTGCGGCCGATCAACATCATCATCCCGAAGCGCTCCATGTTGTCGCCGGAATATCCCGCAGCCGTGGTGGCCGGTAACGTGGAAACCTCGCAGGCGGTCACGGATGCATTGTTCGGCGCGTTGGGCGCGATGGCCGCGGCGCAAGGCACCATGAACAATCTCAATTTCGGCAACGCCAAGTATCAGTATTACGAGACGATCTGTTCGGGCTCGCCCGCGGGGCCGGGTTTTCCCGGCACTGATGCCGTGCACACGCATATGACCAACACGCGGCTCACTGATCCGGAAGTGCTGGAGTTCCGCTATCCGGTGATGCTGGAGGATTTTCACATCCGGAAAGATTCCGGCGGGCACGGCCAATGGAATGCGGGCGACGGCGTGCGCCGCACGATCCGTTTTCTCGAAAAAATGGAGTGCACGATTTTGTCGGGCCACCGCCGTGTGCCACCATTTGGATTGGCAGGCGGCGGGAACGGGCAAGTCGGCGAGAATTCCGCGCGCCGCAAAGACGGTCACATCGAAAAACTGCAGGGCTGCGACGCCATTGTGCTCGACGCGGGCGAAGCGATCATCATCCAGACCCCGACGGCAGGCGGGTATGGGAAGGAGAAGTAGGTATTTATGAATTTATATCACTACTGTTCGAATAGATCATTTCTCTCGATTATTGAGACTCGAGAAATTTTGGCATCGGAGTTATCCCTGTCAAACGACCTACTGGAAGGCAGATGGATTCGAAATATCTTTTTGGAGTATTGTAACGAGAAGAATGTTTCTTCCTACGATCAGCAGGACTTATTGCGCCATCTCGACTCCCTTATTGCCTTTTCGGGTGGCGCGGGCTTTTGCATGTCAGCAGACGGAGACCTTCTCAGTCAATGGCGCGGTTACGCCGACGATGGAGCAGGCGTTTCGATAGGCTTTAGCAAAGAATATTTGGAGACATTGGGCGAACGCAAACGCGATCGCGGGGACAAATTCAATGCAGCCCTTACGCAAATTGAATACAATAAAGCGCGACAGAAAGAGCTAGTTGCCGAGCAAATGGATCAAATTCTTGAATTGCTCAAAGTAGGAGCAATGAGAATTCCGACATTACTAACCCCTGAAACTGAAGAGGAAACAGCACGCAGAAAGGAGAATTTCTCCAAAATAATGTTACAATTTTTTCTCTTGTTTTTCCACTTGTACTCAATAAAGAACCCTGCTTTCGCGGAAGAAAGAGAATGGCGTATAATTTCGCATTTGGTTCGACGCAGATCCAGAGGCGCCGACAGCGACCTTAGCGCGATGGACTTTCGTGCAGATACTGATCGGATAATTCCATTTAGACGGATACCGCTGGAGGATTTGGGACGGCCTGCAATTACGGGCATCATTTTGGGACCAAAAAATATTACACCCAGCGAGATCGTGGATGCGTTTCTTAAAAAGCATGGCTGGACAAACGTAGCAGTCCAGCAATCCAAAGCGTCATATCGTTAAGCAGATTCCAAACGCCGATGGCGGGCAATGTCGCGAATGGATCATGCGATTGAGGTCGAACTCGCCGTCCGGCTCAGAATATTTTCCACCGGCTCGGTGACCGGAACGCGTTTCGAATATTGCGCTGCTGTTTTTGGAAAAATCGCGCGATCGCGGACTGTGGTTTCGCCCGATGGGCGCGGACGGCAAAATGCTGGCGTTTGCCTTTGCTTTTGAAGGTGCTCGAATTCCGCGATTTTGACGCAACTGGGACCTTGCTATCAGCATCGATGATTTTGCTTGGAAGTTGTTTCTCCCGGTTCTCCTTCTTAAACGTACTGCCGTTCATTGAGTCGGCATCGGGAGAGTCGCTCGTCGTCCGGTCCGCCAAGGCCAGGCTGTTTCGTGCGCTGGCGTCACTTGTTCCTACCTCAAGGGCTGTGGCCTTTATTTGTTCCGGTAAATTTTGCTTCTTGCGCGCGCTGGCGACGCCAGAAACAGCGCCGGCGGAACTGCCCTTGAGCTGCATCGCCATCTTGCGATTGGCGATCGCGCTTGCGTCGTTGGGATCGAGTCGAAGCGCCTGGTCGAAGTCTTCGATGGCACGGTCGTAACTGGCCCTTTCTGGCGAAGGCACTCCCGCGATTGATGTAGGTGATTGCGTAGTTCGTATTGAGCCGGATGGCCTGGTCGAAGTCAGCGATGGCGCGGTCGTACTGACTCTTTTTGAAGTAGGCGATGCCGCGGTTGTAGTAAGCCAAGGACAGGTTCTCGCCTTCCAGACGTCCCGACTGGATGAGGGCTGTGCAGCCGCCTATCCGCAAATCCAGCGAGAAAGTTTCAATATTGTTCAAGCACTGATGAAGCTGCTGTTGGGTTTGTGCGAAAACTGGTGATATCGGCAGGATCGCGGTGACCAGCAGTGCTGCACCAGCGAATATGCGTTCGATTTTCCGTGCCATGTTTGCCTTTTCTCCGGCTAATCGGCCGAATTGCAATTTCTTTTGGTCGGATGCTCGCACCCACGCTGCTCCCTGCAGGGTAATTTTCACTAAACAGTGGGCGGATTTGGGGAATGGTTTAATGAATTCGTTAACGCGCGACTCTGGCGTGCGGAAAATTGCATCGTATTTCTTTAAAAATTTGAGAAGTCTTGAGGCTGAATTCCGGCGGCGCGCACGTTTGTTGCGAAGAAAAGTGTGAAGAACTCGCAACGCGCATGAATTTTCTGGGTTGCCGCTCGCAGGCCTTTGACGTCGGCTTGCTGTTTAACACCCCGGCGCCGGAAAAGAATCACTTCACCGCGGGCCTCGGCCCGTCATCTTCGATCCACTCGAAGTCGTCGAGCACGGGCGGCTGCGCGGGTTGGCGTTGCGCGCCGGTCGAGCCGGTGATCAAGTTGTCGTCACGCTGCAAAGCCGAACCACGCCAGGCATAGGGATCGTTGCGCTCGTTGATCGGCGCGTCGCGCGGCACGTTCGAAAGCGGTGAAGATCGAATCGCAGACGGGTTTCCCACCGCGGGATTTCCCCGTGGCAGATTGCGCTCCAGCACGCGCGCCGCGATCTGCTCGCCATCGGCCGCGGCGGGCAGGCAGATGCGGCGGCCGCTTGCGCGCCGCATCAAGTCGACATGGATGTGATCGTAATGGAAGGCATCCGCGCCGGGCGCGAGCACGGTGTTGAACTGATCGCAGGCCGCAGCCTGGACATCGCGCAGGAAGCCCTGCTCTTCGGCGCGGCCGCGCCAGCCCTCCTTGACCTTCACGATGCGGCCATCGGCGAGCACGAAGGCTGCGACATCGATGGCGTTGCCGAAGGCGTGTTCGGAAATGCGCGCGCCGCGCTGGTTATTCATGCTGCGGCAGGAAAAGGCCGAGATCTGCTTGATCTCGATCACCGGCTGGGCGAACCAGCGCAGCGACGCGGGCTGCACCGATTGCGCGATCCAATGGTCGAGAGCGGAGACGATCGGGCACGCGAGGGTGGCTGCGGGTTTGACCTCAACCGGACCGATTGCGCCGGTGTACTGCAGCGCGGGCGGGCCCATCGGAACGGTCTGCGGCGCCGGCATCGGATACGAACTGACCGGCGGGTTCAATGGCGATCGATCCTGCGACGACTGGTCGATCGGCGGGCCGAGCTGCAAGGGTGCGCCCGGCGAGTTTGACGGAATGGGCGGCATCTGGGTCGCGGGCGGCGCGTAGCGCGGCGCGACGGTTGAGCCGGATGCGGGCGGTGGCGTGTAGGTCGGCGGCTGCGCGATCGGCCAGCGCGGCTCAGATACGCCAGGGATGATACCGGGCGGGCGCGGCGGCTGATTGGTATAGCCAAGCGCCGGGCTATCTCCCAGCACGGCCACTTTGAGCGGAAAGTCGGCGCCGCAAATGCCCGGCCCCTCAATCGGATCGATGCGGACGAGGCCTGCGCGCTCGCGCACAACGCCCGATTTCAGGCAAGCGACCTCGGCATCGTGCCGCCATGGCTCGCGCTCGGCAAACATGAAGCCGCGGCCACAACCAGCCAACGAGACAAGAACAAGGGAGCCGACGAGATACCTACGCACTCCACACATGCCGTAGAGAATGCGAACAATTTTATTAAAGAGCCTTCAACTAAAGGGGCTTCGACGCTGTCCAAGCGCTGCCGAAATTGGCATGGTTACGGCGCTGTTAACGGCACTCGGCCTTGGTGCGCAAGCCTTTTGGGCCAGATGACGGCGGGGTCCGAGATGGGTGAAAGGGACGGAAGATGAGTGCCAAGGGCAGGCTCATTCTGGCCGCGCTGATGTCGTCGATGATGGTGTTCATGGTGACATTGCTGGTGACCTATCTCAATCTCGGCTTGCGGCCAGACTTTCTCCTCAAATGGGGCCAGGCTTATGTCATCGCCTGGCCGGTGGCCGCAACGACGGCGTTCCTGGTGATGCCGATGGCGCGACGCGCAACCTGCCGGATTCTCTTCATGCTTGAAAGCAGGGCTTGATGCTTTCCGCGCTCGACCTTGCACGCCGTATCGAGATGGGTGAGCTAACACCGGCCGCGGCGCTCGAGCTTTGCGCCGAGGCGATTGCGGCGCGCGAGGCGGAGGTGGGCGCCTTCGCTGCGCTCGATCTCGAGCGGGCGCGACGGTTGGCCGAGGCGCGTGGTGCTGCCCTTGCCGCCCAGCCGCTGCGCGGAATTGCCGTGGGGCTGAAGGACATTTTCGACACCGCGGATTTTCCAACGGAATACGGCTCGGCGATCTATGCCGGCCACCAGCCGAAAGCCGATGCCGCGGCGACTTCGCTGGTGCGGCGCGCCGGCGGCATCGTGCTCGGCAAGACCGTGACCACCGAGTTCGCCCATCTCGATCCGGGCAAGACGCGAAATCCGCATAACCTCGCGCATTCTCCAGGCGGCTCGTCGTCGGGCTCGGCCGCCGGTGTGGCCGCCGGAATGCTGCCGGTGGCGCTTGGAACACAGACCGGCGGTTCGGTCATCCGGCCGGCAAGCTATTGCGGCGTCGCCGGATTCAAGCCGTCCTACCGGCTGATTCCGACCGTCGGCGTAAAGTGCTTCTCCTGGCACCTCGATACGGTTGGCGTGTTTGCGGCCAGTGTCGCCGATACCGCATTCGCCGCGGAGGCCATCATCGGCCGCCCGCTTCGCGTCGATGGTACGGCGCCGGCCGCGCCGCGGATCGGGATTTTACGCAACCACCCCTGGCCGGAGGCCAGCGACGATATGATGACCGCGGTCGAGATCGCGGCGCGCACCGCGATCACCGAGGGCGCCGGCGTGATCGATGTCGAGCTGCCGTCGATTTGCGCCGATGCCTTCCGGGCGCACGGCACCATCCACGACTACGAGGGCTACCAATCGCTGGCCTGGGAATACGATCACCATCGCGACCGGATCGGATCGCACTTGCGCGTTCTGCTCGACCGCGCCGCCGACGTCACAGCGGAAGCCTACGACAGTGCACGCCGCACCACCTCGCGCGCGCGGCAGGCGCTTGCCGGCCTGATGAACGAAATCGATGTGATCCTGACGCCGTCGGCGCCGGGCGCGGCACCGGAAGGATTAAGTTCCACAGGCGCATCGACCTTCAACCGGCTCTGGACCCTGATGGGAGCGCCTTGCGTCAACGTGCCTGGGCTCGCGAGCGACAATGGTCTGCCGCTCGGCGTGCAGGTTGTCGGCCGCTTCGGACGCGACCATGCGACGCTCGCGGCGGCGCATTTCGTCGAGATGGCGCTCGCGCTCTAGGATTGATTTTATTTTTAAACTTCAACTCAAAGTTGCTCCTGCTGACCGCAAATTGGGCAGGCGGCCGGGCCGGTATCCCCATAATGTTGATAAGTTTGTGAGTTACTTCAACGCCTTGTAGCGATTTTCCGGCAGCGCGCTCGTTTGGGCGCTGCAATATGGTTGTCGCTTCGGGGCTGCGGGGGAGTCTGTTAGACTTTTGGGGTGTCAACGTTGAGGGAGGCCTGCAACGTGGACTTAGCAGTGAAGCTGAACGTGCTGGCTGTGTTCGCGGCGATTGTTTTCGTCGGTGCAATTCTGTTGGGGGCGTTTTGAGTCGGTGTGTCAGCCACACACCTTAGTCCCGGCAGGACGATCAACGTTAGACACCGGAGGGGAAACTCTCCGGTGTTTTCTTTTGCGCACTCACGCCGCCGCGCCGCGCGCCACCGCCCTCGCAGGATCGTAGTTGAGAATCGGCGCCAGCCAGCGTTCGGCTTCCACGACTGACCAGCCCTTGCGCCGGGCGTAGTCCTCGACCTGGTCGCGCTCGATCTTGCCGACGCCGAAATAGCGGGCCTCGGGGTGGCTTAAATACAGGCCGCATACTGACGCTCCCGGCCACATGGCGAAGCTCTCCGTGAGCTTGACCCCGATGCGCTCGCCATCGAGCAGGCCAAACAGCGGTCCCTTCTCGGTGTGGTCGGGCTGCGCCGGATATCCCGGTGCCGGCCGGATGCCGCGATAGGTTTCGGCGATCAGCTCGGTGGTTTTGAATGTTTCGTCGGTGGCGTAGCCCCAAAATTCCTTGCGCACGCGCTGGTGCAGGCGCTCGGCAAAGGCTTCGGCCAGGCGATCTGCCAATGCCTTGATCATGATCGAAGAATAATCATCGTTGGCGAGCTTGAAACGGTTCGCCACCTCGTCCTCGCCCAGGCCCGCCGTCACCACGAAGGCGCCGATGTGATCGGCAGATCCGCGCGGCGCGACGAAGTCGGCAAGCGCCAGATTGGCTCTGCCCTCGCGCCGGGTGAGCTGCTGGCGAAGCGTGTGGAGCGTGGCGCGCGGGTCTTTTCGAGTTTGGTCGCCAAACACGAGAATATCGTCGCCAGCCGAATTCGCAGGCCAAAAGCCGACCACGGCGGAGGCGCGGAACCAGCGCTCGTCCATGATCTGGCGCAGCATGGTCCGGGCATCGTCATAGAGGCTGCGCGCCGCCGGACCTACTTTGTCGTCATCGAAGATCGCTGGGAATTTGCCGTTGAGCTCCCATGTGGCGAAGAACGGCGACCAGTCGACGTAATCGACGAGTTCCGCGATCGGATAATCCTCAAGGATACGCGTGCCGAGAAAACTTGGACTGGGCGGGCTGTAGCTGCCCCAGTCCAGCTTCAGCGCGTTGGCGCGCGCGTCGGCAATCGGCAATCGTGTTTTCTGTTCCTCGCCGCGAGCGTGGGCTTCGGCGATGCGGGCATATTCCTTGCGCACATCGGCAACGTAGGGTTCCCGTCCGAGGCGCGACATCAGCGCGGAAGCAACCCCGACCGCGCGGCTTGCGTCATTGACATAGACGGTCTGGCCGCGCCGGTAATTCGGATTGATTTTCACCGCCGTATGCACACGGCTGGTGGTGGCGCCGCCGATGAGCAGGGGCATGTCGAAATTCTGGCGCTCCATCTCGGCTGCAACGTGACACATTTCGTCGAGCGAGGGCGTGATGAGGCCTGAGAGCCCGACGATGTCGACGTTTTCGGCGCGCGCGGTTTCCAGGATTTTCGCCGCCGGCACCATGACGCCGAGATCGATGACTTCGTAGTTGTTGCACTGGAGCACGACGCCNNTTGCCGATGTCGTGCACGTCACCCTTGACGGTGGCGAGCAATATCTTGCCGGCGGAGCTCGCCCGGTTGCTGCCGCCGCGCTCCGCCTTTTCCTTTTCCATGTACGGCATCAGATGGGCGACCGCCTGTTTCATCACGCGCGCGGATTTGACCACCTGGGGGAGAAACATTTTTCCCGAACCGAACAGATCGCCCACCACGTTCATGCCGTTCATCAAGGGGCCTTCGATGACCGACAAGGGTCTATCGGCGGCGAGCCGCGCCTCCTCGGTGTCCGCGTCGATGAACTCCGTGATGCCGTGCACGAGCGCGTGGGAGAGCCGCTTGCCGACCGGCCATTCGCGCCAGGCGAGATCGGCGGTCTTGGCTTCCTTACCGGCGCCTTGGAATTTCTGCGCGATGGCGAGCAGGCGCTCGGCCGCATCGGCGCGGCGATTAAGCACGACATCTTCGCAGGCTTCGCGCAATTCCGGCTCGATATCGTCATAGACCGCCATCTGGCCGGCGTTGACGATGCCCATGTCCATGCCGGCTTTGATGGCGTGATAGAGAAAGACCGAGTGCATGGCCTCGCGTACGCGCTCGTTGCCGCGAAACGCAAATGAGAGGTTCGACACGCCGCCCGAGATGTGGACGTGCGGCAACTTTTCGCGAATGATGCGCGTGGCCTCGATGAAGGCCACGCCATAGCCGTTGTGCTCCTCGATGCCGGTCGCGACCGCAAAGATATTCGGATCGAAGATGATGTCTTCCGGCGGGAAGCCGACCTGATTGACCAGGATATCGTAGGCGCGGGTGCAGATCGTGACTTTGCGTTCAAGCGTGTCGGCCTGGCCCGTTTCGTCAAACGCCATCACCACGACGGCCGCGCCATAGCGGCGCACGATCTTGGCGTGGCGGATGAATTCGGCTTCGCCTTCCTTCATCGAGATCGAGTTCACTACCGACTTGCCCTGGATGCATTTGAGGCCGGCCTCGATCACCGAAAATTTCGAGGAATCGACCATGATCGGCACGCGCGAAATGTCGGGCTCGGACGCGATGAGATTGAGGAAGGTCGTCATCGCCTGCTCGGAATCGAGCATGCCCTCGTCCATGTTGACGTCGACGATCTGCGCGCCGTTCTCGACCTGGTCGCGTGCAACGCTAAGTGCCCCGTTATAGTCGCCCGCGGTGACGAGCTTGCGGAACTTCGCGGAGCCGGTGACGTTGGTGCGCTCGCCCACATTGACGAATGGGATCTCAGGCGTGAGCGTGAACGGCTCGAGGCCGGACAAGCGCAGCAGCGGTTTGACTTGGGGAATTTTCCGCGGCGGCTTGCCGCGCACGGCCTGCGCGATGGCGTAGATATGCTCGGGCGAAGTGCCGCAGCAACCGCCGACGATGTTCACAAGTCCGGCTTCGGCAAATTCACCGAGCAGCCCGGCCATGAATTCCGGACTTTCATCGTAGAGACCGAATTCGTTGGGCAGGCCGGCGTTGGGATAGGCGCACACAAGTGTATCGGCGATGCGCGCAAGTTCCGCGACATGGGAGCGCATTTCCTTGGCGCCGAGCGCGCAGTTGAAGCCCACCGACACGGGCGAGGCGTGGCGCACCGAATGCCAGAACGCCGCCGGCGTCTGGCCGGACAGCATCCGTCCGGAACGGTCGGTGATGGTGCCCGAGATCATCACCGGCACGTCGACGCCGCGCGCCTCGCAAAGCTCGTCGATGGCATAGAGCGCGGCCTTGGCGTTGAGCGTGTCGAAGATGGTCTCGATGAGGAAAACGTCGATGCCGCCATCCATGAGGTCTGCGGCTTGCGCGCCGTAGGCGTCCTTCAACTGATCGAACGTCACGGCGCGGTAGGCCGCGTTGTTGACGTCGGGCGACATCGACGCGGTGCGATTGGTCGGCCCGATGGCGCCTGCGACGAAGCGCGGGCGGCCATCTTCCTTTTCCGCAAGCCTTGCCGCCTCGCGCACCAAGCGCGCGCCCTCGCGGTTGAGCTCGGGCACCAGAGCTTCCATGCCGTAATCGGCCTGCGCGATCACGGTCGACGAGAACGTGTTGCTCGAGACGATGTCGGCGCCGGCGCGGAAATAGGCCAGATGCATGTCGCGAATGACATTGGGCGCGCTCAAGATCAGCAAGTCATTGTTACCGCGCACATCGCGCGTCCAGTCGGCAAAGCGCGCACCGCGATAGCCGGCCTCGTCGAGTTTGAGCCCCTGGATCATGGTGCCCATGGCGCCGTCGAGCACGAGGATGCGCTCGGCCGCGAGTTGGCGGAGCGCAGACTGGGCTTTGGTGTGGGACGCCGGCACGCGATCGCTCCGATTTCAGGCGGCTTGCTTGGCTGCGGGGCGAAGGCCCAACAGATGGCAGATCGCGTAGACGAGATCGGCGCGGTTCATGGTGTAGAAATGAAAGTCGGTGACGCCGCGGTCGACCAGATCGAGCACCTGCTCGGCGGCGACCGCCGCGGCGATCAGCTTGCGCGTGGCCACATCTTCATCGAGCCCATCGAAACGCTCGGCCAGCCAGCCCGGCACCGTGGCGCCGCAGCGTGCGGCGAAACTCTTGGTCTGCTTGAAGTTCTGCACCGGCAGAATGCCCGGCACGATCGGAATGTTTATTCCGTGGGCGCGCACGCGATCGAGATAGCGGAAGTAAAAATCGTTCTCGAAGAAAAACTGCGTGATAGCGCGCGTCGCGCCGTTGTCCACCTTGGCCTTGAGCATGTCGATGTCGGCCTCGACGGTGGGACTGTCGGGGTGTTTCTCGACATAGGCCGAGACCGAAACTTCGATGTCGGCGATGCGCTTGATGCCGGCGACCAAGTCCGCACCGTTCTGATAGCCGCCGGGATGGGGCGCGTAGCGCTCACCAATGCCGCCGGTCGGATCGCCGCGCAAAGCCACGATGTGGCGCACGCCAGCGGCGCGATAAGCGCGGATGACGTCGTCGATTTCGGTCTTGGTCGCTGCGACGCAGGTGAGGTGCGCGGCCGGCGTGAGCGCGGTTTCCGTCAAAATGCGACGGACTGTCGAATGGGTGCGCTCGCGGGTCGAGCCGCCGGCACCGTAGGTGACGGACACGAAATTCGGCGCAAGCGGCGCGAGGCGGCCGATCGACTCCCACAAGGCCTTTTCCATGTCGTCGGTCTTGGGCGGGAAGAATTCGAAGGATACGCCGATGCGCGCCTTAGACCCGATCGTGGGCGCGAAACGGCTTGCTCTGGTAGGAGAGTTGCTCATGCGACCTCCCGCAGGGTGGACTTGGCCGCGCGCCGGTCGCGTCCGAGCCAGAGCGAAACCGCAATCTTGCGCTCGGAGCCGGGCTCCGGAGTGAGGCTGCGATGCATCGTCACTTCAAGGCCGGCCGAGGTCATCCATTGCGTCACGGTCTCAGGCGCAAATCCGAGGCGGCGGTGGGCATGTTCCTCGCGCAGGAACTCAAGATCATGCGGTGCGAAATCGACCACCAGCAGCCGGCCGCCGGGCTCAAGCACGCGCGCGGCTTCGCGGATGGCGCGCGCGCCATCGTCGAGGAAGTGCAGCACCTGGTGGATGACGACGGCGTCGAACGAGGTGGCCGGCAGTGCGAGGTCGTAAATGTCACCCTGGCGCACGCTGCAATTCTTCAATCCCGCGCGTTCGATGCGGGCGCGCGCCAGCGACAGCATGTCGAGCGAAAGATCGATGCCGAGGCCGCGTTCGACCTTGGGGCCGAACAGTTCGAGCATCCGCCCTGTGCCGGTGCCGAGATCGAGCAGTGCGCGGAATGGCCGTTCGGCAAGAGCATCGGTGATCGCGCTCTCCACGGCAGAGTCGGCGACGTGGAGCTTGCGGATGCGGTCCCACTCGGCAGCGTGGGCGCGGAAGTATTCCTGCGCCGCCGCCGCACGCGCTTGGCGCACCGCGCTGAGCCGCTCGCGGTCGCGCGCGATGACCGGGTCGGCCGGATCGAGCCGCGCGATTAGCGCGTGTGCAAGCTCGGCTGAATCGCCGCGCTCGGCCAAACGGAAGAACGCCCACGAGCCTTCGCGGAATCGCTCGATCAGGCCCGCTTCCACCAGCAGCCGCAGATGACGCGAGATGCGCGGCTGCGACTGCCGTAAAATCTGCTTAAGGTCCGAGACGGTGAGTTCGGCTTCGGCCAGCAGCACGAGCACGCGCAAACGCGTCGCTTCACCTGCGGCTTTAAGCGCGGCGTTGAGGGCGTTAAACGGGAGTTGGGCTGGACCGGTCATTTAGCCACGGTTGTGCTTTGCTTCATGGGCTGCATCCCATCATATAAAGATATCTTTATACGCTTAAACGGATTAATTCAACATTACCTTACAGCAAGGGTTTACAGGCGCTGTGTTGATAGAGAGACTTGATAATATTGATCTTTTCCAATCGAGGCGGCAATCGAGGCGGCCATGAGTGACGAACCATACGGTATCCGCGAAGGCGAGATCGCGGTTACGCTGCCAGACAAATTCGATGCTTCGCTCTATTTCGTCGGCCGCATCCGCACGCCCTGGCAACGGCGCCAGGACTGCCCAAAGAACGGCCGGGAATCGGATACGGTCTGCACCATCGAGGTCGATGCGCGTTGGTCGCAGGCGCTCACCGGCGTCGCGTCATGCTCGCATCTCGTCGTGCTCTACTGGATGGATCAGGCGCGGCGCGATCTCGTGATTCAATCGCCACGGCATTACAACGAACCGCGCGGCAGCTTTGCACTGCGCTCGCCGGTGCGTCCCAATCCAATCGCGATGAGCGTCGTGCGGCTGCTCGGGATCGAGGGCAATAAGCTTTCCGTGACCGGCCTCGATTGTCTCGACGGCACAGCGCTCCTGGACATCAAACCTTATTTCGCATCCACCGATGCCGCACCCGAGGCAGTGGTGGGCTGGCACCGCGAACGCAAGAGTTAATCTTAAAGATAGGTCTGGCGCCTGGCGATTTTTCTCAGTGGGAACCTTTGAGTGGCTTCAGCTGTTTATCGAGTGCGGGGCCCACGGGAAATGAGCAGTGCCATGTACTTGACGTTCCATAACTTGCGCCGCTGCCGTGTTGCCGCGATTGCAGGCCTAATTCTTGTCGTCAACCTTGGCGTGGTTATTGGTGTCACGCGGGCCGTGGCGGCGCCGATTACATTGACCGAACCGTTGGTATTTTCGGGCTCGACCTACGAGCCGGACAACACCCCAGCGAACATCGCACCTAACAGCAACAGCGAAATGATTCCGGCAGAATTCCGCCGTCAGGTGGTTCGCTATGAATCGCGCGAGGCACCCGGCACGGTCGTGATCGATACGCCCAATGCTTTTCTATATTACGTGCTGGGGAATGGCCGGGCGATCCGCTACGGCATCGGCGTGGGGCGCGAGGGCTTCACCTGGTCGGGCGTTCGCGCCGTCGACCGCAAAGTCGAATGGCCGGACTGGACTCCGCCCGCGGAAATGATCGACCGCCAGCCCGATTCGCCGCGCTGGATGGCGGGCGGCCCCGGCAATCCGCTGGGCGCACGCGCCATGTATCTCGGCGGCACGCTCTATCGCATCCACGGCACCAGCGAGCCCACAACCATCGGCCAGCATGTGTCGAGCGGATGCATCCGCATGCTCAACGACGATGTCGTAGACCTGTTCGGGCGCGTGCCCATCGGCACCAGGGTTGTGGTGCTGCCCGATACGGACCGGATTTTTGCCTCCGAAGTTATGAATGAGCCACGGAACTCGCAGCTTCGGCCTCCCGGGGCGATTTACTACGGTACCCCGTCGCCGCGTATGTCTTCGCCTCTGAGCGTGTTCTCGGCCTCAGACCTTTATTGATTTCGCGCATGCATGGCTGAGATCGGCGCGGGCCACTGGACTCACTGCTCCGACGTCTTTAGATCGCATCAAACTATTTACGATGGGGGATGCGATGCGCATTGCAGCGATGGCGGCAGGAGCCGTGGGCGGCTATTTCGGCGCGCGGCTCGCCGCCGCAGGCCATGACGTGAATTTCATCGCGCGCGGGGCGCAGCTCGAAGCGATCCGCAAGAACGGACTCAAGATCGAGAGCGCGCTTGGAGATTTGCATCTGAAGGATGCCAAGGTCACCGACGATCCAGCGAAGGTCGGGTCCGTCGATATCGTGCTGTTCGCGGTGAAACTTTGGGATACCGAGAAGGCCGCCGAAGCGGCGCGGCCGATGGTCGGGCCGGCGACGCGGGTGATCACATTCCAGAACGGCGTGGGCAATGTCGAGCGACTCGCGCCCATTCTCGGCCAGGACAATGTGCTGGGCGGAACCGCGCATGTCGCGAGCGTGATGTCGGCGCCCGGCGTCATCCGCCATACCAGCCAGTTCGCGCGACTACGTTTCGGGCGGCTCGACGGGCGTCCCGACGCACTGGTTGCGCGCTTCGCCCAGGAGGGGCAGGCCGCAGGCATCGACATCGCGGTGTCGGATGCGATCAACGTCGATCTGTGGAAGAAATTTGTCTTCCTTGCATCGCTCGCGGGCGCGGGCAGCGCGACGCGTGCGCCGCTCGGTGAGATTCTTGCGGATGCGGATACGCGCGCGCTGTTTTTCAATCTTATGCGCGAGGTGATCGCGGTGACGCGCGCCAAGAACGTCACACTGCCGGCGAATTTTCTGGAAGAGCAGGAGAAGTTTGCCGAGAACGCGCCGCGCACAATGAAAGCATCGATGCTGCACGATCTCGAACGCGGTAACCGCATGGAACTTGACTGGCTGACCGGAAAGGTCGTTGCGCTGGGGCGCGAGCTGGGCGTGCCGACGCCCGCAAGCGATACGGTCTATGCCGCGCTCAAATTGCACCGCATGGGCGCGAAGCACTAAGGCGGAAATTGCTTTTCCGTTTCTTGTCAATTACTTATGGGAAGCCCTCTCGCCTCGCGCCGAAGCCTTGTACAATTGCGAGCGGATTGAATCGCGTCAGGGACAGGTTACTCAAAAATGTTCAGGATTTTCTCAAGCGGCGATGTCTTGGTCGCTGTTTTGGTCGCGGGGCTGGCGTTTGCACTGGGCTTTTGGGGGTACTGGGATTGCTCTTTCACTTTTGTCCCTGACCCTGCGGACGCGGCCAAAAAAATCCCATTCTACAGCAAGGATGCGCAGTGTCATCTGCAGAATGCATGGCACGTGCTGATCGCCACGTTCAATCTTGTTCGCGGCGGCGGAGATTTCACGTTTTTCAGGGAGCTGCCGGCACATCCAGATCCTTGGCAGCTTGTCATTGCGCAAATTGCAATCCCCGGCATTGCAATCTTCGCCGCGATCGGCGCAACCCTGAAGGTGTTTTACGACAAGGTTCGTCGTGACCTACACATCATGATGGCCGGCCGCCAGAAAGACCACATCATCGTTTGCGGTCTTGGCGATACCGCCATGCAGATCATCCAGAACGTTCACGATCTGAAGAACAATAAGGGTCTTGTCGTTATCGATCCCATCGGTGCGACGATCAATGCCGCGACCTGCGAGAAACTCAATATCCCCGTCATTACAGGTGATCCCAAAAACCAAGGGATCATGACCATCGCAGGATTCGATCGTGTCCGTGCGGTCGTCGTCGCGACCGGCGATGACGCAAGCAACATCGAAATCTCCATGCGATTGCGAGATTTCCACGATACGCTTCCGATCAACGCTCGCAGACAAATCACCATCTTCACCGAGATCGATAACGTTTGGCTTTTTGCCAAGATGCATAGCCAGGAAAATCACGCGCTAGGCTTGTTCGATGTCGAGATTCGTCTTTTCAACTCGTATGAAAATGGAGCCCGGTTGCTGATCCAGGACATGCCGCTGCCGGTGGCGCCCGAGTTCAGCGCCGGGGCCCTGGTCGTGGTCGGTTTCGGAAAGATGGGCCGCACCGTGGCGCTGCAGTTTCTGCGCGCTGCGCCGACCGCCGTTGGTCAACGGATGCGGATTATTGCGATCGACCGCGCGATCGAAGAGGCAGAACGGATTCTGATGTCCAACGCTCCGGCGGCACGCGAGTTTGCGGATATCGAATTTATCTCCGCGGATTTATCGGCTGACAACACCAAGGATTGGACGATCGTCACGGAAAAGATCGCTGACGAGCCGCTGCTGACGGTGATTACCTGTCTTGCTGAGGATTTCGACAATCTTTACGTCGGCATGGAAATGCGCCGACTGCTCGACGCGCACGACCAGCACCACGTGCCGATCTATGTGCGTCTGGCGCACCACAATCGATTGGGGCGATATGCGGCTTCGACCGAAACCATGGTTCCTATCGCCGACCGATTGAAGGGCTTTGGCACGCTGGAAAGTCTGTTGAGCCGGGAAATCCTGGTGGGCGACACGACTGATTGGCTCGCCCGCGCCTGGCACGAAGAATATCGCAGGACGCTGCCGCCGGAACGTCAAGACGCGCCGGCGAACCGGCCGTGGGCGGAGCTGCCGGAGTTCTACAAGATGTCGAACCGGCGCGCCTGCGACCATCTGCCGATCAAACTCGCGCAGGCGGGTTTGCGCATGGAGGAAGCGACGAGTTCAAAGCAGAGCAACCGCAAAACGCGCGAACCGGACGTCGTCGAATTCACACCGGAGGAATCCGATCTGCTGGCGCATCTCGAACATCGCCGGTGGCTGATCGAACGGCGGCTGCTGGGATGGCGCCACGGTCCGAAACGGAACGAAGCCAAGCGCCTCAATCCATTGCTGGTGGAATGGGCGAAGCTGCCGGAAACCGACAAAGAACAGCGGCGCAAGGAAACCGCCGACTTGCCGAAGATGCTGGCAAGCGCCGGCTATGTGTTGCGGCGTGTGCACCTCATTCGCGCCTATGGCGACTGGCTCGCCGACGCCACCGCGATGATGACGGAAGCCGAGGGACACAAGGAACAGCGATATAATATCGTCGTCGCCGAGGTCGATCGGCCTGAAGGTCTGGCCATCGCCGAGCGGGCGATCAAACTTCCCAGCGTGAGCCTGTGGCTCGCATCGCACGAAGACCCGCTGGCGCTCGCGCGCGGCCTCAAGGGCGAGCACGCCCAACGATTCAAAATCCTGCTTGAGAAGGCTGACGGGTGGACGCGCTGCGACCACCTCATTGCGAATTTCAGTGCAAAGTCTGGAGCTGCGGAAAAGCCGAGCGAAACTCCCGCTAAAGTGGTGACGCCGCAGCTCAGATCGGTCACTTGAGGCTTCACTGCCTTCGGCCATCGCGACGGGAAGAAATTGTGGCGCCCGAGCTGGTTTATAGGCGCAAATGAATCTTAATTCTTGAATCGCGCCGTCCATCGCGGAGCCGGTTTTGCGTTAACTTATTGAATTGATTATTTTCTTGTCGATGCGACAAAAAAGGGACATCCTATGGCCTCGAAAAAGCGGGATGAGAGGGGGAGGACAACTCCTATTGTTGAGTGATTGGGAGAGGGAAGAATATGCGTTACTGGTTCCGCTACGGGCTGCTCGTGTTTGCCTGTGTGGTTCTTCTCGCCGGTGTCGCTCGCACCGATGAAAACTATACGGATGTCGGCGACGGACCATCGCGCGGGGAACTTTTCGAAGCGCGCATAAGAGCGGAACTGGGACCGCTAGGCGCGCTTTCTGCTGCGGCGGCCCCGGCATTCATTCTGCCGACGGATGCGAAAGGCGACTCGATTTTTGGAATCGATGTCTCGCATCACAACGACGAAAACTGCAGATGCAAACCGGGACAGAATTGCAGCGACTGCAAAATCGACTGGGCCCGGATTAGCGATCAAAAAATCACATTTGTGTACGTGAAGGCGTCGCAGGGCACGAAATACCGTGACCCGACATTCGAGTACCATTGGCGCACATTGGCGCAGAAAAATATCCCACGCGGCGCGTATCATTTCATGTCTGCGGACGAAGATCCGATCGTCCAGGCGGACAATTTCCTGGACAGGCTTGAGGACGAAGGGAAATTGATGCCTATCGATCTGCCACCGTGTCTCGATCTTGAATCGGACATGCGGAAAGACAATTCGAAAAGATGGCTGGTGAATGCGGACGGCGGAGAGATACGGGACTTCTGGCTCGGCCAGGAGCCGGATCAAATCATTCAGAAGGTCGTGAAGTGGCTGAAGCGGGTCGAAGAAAAGACTGGACGCATTCCGATCATCTACACCAGCCGCGGATGGTGGAACGACCGCATCAAGGATGAGAAAAAGTTCGCTCAACTGAGCCGCTATCCGATTTGGATCGCCAATTATCCGAACTCAGGCAGCCACGTGAACGCGCAGCCCAAGGTTCCGAACGGGCAAGCGTGGGCGCTTTGGCAATTCACCGAGACCGGCCGGATGAAGGATGGCGAAGCGCTCCCAGGAAAAATGGACGTCAATCTTTTCAACGGAACGCTTGGCAATTTCAACGTAGCGTTGGGCGTGTCGGCTCCAGAGAAAAAGGAGGTCGTGGTTCTCGACGTTCCAAAGGATACGAGCAATCCGCCCGAGCCGATCGTCGTCGCCACGCCGGGCGAGC
>PNAI01000053.1:1146-74636 GCA_003169835.1 Hyphomicrobiales bacterium | reverse complement strand
CCCCGCCCCCGCCCCCGCCCCCGCTTCCCCCTGGCGCGACGATCACAGAACTACCCCCCCTCACCGATCTCAATACGGTACGGCAAGCGATTGATCTTGTGCGCAAGGGCCGTCACCGCGAAGCATCCGATCTCGCGCGCGGCATGAAGGATCCGGTCGCGAATAAAGTGGTCGAATGGGTACTGCTGCGCAGCGACGACAATACTTCGAGCTTTGACCGTTACGCCGCTTTCGTTTCGAACAATCCCAATTGGCCGAGCGTCTGGTTCTTCCGCCGTCGCGCCGAAGCCACGCTCTGGCAGGAACGGCGCGAGGCCGCGACGGTGCGTGCATATTTCCGCACCAACCCGCCCCTCACCGCTAAGGGAAAATTCTCCCTCTCCCGCGCCCTTGCGTCCCAGGGCGAGCGCAAGGAAGCCGAAGCGGTCGCGCGCGATGCCTGGCGCAACGATCCCTTCACGCCTGACGTCGAGACCACCGCCTACGAACTGTTCGAGAAATATCTCACCCGAGAAGATCACAAGATCCGCATGGACCGCCGCCTTAATGTCGAAGACGCCGAAGCCGGCATGCGCGCCGCCGGACGCCTCGGCGGGGTCGACCTCACCATCGCGCGCGCGCGCGTCGCGGTCATCAAGAAAGAAGCCAATGCCGCCTCGCTGCTCGACGCCGTGCCTGCGACCGCCCGGACCGATCCAGGCTACATCTTCAGCCGTGCCCAGCTGCTACGGCGGCAAGAAAAGATCGCCGAAGCCGGCGCGGTGATGCTCACGCTCCCGCATGACGCGGCGCAGATCTATGACGCGGACGAATGGTGGATCGAGCGCCGTGTGCTCGTGCGCAAACTGATCGACATCGGCGACGTTAAGACCGCATACGCCATCGCCCGCGACGCCACGCCGCCGACCCGGCCCGCCTATCGCGTCGATCAGCCTTTCACTGCGGGATGGGTCGCGTTGCGTTTCCTGCGAGACCCGAACCTTGCGCTCGAGCATTTCAACAAGGTCGCGGTCGACACCGAAAATCCGGTCGCGAAGGCACGCGCTGCCTATTGGCAAGGCCGCGCCCATGAAGTTTTGGGACATGCGCAGGAAGCGCGCAGTCATTACAAGACCGCCGCACAATGGTCGACGGCTTATTACGGCCAGATCGCCGGCGGAAAGCTCGGCAATGGTGAGCTTGCGATACGTCCCGCGCCGGCACCCGCGCCCGAGGAGCGCGCCAAAGTCTTGCGCGACGAGGTCGTTCGCGCGGTCGAGCTGCTCTATCACGTCAGCGAACGCGATCTCGCCGCCATTATGGCCGTCGATTCCGGCGAGAATTCCGATGACCTCGGCAAGCTCGCACTGATCGGCGAACTCACGCAACGCTACGACGACGGCCGTTCGATGCTGCTCCTCGGTAGGGCCGCGCTTAACCGCGGAATGCCGTTCGATGCTTATGCATATCCGACCATCGGCATGCCGCGCTATGAGCCGATCGGCCCGCCAGTCGAAGTGGCCCTGCTCTATTCGATCGCCCGCCAGGAAAGCGGCTTCAATCCGAGGATTGTCTCAACCGCCAACGCGCTTGGCCTCATGCAGGTAACGCCCGAGGCCGGCAAATACGTCACCGGAAAGTTCAAGGTTCCGTTCGACCAGAACCGGCTCCTGCACGACACGACTTACAACACGCAGGTTGGCGCGGCCGAGCTGGGCGATGTGCTCAAGGATTATCGCGGCTCCTACATTCTCGCCTTTGTCGCCTACAACGCCGGCCGCGGCCGGGCAAAGGATTGGATCGCCAAGTTCGGCGATCCGCGCGATCCCAAGATCGATCCGATCGATTGGGTCGAACGCATCCCATTTTCCGAGACGCGCAATTACGTGCAGCGCGTGATGGAGAATCTGCAGGTCTATCGCGTCCGCTTCGGCGGCAGCACGCGCCTGATGATCGAGGCCGACCTGCGCCGCGGCGGCCCCGGCACCAATTAACCACGCTCGATATGGACTCCCAGAAACCGCACCCAGTCACGGCAACGTTCGACAGCCTCATTGCCCTTCGTGCGCATATCCATACCAATCCTAGCGACGTGGCTGCGCGCTTTGTGAATATTTGCGCTGCGAACCTCCTGCAATCGAACGCACAATTGTTCCAGGATTTGTTTGTGATCTTTTTCCTGAACGGAAAAAGAAACGGCTTTTTTGTAGAGTTTGGCGCGACCAACGGTATCGAACTCAGCAATACATTTCTTTTGGAACGGCATTTCGAGTGGAAGGGCATCCTTGCCGAACCGGCTCACTGCTGGCACAACGCGCTGAAGACGAATAGACGCGCTTCGATAGATTTACGTTGCATATGGGCGCAATCGGGACACGCCTTGGAGTTCAAGGAAACCAAGATTCCAGAGCTTTCAACCGTAAGCAACTTGACTGAAAAGGATTTCAACCGTGACGGGCGCAAGGATGGCAAGAATTACATCGTCGAATCGGTCTCGTTGAATGATCTGCTTACGTTTCACAAGAGTCCGCAGGTTATCGACTACCTATCGGTGGACACTGAGGGATCGGAGTTTGCGATCCTGGAAAGATTTGATTTCGCAAAGTTCGATGTCAACATAATTACGGTTGAACATAATTTTTGCGACCCGGATCGAAAAAACATACATGACCTTCTCACGGCAAAAGGCTTTGTTCGATTATTCGAGTTTCTCTCGAAATGGGACGACTGGTATATTAAACGCTCACTCATTATTGCGTAGTCATCGTGATCGGCTTGACGCTAAAACACTTCGGCGCCTCACCGCGCTGGCAGATTTCCCACATGGTCGTGTAGGCCGCTTCGATGTGGCGGGTAAAGCGCGCGGTATCGAATAGCGGATAGTTCACGCGGTTGCGCGCGAGCTTGGCTCGGATCTCGGCCAGCAAGGCTGGCTCGCGCGCCAGTTTGAATGCGAGCGCTTCGTAATCGGCCAGATTGTCTGTCACCAGTTCCGACAGGCCTACCGCATTGAGCAGGCTCGCGGCCACCCTGCCGGCGAACGTCACGCCCCGGCAGGTCAGCACCGGCAGCCCCGTCCAGAGCGCATCACTTGCGGTGGTATGAGCGTTATAGGGCAGCGTATCGAGAAACAGATCCGCGAGACGAAATCGCGCGAGATGATCTTCAATGCGCTCTAGACGTTTGGAAAAGATCAAGCGCGCACCGGCGACCCCGCGCACCTCCGCCTCCAGCCGCAGATTGCGCACAGCAGACGCATGCATGCCGGATAGCCACAACACACTGCCCTCGACCGCCTGCAGCAAACGCATCCAGATACCGAACATATGCGGCGTGATCTTGTAACTGTTGTTGTAGGCGCAGAATACAAATCCGGTTTCCGGCAAGCCCTGTCCGACGCGCGTCGGAGTTTGTTCTGAAACATTTTGTTTCGAATCGTATACAAAGTATGTATCCGGCAAGGAGATCGTTTGTTCGCTGAAATGCGCCCGCTGATCCGCGGGAATCACAACCGGGTCGGCGATGATGTAATCAATGAAATCCGCTCCCATCGTGGCGGAAAAACCCAAATAGCTGACCTGAATCGGACATGGGCGAAGCGCGAATATGGCGGGTCTTGAGCCGCCAGTGAATCCCATCAGGTCTATGGCAATATCGACATCCAGATCGCGCATCAGTCGTGCGACCTCCTGATCGTCTTTACTGGAAACGTCGATAAATTTTTCAAACGCGCCTTCCAGCCGCACCCGCATTTTGCTGCCGTCGGTGGGATTGAGCGATATGGCAATCACTTCGAACTGCACGCGATCATGATGCTGGAACAACCCCGCAGCCAAATGCGCCACAGGATGTTCGCGAAAATCGGCCGAAACATACGCTAATCGGATACGACCCTGCCGATGCCGCTTACGCTCCGACAGCCGCTTGGTCGAGGCGGGAATCGTATTCCGAATGAATATTTGCGCGCATTTTAGCTGATCACTGGCTGTTGACGATACCGATACGATTTCAAATGGCGTCGCGACGTAATGTTCCGCCTTTACGGCAGAAATTAGCATCGCACATTCCGTGTCAAAATGCCTCCAGTCACACATGAACATCTTGGTATGAAGCCGGTGGCCAAGCACGTATTTCATTTCCGGTTTGATCTCCAGTGCTCGCTCGTAGGACGCGAGCGCCTCCTCCGGACGCCTGAGATGAGAGAGCACGTTACCGCGATTGGCGAATGCTTCAGCGAAATCCGGCCTCAATTGAAGCGCCGTATCGTATGATTCCAAAGCTTGGTCATGCCTACCGCGTGCGAAAAATGACTGTCCAATATTATAAAATGCCTCAGCATAGTCCGGCCTCAAAGCGATAGCCTTTTGGAAATTGCCGATGGCCTCGTCATAACGCATCAAATCGTTGAGGACCGTCCCCTGGTTATTCCAGCTTTCCGGAACGGAAGGGTTGATGGCAATCGCCCTGCCGAAGGCTACGAACGCGTCGTTGGGACGATTCAGCGCCTTAAGCACGATACCGTGGTTATAGTGTGTTGCCTCCGATCGCCCGTCCACGCGGATGGCCCGGCGCAAGATGGTCTCGGCCTCGCTGTAGCGCGCCTGTCTGATCAGCAGCATGCCGAGCAGATTGAGCGCGCCGAAATGCCTGGAGTTCCGCCGCAGGAACTTGGCAAACGTACGCTCCGCCTCCTCCAGCGCCCCAATCTTCAGCGCAGCAACCGCGCGGTCAAAGATGTTTTGGTCCGCCGGTGCCATTCGGAATCCGAGTGATCAGTTCCAAACGAACTTATCATCCAAATTTCGATTAATGATACTTGTTCCGCGCCCCGCGCCGCAATCTCGTGTCCCGGGCGCAGCCTGCCTTCGCCGGAGCGAAGCNNGCTTCGCTCCGGCGAAGGCAGGCACAACGTGGCACGACATGTCCCCGATACGGTGCAGCGTGCCCGCCCGCACCCGAAACGGCATATGCTTCCCGTTCTGACGCCACACGCGGCTGGCGATGTTTCGTTCGGGTTGTTGCCATCGTATTCGCGAGAGTGGTTTGCAAAGAAAAACCCCCGGCGGATCGCTCCGCCGGGGGTCCTTTAAACAAACCTAGATCAAACGCTGATCAAGGAACGATGTCGCGATGGACGCGGAACGCGAAGTTCCAGGCGCTCTGGTCGGACACGTTGTAGGTGCTTGCAGGTACAGCACCGGCGGCGGCCACCGTCGTTACGGTGCCTCCAGGAACTGTGGACGTCTTCAGCTTCGAGTAGACCACGTCAAGACCAACGTACAAGCCCTTGACGACGTTCCACTGCGTGCGGGAGCCGATGTTCCACATGCTAAAGCTGGGGTCACATCCGACCGTCGCTGGGGTAGTCGCACTGCCTGTGCAGAGGATATTATTGGCAGTCCCACTCCACGACGTCTTCAGGTACGACCCGTACAACGACGTCTGCAACGCAGGCGTCCAGAAGTGCTCGTAGGCCACAGCAGTGCTCCACGCCGTCTGCAGTTCGACGTTGCTGGCATTAGCCGCGGCGGAACTCGCGCCGCCGAAAACGCCATCCGCAAGAAGGCCGAAACCAACGCTACCGCCATTCGTGATCAGTTTGAAGTTCGAGTTGCCGCTAGCAGCAAGCTGCGGTGCACCGACCGTGTAGGCATAGTTGATGACGAAGTAGTCGCCCGGGCCGATCATGGGGGCGTTGATTCTCAAACCGGGAGAAATCGCATAACCCCACTTGTTGCTCGGATGACCAAGATTTTCAGTCCCCGTGCCCCCCCCGCCGTAGTAGCCGCCGCTTGCGTCATGCAACGCACCAGCAAGCTGGAAGGCGCCCCAGGCTCCGTCCCAACGCAGGTTGGCGACGATATCCGGGTTACCCGTCACAGTGCCGACCGTTCCAGCTTCGCCCAGGTTGCTGAACGCTGTAGGTGCAGCGAACGGGGTCGTAAAGCCCGCGGTAAGGCCGAGCGTCCCTTTGCGCTGAGAGTTTTCGGCCGCGATTGACGCCGATACGCCACCGCCGAACTGAGCAGTGTACGCAGCGAGCATCTGACCGGAGTCACCCGTATCTGCCGAGAAGATAGTACCGGCATTATACGCAATAGCGGCGCGCGGGAAGAAGTCGAAGTACGACGTCGCCTTACCGAAGGTGAAGCCTGCGATCTGGATGAAACCGCGGGTGATGTAAACCGCCGGTGCAGTCGTAGGCGCCGAGGTCGAGTCCTGCTGGAAGCCCATCAGCAAGTACGTGCGCAGAACGCCGTACTGGGTCTGCTGGCGAGTATCGAACGTCGCAACAGCGCGCGTCCGCATGATCCAGTCTTGCGAGTCAGTCCGCGTATTGCGGCCACCAGTGCCTTCAGTCGGGCCGTTCGAAGTACTAGCGCCACCGTTGGCGAAGTTCTCCTGGAAACGGATGTAACCACCGACTTTCATGCAAATATCAGTGCCCGGGATGTAGTAAAATCCCGCGCCGTACAGACTGCAAATCTTCACGTATTCGACCGCTTTGGCCTTGACGGGAAGATCGGCCGCCTGGGCCCCAGCAACCGCAACGACTCCCGCTGCGGAACCGAGGAGAAGGCTTTTCACCATCTTCATATGAACCTCCAAAGTTCTCTACTGTTGGGAGGGTTCCGTCTCCGCCGGGTGCGGTTGCACCTTTGGAAGGTCCCCTTAGTCCCCGTGAACCACCCGGTGTTCCCTTAGAGAAATTCCCCTTCTGGGAAACCGGACGGGACGACCCGGGGAAGCACCCCTTCGTCGCACGCTCACATTATCGGAATGGACCTCTCAGGCAATAAAGAACCGCCGTCCGCACAGGTTTTCACTGCTCTTTTCAGCCGCATGTTGCACAAATAGCACGCAGATTTTACACATCTTTAACCCTGCGGGAGCGGATACGAGCCATTTTCCGGGCTAGGATTTAATTAGCATTTACAATATCTTATTCGGCATCTGCAGCATGCCTCAGTTTCAGAGCCATCATCGGCCCGGCCACACATCCTAATAATTCGTCAACGACTGCGCCTTTTCGGCAACCTCTCAAAGTGGCGTGGACACTTGAAATTTGACCTGTTTGCTTCGCGCAAAATTTTCGTGATTCGCCCACTCATCCGCCACCTTCCTCCACGGATTTTCGCATTCGCAGTGGCGTCAGAATTCGCCGCATCACCGCTTCTGCATCCAGAATTGGGACATATTGGGACATCGAGAAAAAGACCTCGGGACTCCTGGTCTCGAATTCCTGCCAGTGATTGAAATCGCGACGCGCCGGATCGTCAGGATACAGATCGCAATACGCCGCGACGATCCCAGGCGGAACATCGAAGCCGATGAAACTGAATTTTGCTCGGAGACTTCGGAGAGGGGAGAGGATCGAGCGAATTCGCGCGATCGTAAACCGCCGAACCGCTCCGCAGCCATCAAGTGGCGGAGCCGGAGGGATTCGAACCCTCGATACGGCTTTGAGGCCGTATAACGGTTTAGCAAACCGCCGCCTTCAGCCACTCGGCCACAGCTCCGTCGTGGCCGATATGCCCGACCACCATGGCCTTGGCAAGGCGGCAGCTTCAGGCCGCCGCGTGCAATCGCGTAACCGTCGGCTGGAATTCCGCCGGATGCTGTTTGATGTAGTCGCGCGCGGCGCGCTGCGCCGAGCCAATTTCGGCATTCGACATCAGCGCGGCGATTTCGCGCCGTAGCCGGTTCGCATCCTGGTTGCCCCTCATCGCGGCAAGATTGAACCATTTGTGCGCCGATACCAGATCGGTTGGCACCTCGCCGCCGATCGAACATTCCATCCCGCGAGCGAAGAGCGCCTCCAGCGATTGTTCCGCAAGCACCGAAATTTCGGCGGAAGTCGAGCGAGCCATTGTTGCCTCCCATTTGGCGCGCGGCCCGGATTACGTTCGGACGCTACGCCTTCAACGCCCGATCCGGAGTGCGGCCGGGCATCGCGATAATCGGGGGAAAATTTGAACGGTAGTTTAATCGATGCAATGAATCAGAGATAAAAATCGCGCGTGTGTCGATGCGTGCAAACGCTCCGTTAAGCAGCCAAGTGGCCGCAATCCCGTGACTTGCCCATTGCGGTCACCACCCGCTAACCTTTGCCGTAGAGCGGCCAATAACCATCGTTACAATCGCACCCAAACCGCGCGCACCCGCCGGCCGCCGGCAGCTTCATGTTGCCCTCTGGTTGTATCTCCCTTATCATCA
Organism: Hyphomicrobiales bacterium; assembly: GCA_003169835.1. Classification (GTDB taxonomy): domain Bacteria; phylum Pseudomonadota; class Alphaproteobacteria; order Rhizobiales; family Xanthobacteraceae; genus PNAI01. The sequence goes on along the minus strand of PNAI01000053.1, from coordinate 66,440 downwards.
CGCCCGCGGTCGACGGGATTCCCATGCGTAGGATATATTGCTTTGCTGCAGCCGCCATGTTGGCGCTCGCTGCAATCATCCCGACAAATGCCGCCGATGTAACAGGGCTTTGGCTCATCCAGGACACGACCGCGCGCGTGCGCATTTTCCAGTGCGGCGAGCTCATGTGCGGAAATGTTGTGTGGCTCTCCCAGCCGCTCGATGCTGTGACCGGAAAACCACAGACCGACAAACTAAACGCCGATCCCGAAAAGCGCAGCCGCGCAATGCTCGGCGTCGCGGTATTTCTTGGACTGCAGCGCAACAGCGAAGAAAATAAATGGGTGGGGCGAATCTACAACCCCGACGACGGCAGCACCTATAGGGGTAGCATCGGACTCATCGACCGGTCGCAGCTCAAGGTCGAAGGCTGCGTTACGATTTATTGCCAAGCGGAAATCTGGACGCGCATCAACTAACGCCGCTCCGCGCAATTCTCAGACCCAAAAATCTTAAACCGCAAAATATTCGACGACGCACTCAGCCTTATCGCGCGCGCTGGCCGAATAATACGGCGCGCACGTTGGGATCCTGCATGTTGACCTTGCTGGCTTCCTCGACCCGCAGCCCGATGCCATGTTTGACGGCCGGCCGCGCCAGAAGCCTATCCATCCAACGCCGCACGTTCGGAAAATTATTCATGTCCTGGCCCTGCCGCTCGAAACGGGTGGCCCAGCCGATGGAGGCAATATCGGCAATTGAATATTTGCCGGCAAGAAATTCGCGGTCCTTCAGACGTTTGTTCATCACACCGTAGATGCGGTTCATCTCGTTGGTGAAGCGATCGATCGCGTATTGCTGCTTCTCGTGGGCGGCGTAGTTGCGGAAATGATTGGCCTCGCCGGCTTTCGGACCGAGGTTCGCCATTTGGAAGAACAGCCATTGATCGACCTCGACACGGCCGCGTTCGTCCTGCGGATAAAATTTTCCGGTCTTGCGCCCGAGATATTGCAGGATCGCGCCCGACTCGAAGATCGAGATCGGCTTACCGCCCGGCCCGTTGTGGTCGACGATCGCCGGCATCCGGTTGTTGGGCGAGATTTTCAGAAACTCGGGCTTGAATTGGTCGCCCCGCGAAATGTTCACCGGGATCAGATTATAGGGCAGCCCGCACTCCTCGAGCATGATCGAGACTTTGAAGCCGTTGGGGGTCGGCCAGTAGTAGAGGTCGATCGGCTTGGTCAAAGCGACCACCTTGAGCTTTGGTTTGCCTTGGCTTTTTGCCTTTGTGACCTTCTTCCGTGCACCCTTCGATTTCTTGGCCATGGCCTTCCTCTCGCTCTTGAATGTCAAAAATTTTACCGCGTTTAGGACGGCACATCTACTAGTAGAACGCTGCGCTGCTAAAGTTGATGTGGTGTTTTGTGCCCAACAGGAGGAGTTCATTCATGCTCAAGTACGTGTCTGCGGCCGCGGTGGCATTTGCAATGCTCACCGCGCCGATTTCGGCCTATGCCGAAACCAAGAAAGAACAATCCGAAGCTCAGAAGACGGCTGCGGAACATCGCAAACAATGTTCCGAGGAATGGAAGAAGGCCAAGGCTGACAAGAAAGTCGAGAAGGGCATGACTTGGCCGAAGTTCAACGGCGACTGCATGAAACGCCTCTCGAAAGCTTGAGCGTGTTCGCCGAACCAAAAATTCTCTAACCTCTAATACTCTGACCTCCAAACGCACCGAGGGCGTCGGTGAGACCTAAAGTCTCTCCGACGCCCTCTGTGTATTCCGGAACCGGCGCGCCGCGACTGATAGCAATCGCGTATCACTCTCGGCGCGGCCCGGTCCTTGCGAAGAAATCTCCGAGGCGTCTAAGCCATCGAGGACATCAAAGCGGCCGAAGCCTACCGCTTCTTCTTCCGCTTCGTCTTCTTCGCTGCTGCCTTCTTACGTCTCTTAGCCATGCTGCCCTCCTGGTATCAAAGTGGCGACGTCGCAAAGTGCAGTCGCGAATCGACATGCACTGCATTCCGATTACACCAGCCAAACAAAAAAAACAGCGACTTTGCACAATGTGGCGCATCCGCGACCGCGCGCGCGCGCCGCGAAGCGCCCAACGACAATGCGCATACAAGTACAGAGATCGCGCGCATTCATTGCAAAACCGCCGCGTCGAAAAATTTTGCGACATTGCAAAAACCCTTATGAAATATGGCTTATTTGCGAATTGAGAAAGATATTTCGTGCGCTCATAATTTTACGCAAGAAAGTTTGCGCGCACCTCCGCAACAACACTCAGTATGCGTCGCAAGCGCGCAATTTTGTCCGTGGAAAATTATTTCCAACGCACACCTTTTTGGTCTTGCGCGGCGACTGTTGCAGCCAAAATTGGACGAATCGATGAAAAGTGATTCGCGTGCACCGGCAATCCGCGACTGATCCGCAACTAAAGTCGCGTGAGTTTCGTAGTTAGATTCCCGTAGCAAGAGTTCCCGCGCGCATCTTGTTCGACGCATCGCGTCATCATCGGCGCCGTCCGCGACGGCGACCGGCCAAATTTAAGCTTTGAGTTTTTTCTTGAGCAGCTCGTTCACAGTCTGCGGGTTGGCCTTGCCGCCGGAGGCCTTCATCACCTGTCCCACGAACCAGCCGAGCAGCTTTTCGTTCGCCTTGGCCTGTTCCACCTTGTCGGGGTTCTTCGCGATGATGTCGTCGACCATTTTTTCGATCGCACCCACGTCGGTGACCTGCTTTAGGCCGCGCGCCTCGACAATGGCGCGTGGATCGCCGCCTTCGTTCCAGACAATTTCGAAGACATCCTTGGCGATCTTGCCCGAAATGACCCCTTCCCCAATGAGATCGAGCACCGCGCCGAGCTGCGCCGTGCTGACCGGTGAAGCGGCGAAGTCCTTGCCCTCCTTATTCAGCCGGCCCGTGAGCTCATTGATCACCCAGTTAGCCGCCGCCTTCGCGTCCCGGCCCTTTGCCACCGCCTCGAAATAGTCGGCCAGCGCCCGTTCGCTCACCAGCACATCGGCATCGTAGGCCGAGAGCCCGAAGTCGCGTGTAAAGCGCACCTTTTTCTCGTCCGGCAGCTCCGGCAGTCCGGATTTCAGGTACTCTACATAGGCCGCATCAAATTCCAGCGGCAGGAGATCGGGGTCGGGGAAGTAGCGGTAATCGTGCGCCTCTTCCTTGTTGCGCATCGCGCGCGTTTCGCCTTTGTCGGAATCGAACAGCCGCGTCTCTTGTTCGATCTTGCCGCCGTCTTCCAGGATTTTGATCTGCCGCCGCACCTCGTAATCCACGGCCTGTCCAACGAAACGGATTGAATTGACGTTCTTGATCTCACAACGCGTGCCGAGCGGCGCGCCGGGCCTGCGCACGGACACATTGACGTCGGCGCGCAGGCTTCCCTTCTCCATGTCACCATCGCAGGTGCCGAGATAGCGCATGATGGTCCGCAGCTTGCTCATATAAGCCTTGGCTTCATCGGACGAGCGCAAGTCGGGCTTGGAGACGATTTCCATCAACGCCACGCCCGAGCGGTTGAGATCGACGTAGGACATCGACGGGTGCCGGTCGTGCAGCAGCTTGCCCGCGTCTTGTTCCAGGTGTAGCCGCTCAATGCCGATCTTGATGGTCTCGCCATGCGGCATGTCGACGGCCACCTCGCCTTCTCCCACGACCGGGGATTTGTACTGGCTGATCTGATAGCCCTGCGGCAGATCGGGATAGAAATAGTTCTTCCGGTCGAACACCGATTTGAAATTGATCTTTGCGTTGAGTCCGAGCCCCGTGCGCACCGCCTGCCGCACGCACTCCGCGTTGATCACGGGAAGCATCCCCGGCATCGCCGCATCGACCAATGAAACGTGCGCGTTGGGCGCACCGCCGAATTCGGTCGATGCGCCGGAAAATAGCTTTGCATGAGAGGCGACCTGGGCATGGACTTCCATCCCGATCACGACCTCCCAGTCGCCGCTGGCGCCTTTGACAAGCTTCGAGGGTTTATCCGGTGCAGCCATGACAGTTACCTATCGCGCCCTTTTGCCAGTGGCTAGACTGCCCCGCAACGACAACACGTGCGGTCAGGGAGGCATCTCATGAAATCCAAAATCATCATAAGCTTAGCCAGCGCAATGCTCATGACGGGCATGGCCAGCGCCGCCGAAATCAAGGTCCTCTCCACACAGGCCACCGAGGAAACCTACAAGGAACTGGTGCCGCAGTTTGAAAAAGCCAGCGGACACAAAGTAACCACTGTTTTTACCGGCACACTCGATGCCAACAAGCGGCTCGCGGCCGGCGAGTCCTACGACGTTCTCATCATGTCGAGCGCCTCGATCGACGAACACCTCAAGGACGGCAAGGTCGCCCCCGGCAGCCGCGTCGATCTCGCCAAATCCGGCGTCGCCCTGGCGGTGAAGGCCGGCGCATCGAAGCCCAACATCAAAACGGTCAAGGCGTTGAAGAAAACGATCTTGGATGCAAAATCGATCGGCTATTCCACCGGTCCAAGCGGCGTCTACATCATCAGCCTGTTTGAAAAGCTCGGCGTCGCCGATCAGGTCAAAGGCAAGCTCAAGCAGACCCCGACCGGCGTTTTTGTCGGCAGCATCATCGCCAGCGGCGAAGTCGAGATCGGTTTCCAGCAGGTGAGCGAGCTATCGCAGTTCAAGGGCGTCGATTACGTTGGCCCGCTGCCGGCCGAGGTTCAGCGCTACACAACGTTCTCAAGCGGCATCATCGCGGGAACGAAGCAAACCGACGCCGCCAAGGCGCTGCAGAAATTCATCTCGTCCCCCAAGGCCGCATCCGCCTATAAGAAGCGCGGCATGGAGCCGGGCTGATCAGACGCGAAGGAATTCCAGTGGAAATCAAAGTTCTGTCCTCGCTGGCACATCGCGAGGCTTATCTCGAACTCGTGCCGCAATTCGAGCGCACGACTGGCCACAAGGTCACGACCACGTGGGCTGGCACCGCCGACATCAAAAAGCGGCTCACAGCGGGCGAAATCTACGATGCCGTCATCGTCTCCAGTACGACGATCGACGAGTTGATCAAGCAAGGAAAAGTTGCCGGCAGCCGCGTCGATCTCGCCAAGACCGGCATAGGTGTCGCCGTCCGTGCTGGTGCACACAAGCCCGACATCAGTTCGGGTGCCGCGGTCAAGAATGCCCTGCTCGCCGCTATGACCGTCGGATATTCCACCGGACCGAGCGGTGTCTATCTCATGGGCATGTTCCAACACATGGGCATCGCCGAAGAAGTGAAGGCGAAGACACGGCAGGTTCCGTCCGGCGGCACCGTCGGCCCGATCATCGCAAGCGGGGAAGCCGAGATCGGGTTCCAGCAGGTGAGCGAACTCGTGCACGTGCCGGGCGTCGATTTCGTCGGTCCACTGCCGCCCGAAGTCCAGCACGTCACCGTGTTTTCCTGCGGCATCCATGCCGCGGCGAAAAATCCAGACGCAGCGCGCGGCCTGGTCAATTTCCTGACCGCTCCGATAGCCGATCCCGTTTTCAAGAAGCATGGTCTCGATCGCCCTTAAAATCTCGGCATGCGTCAAAGTTCGTTTGAAGGCGGCAGGCGTCATCGCTCGCCTCCTCGCAACTACCACCACTTCTCCGGCTGAAATCGCCCGGCGGCATACTCAATCACTTGCCCAAGCGAAAACAGCGTCTCTTCATCGAATGGCCGTCCGATAAGCTGCAATCCAAGCGGCAATCCGTGCGCGTCGAGCCCGGCCGGTACGGAAATCCCCGGCAGTCCCGCCATATTCACCGTCACCGTGAAAACATCGTTGAGATACATCTCGACTGGATCGCCGCCGCTCTTCTCACCGATGCCGAAGGCCGCCGACGGCGTCGCCGGCGTGAGCATGGCGTGCACGCCGCCAGCAAACGCGTCCTCGAAATCTTTCTTGATCAGCGTGCGCACCTTTTGCGCGCGCACGTAATAGGCGTCGAAATAACCCGCCGACAGAACGTACGTGCCGATCATGATGCGCCGGCGCACCTCCGGTCCAAATCCTTCCGCACGCGTCTTCTCGTACAGCGCGCTGATGTCGCGGCCGGGAACGCGCAGACCGTAACGCACGCCGTCATAGCGCGCGAGATTGGATGAGGCCTCGGCCGGCGCCACGATGTAGTACGCCGGCAGGGCGTACTTGGTGTGCGGCAGCGACACCTCGACCATTTCCGCGCCCGCCGCCTTCAGCCACGCCCTGCCCTGTTCCCACAATTTCTCGATTTCTGCCGGCATGCCGTCGATGCGATATTCTTTCGGGATACCGATGCGCATGCCCTTGATGGATCTTCCGGCCGCAGCTGCGTAGTCCGGCACCGGGCGATCCACCGAAGTCGTATCCTTTTGGTCGTGGCCCGCCATCGAGCCGAGCAGCAACGCGGCATCGCGCACGCTGCGCGCGAACGGTCCAGCCTGATCGAGCGACGACGCAAACGCCACAATCCCCCAGCGCGAACAACGCCCGTATGTCGGCTTGATTCCGACGGTGCCGGTGAATGCCGCCGGCTGCCGTATCGAACCGCCGGTGTCGGTACCGGTGGCGCCGAGACACAACTGTGCGGCCACCGCCGCGGCCGAGCCGCCTGACGAGCCGCCCGGCGAAATGGGTGTGTTGGACCCTTTGCGCCGCCACGGCGAAGTGACCGGCCCGCAATGCGACGTCTCGTTCGACGAGCCCATCGCGAACTCGTCATTGTTGGTCTTGCCGAGCAGCACCGCACCGTCGCGCCACAGATTTGCGGTGACGGTGGATTCATAGGTCGGCACGAAATTATGGAGGATGCGAGAGCAGGCGGCGGTGCGCACACCCGCGGTACAGAACATGTCCTTGATCGCGAGCGGAATGCCCTCGAGCGGACCGGCGGTACCCGTGGCAATGCGCGCGTCGGACGCCTTAGCCATCTCAAGCGCGCGTTCCGGCGTTTCCAGCACAAAGGCATTGAGCGAACGTGCGCCTTCGATCGCGGCGAGATGCGCTTCAGTGAGTTCCGCGGCCGAGAATTGCTTTTTGGCAAACCCCGCGCGCGCCTCAGCGAGCGTGAGTGACGTAAGTGCGGTCATTCCGGTTCGTCGCACACGAAACGCGCGTTGCCTTTGGCGGGCGCAGCAGCCGGCGCAGATGTAGCCTCAGCGGCTTGCGGAAATACCGTCACCTCGCACTGCCAAGGCAGCGCCACCTGTTGTGCGAGCTGCTTCTTCGCCTCGACCTCGCTGAGGTAGGCGAAATAGAGATCCATCTCCATGCAAGCGTCGCACATTACTCCACCACCTTCGGCACGAGAAAAAAGTTATCTTCCGTCGCCGGCGCATTTTTCACAATGTCGTCCGCGATGCCGCCATCGGTGACAACATCGCCGCGCTGCTTCAATTTCATGGGCGTCACCGAAGTCATTGGCTCAACACCATCGACGTTGACCTCTTGGAGCTGCTCCACGAACGCAAGCACGGCGTTGATCTCGCCCTGCAGGCGCTCGACTTCGTCATCGGCGACCGCAATCCGCGCCAGATGCGCGATTTGGCGGACGGTGTGGGCGTCAACGGACATGAGAAACCCTATCACAAAAGAGCACGGCGATCCGATGCCGCATTAGCATGCCATAGTTTGTACTCGCAACGGCGACAGGCCGCCGATTCAACCCGAAACTGGCGAGAGATGCCATTCAACCGTGCAAGAAGTCTCGGAAGAATTGAAAATACGCAAGAAACGGAAAAAGTAGCCATCCCATGCCCCATAGAACCGCACGATAGGCATCCGATGGCGAGGTTTCGAGCACCGCAGTGGCCGGTTCATAGGGATCGTAGTGCACCGTCACCTCACTGCCCACCGGATAGCTGCGGACAACGTCATCGGCAGACGTCGCGAGACGAAATTTGCGTTGTGCGAAGTGAATCGTGGAACTCTCGTAGCGTCGATCCTGAATCAGATATTCAAAGCGCACGATCGCAGAAAAATGCGGACCCTTGCCCAAGGTGCCCTCGACCTCGCTGGTCAGTACTTTTCCTTTTGTCGTAGGCCAATAGATACTTCGCAGGGCATGCACGACATCGTCCAAGCCATAGAGCAGAGTTCCGGCCCCAATTGGAAACGCCAATGTCCCAACGAGCAGAAAATCGATAAATGGCGACGATGGACTGTACTTGAGCGGGATCGCATCCAAGACGCTGAACTTGTGATCGAGAAAGAGCATTACCACCAAGACTGCGATCGGCACGATCAAGATGAGCGTGCCGCTCAAATGCAAAAAACCGCGTCCCATCTTTTCAGTGGAAACGCCGGGCCGTTCTACAGTTGGCGGCTTGGAGACGATGGTCATGATCTCAAATTTCGCATGACTCGCGAATAAATCAACTGGTCCGAGGGTCAGGCATATTAGGACTTTTTTGACTATCCTCCCAGGCTCCGCATGCGTGCCTGCGCCTCAGCCGCAAGCTTCGCCGTCAATTCACGCGCCGGCATTTCACGGCCAAGCGAAGCCGCCTGGCCGGACCACATGGGCGAGAAATCGCCCCACCCTTGTGCCTCGGCCTTGGCGCGCAGCGGCGCGAGCGCACCAGCAGCGAGTGGAAACTCAGGGGCCATCGCATTGACCGGCCCAATCTCGCGCATCACGCGGTTGATGAAGCCGCGCGCAGGCCTACCGGTCATCAGATTGGTGATCGCGGTGTCGTCATCATGCGCGTTTTTCAAGGCCGCGCGATGCGGAGCCGAGATTTTCGCCTCCGGACAATGCAAATAGGCGCTGCCGATACAGACGCCGGCCGCGCCCAGCGCGAATGCCGCGACGATTCCGCGTGCGTCTCCGATGGCACCCGCCGCGATCACTGGGACCTTCACCGCATCGACCACCTGTGGCACCAGCGCGAAGCTGCCGACCTGAGCCGCAATGTTTTCGGTGAGAAACATGCCCCGATGCCCGCCGGCTTCAGACCCTTGTGCGATCACCGCATCGACGCCGCGCTCCTCAAGCCAGCGCGCCTCGGCGGTCATTGTGGCAGAACCGATCACCACGCAACCCGCCGCCCTGACGCGTCGAAGCAACGAAGCTTCCGGCAGTCCGAAATGAAAACTCACGACTTCTGGCTTTAGATCCTCAACCACACCGCAGAATTCCGCATCGAACGGCGCACGATTGACGGACGGCACCGGCGCCGCCGGATCGATCGCAAGCTCCTGGTAATAGGGTTTTAGCCTCTCACGCCAAGTATTCTCGCGTGCATTGTTCGGCACCGGCGGGGTATGGCAGAAAAAACCAAACGCAATAGGCTTGCGTGTTCGCATGCGAATCTTGGCGAACTCCTCGCGCAGCCGGTCAGGAGAAAGCATCGCGCAGGGCAACGAGCCGAGCGCACCCGCTTCTGCGGCCTCAGCCGCGAGCTCCCAATCCATCGAACCCGCCATCGGTGCCTGTATGATCGGGTGCTCGATCTTGAACAAATCCATGAGACGGCGATCCGGCCACATCGTCGATGCCTTTCAAATTGTAAGGGTCGTCGCAGTATGGGCCCTCGGAACCGTCGGCGCCATCCGCGGCTGCGCCGACGCATTCGCTTCCCGCGAAGGAGCGCTTTTTCGCGAACGGAGGCAGTTGCAACATTGGCGCAAAGCGCCAATATAAACACCATGGACGCACCGAACCCCTCTGCCACTCCCACCTTCGCGAGCCGCACGCCGCTGCGCATCGGCACGGTCGGAATGATCGCACGCGACCTCGATCGGCTCACCGCCTATTACCGCGACATGCTCGGCTTGGCCGTGATGGAGCGTAGCAAGGATACCGCGCGTCTCGGCGTCGGCGGCGTTGCGCTGCTCGAACTCAGCCACAAGCCGGACGCCCTGCCCGATGACACGCGCGAAGCCGGCCTCTACCACACGGCGTTTCTGATGCCGACGCGCGCCGACCACGCACGCTGGATCATGCACGTGGCAAAAAATCGCGTGCCGATCACCGGCGCTTCCGATCACGGCGTCAGTGAGGCGTTCTACCTCGACGATCCGGAAGGCAATGGCATCGAGGTCTACAACGATCGGCCGCGCGAGCGCTGGCATTACGAAGGCAAAATGATCGTGATGCAGACCGAGCAGCTCGACGTCGACGCCATCATGCGCGAAATCGATCCAGCGACTGCGGCCTATCCCAGCGCGCCCGACGGCTTGCGCATCGGACATGTCCATCTACGCGTCGGTAACATTGATGAGGCGGAGAAGTTTTATCACAACGCGATGGGGCTCGATGTGATGCGCCGGCGCGGCGGAGCATCGTTCATGTCATCGGGCGGTTATCACCACCATATCGGCACCAACGTCTGGCACAGCAATGGTGCAACTGCGCGCAATGAAAATCGCGCAGGCCTTGCCTGGGTCGGTATAGAAATTGCGGACGATGCGACGCTGGACGCTTTCGGCAAGCGCCTCAGCAATGCCGGTGCTTCCGTCAGCGCAATCCCGGGCGGATTGACCACCGCCGACCCTTGGGGCACGCGCGTGAGATTCCACCGGGCTTAACGCGAAGCCCTTCCCGTTCACACACTTTGCGATTGTTAGAAGCGGCGGCTAAGCGCTCTTGCGATCCACGCGGATGCGGCTGCTGCTACCGCTATTAATCGGCGCAAGCAGCGAATTATCCGCCGCGACCACGCGATTGCGGCCGCCGATCTTGGCTTCGTAGAGCGCCATGTCGGCACGCTTGAGCAAGCGATCGATAGAATCGTCCGGCCGCCATTCACTGACGCCGAAGCTACAGGTCAGCGAAACGGTCTTCCCGCCGGCATCGATCTGCATTTCTTCGATTTTAAGACGCCGCCGTTCCGCAATCCCAAGTGCATCTGCGAGTCCTCGGCCGTCGAGCAGTACCGCGAACTCCTCGCCGCCAATCCGCCCCACCAGCGCGCGCTCGACCATCAGCGCCTGCGCTACCGCGCAAATGGCATGGTCGCCGACCTCGTGACCATGCACGTCGTTGATGAGTTTGAAATGATCGATGTCGACCATGACCGCACAGAGCAGCTCGCCGGCCTCCGCCCGCTCGCTCAGCGCCTTGGCTTTTTCAAAGAACGCGCGGCGATTGAACATGCCGGTCAGCGAATCCGTCGTGGCCAGCCGGATGAGTTCGCGCTGCATGGTTCCGAACCGCTCGGCCGCGCGCAATCGCGCGTACAATTCCTTGGGCGCCGGCGGTTTGCTCAGAAAATCGTCGGCGCCATGATCGAGCGCCGCGCTCAACTGATCGTCATCGTTGTTGGAAGACATCATGATCACATAGATTGGCCGCTGGCTAGTGGCGATGAGCCGCGTCTCCCAGCACAACTCCAGGCCCGAGATCGACAGCGGCTCGGCTGTGGTAATCAGCGCGCCCACGTCAGTATCGGATTTAATATAAGCGAGCGCCTCGCACCCATCCGCAAAAACACGCACGTCGTAGTCGCGCGCTTCCAGCAAGCGGCTGACGAACTTCGCCGCAGTGCGGCTCGGATCGACCAAGACAATGCGCATGAATGTTTCGGCCTGTGATTAGGACCAGTACCTGCAAGCTTAGTCGGTTGGGGATTAAGCGAGCCTTAAGGCCGAATTCCCCCTGTTCGCACAGGCAAAATCGTGATGTCTCACGGCAATACTCATGCTAGGCCACGACAATGCCCGCTTTCATCCTGCCGCTCGTTGAAGCCTCCGGCCATTTGCCGCCACGCGGAGCATTGATTGGGCTCGATCTCGGCAGCAAAACCATTGGAGTTGCCACATCCGACCCGGATCGGCGGCTCGCAGCGCCGGTCGAGACCATCCATCGCACGACGTTCACCGTCGATGCGAAGCGGCTGATCGCCCTCGCCGCCGAGCGTCGCGCCGTCGGCTTCGTGCTCGGATTGCCAATCAACATGGACGGCAGCGAAGGGCCAAGCGCGCAGTCGACCCGGGCGTTCGCCCGCAATCTTGCCAAACTCACCGAATTGCCGATCGCGCTGTGGGACGAGCGGCTCTCGACGGCGGCCGTCGAGCGCGTACTGATCGCAGCCGATGCGAGCCGCGAAAAACGTGCGGCCGTCATCGATCAACACGCCGCCACGTATATCCTGCAGGGCGCACTCGATCGCCTTTTACGCCTCTAACGCGGTTTGCCCGTTTCGAAGCGGCCGCGCAAAACACGAAAGGCGGACCAGTTGGCCCGCCTCCCGCAAATTTCAATCGTGCGAAAGCATCACATCAGCACGGACGGTAATAGCCAAAACCGCGATCCTTGTCCGTCGAAACCCAGCATTGCCGGCTCGGGCCATTCGGATCCGCATATGGCTCGGCATAGGCCTGTCCCAGAGGCGGTCCATAGGCCGCCGGCGGGCCGTAGTAAGCCGGACCATAGTAATAGGGATCGGCATAGTAAGGCCGAGCAGCAAGCGCCCCAAGCGCAAGCCCGCCGACAAATCCGCCTGCAACCCAGCCGCCACCGCGGCCGCGCCAGCGAACATCGACCACATCGCTCGCGACTGCGGATTTTAGCGCCGCGGCGTCGTTGTATACCGGCGCAGCGACGCTCGGCGAAATCAGCCCGAGTGCAACGGTGCCGGCCACGCCGGCGATAAGTCCGAATTTGAGACTAGGATAAAACATCTTGGTCTCCCTATGACTGCGAAGCTGTTTCGTTCTGGAATGAACGACGTCCCATATATAGGCATTGTTGGACCGGAGACATGAACTGGGTTTGAATAGATCATGGCGGCGGTAAGGCAAACGAAAAGGCGGGTCACTTAAGACCCGCCTCACCGACAAGTCCGTTGTGCATCAGCCGTTAGCAGCCCTGACTGGCGCTGCCGGCGCTTTCACCCGTACATCGCTGATTTTGTCTGTACCCATAGTAGCCAGGGTACGCTGGATACGTGGATGTGTAATAAGGCTCGTACGCATACGAACCCTGTGCGTAGTACGGATCGCTGTAATACGGGTTGCCGTAATAGGCATTGGCATTCGCGACGGCCGAGCCGACCACCACGCCCGCCGCAAATCCGGCTGCCGGACCAACTCAGCGATTACGAGCGGACGACGGAGTGGCAACGCTTGCAACCAGCGCCGCAGCTAAGCTGAGAACGATCACCGGTTTTGTGATAAATCTTGTCATCGGAGACCTCCAGTAAAGGAGACCTCCAGTAAATTTTTGCCCACATTCGGGCGCCTCGTCACACCTCAATCCGCCGCGCGGTGAGGCTGCCGATGGACGATCGCCATCAGTCAAGGAGGCAATTCGCCGGATAGGTATTGGTTTCATTGATAACGGGCGTGTGAGCGATACTGCAGTGAAAATATTTTGCCGAGCCGACGGAACCTATCGGAGCGGCGGCATTACTGCACACATCACGGCAAAGCGCGATCGAGCAACACCGCAATATCGGCAGTATAAAGCGCGCTCGTACCAAAGCTTGCGCCCGGTGCATCGGCGAGCCGTGTGCGCGCGAAAGCCTCGGCCGCCGACGGCGAGCTCTCCGTGAGCGCGGCCGCCGCAGCAAGTTGCGCGAGCCGCTCGACCGCAACACGCGCATGCGCTTCGGTGTCGGCGCCTGCGAGCGATTTCACGATAGCGTCTGCGGCCTCGGCGGATCCGGGCAGATCTTTCGTCTGGCCCGCCAATTGCGCGACGACCTCGCGCCCACCTTGCTCACGTCCCATGGCGCGCAGCACATCGAGACACATGACGTTGCCGCTGCCTTCCCAGATCGCATTCACCGGCGCCTCGCGATAGAGCCGCGGCAAAATGCTGTCCTCGACATAGCCGTTGCCGCCAAGGCACTCCATTGCTTCATAGACGAATGCAGGCGTGGTCTTGCACACCCAGTATTTCACCGCCGGTGTGAGCAGCCGCGCGCGCGCGGCTTCCATGGGATTGCTCACGGCAAGGTCAAACGAGCGGCACAAACGCATCACCAGAGAGACCGTGGCCTCCGCGATGAGCGCCATATCGGCCAGCACCGCGCGCATCATTGGCTGGTCGGCGAGACGTTTCTGGAACACGCTGCGATGGCGGCAATGGTGCAGCGCCTGCGCCAACGCCATGCGCATGATGCCGGCCGAGGAAGTGGCGCAGTCAAGCCGCGTGAGCTGCACCATTTGCAGGATGGTGCGCAGGCCCTTGCCCTCCTCGCCGACACGCATGGCAAATGCATCCTCAAACTTAACTTCGGTTGAAGCGTTCGAGCGATTGCCGAGCTTGTCCTTGAGCTTCTGGAATTGGATCGCGTTGACGCTGCCGTCGGGACGAAAACGCGGCATGAAGAAACATGTAAGCCCCGCCTTCGCTTTTGCCAGCACCAGAAAGCCGTCGCACATTGGCGCCGACATGAACCATTTGTGACCGGTGATGCGATAGCCATCGCTTATTGGTTCAGCCTTTGTGGTGTTGGCGCGCACATCGGTGCCGCCCTGCTTCTCGGTCATGCCCATGCCGAGCGTGATGCTGGATTTCTCACCCCATGGACGGAAGCTCGGATCGTATTCGCGCGCGGCGATCTTCGGCATCAGCCGCTTGATCAGAGCTGGTTCCGATGCAAGCGCCGCCACCGCGGCGCGTGTCATGGTAATCGGACACTGATGACCGTTCTCGACCTGCGCCGCCATGTAGAAGCGTGCTGCGCGAGCAACTTGCCCGGGCGCGCCTGTGGGCGCCGCATCGGGTGCCCAAGTCGAGGCATGCAAGCCCTCCCTCATACTTTCGGCCATGAAGCGGTGGTACGCCGGATGGAATTCCACCACGTCGCAACGAAAGCCCTTGGCGTCAAAGCTGTTCAGTTTCGGCGGATTGACGTTGGCGAGCCGCGACTGCTCGAACATCTCGGCCGTGCCCCAGCGCCTGCCAAACGCCGAGAGCGCCTTCGCTTCGCCTTTCGCGCCGTTTGCCGCAACCGCGTCCACAAGCGCCCGATCGCTGGCATAGAGATCGACATCCACATAGGGCGGCGATTGGTTCAGAGCATCGTGGGTGTCGAGACGACCAGCCATGGCGAATCCATTGCCCACAACACTATCACGGAGCATTCACCAGTTCTTGTGGAAGCCCGACTTTGGTCTTGCCGGACACGCAAAGTGCGCCTATAGGTCCCCCTTTAATGAACATCGTCACGAAATCTTCGTTCGTCCTCGGCCACCGTCATTTGCTGGGGATCGAAGGACTTTCGCGCGCCGAAATCCTCGGCCTGCTTGATCTGTCGGAAGAATTCGTCGAACTCAACCGCCAGATCGAGAAGAAAACCACTTCATTACGCGGCCGTACGCTCATTAATTTGTTTTTCGAGGCATCTACCCGCACACAGGCATCGTTCGAGCTTGCCGGCAAACGGCTCGGCGCCGACGTGATGAATATGTCGGTCTCGTCTTCCTCCATCCGCAAGGGCGAGACGCTGGTCGACACCGCCGTCACCCTCAACGCCATGCATCCGGACATCATCGTGGTCCGCCATCACGCCTCCGGTGCAGTGGAACTCTTGGCGCAGAAGGTCGACTGCTCGGTCATCAACGCCGGCGACGGCAGCCACGAGCATCCAACGCAGGCGCTGCTCGACGCCCTCACCATCCGCCGCCGCAAAGGCGACATCGAGCGCCTCACGGTCGCGATCTGCGGCGACATCCTGCATTCGCGCGTCGCCCGCTCCAACATCATCCTGCTCAACACACTGGGCGCCCGCGTGCGCGTGGTGGCGCCCTCCACGCTCCTGCCATCGGGCATCGAGCGCATGGGTGTCGAAGTAACCCGCGACATGCGCGAAGGACTTGCCGGCACCGACATCGTCATGATGCTCCGCTTACAGCGCGAGCGCATGAACGGCTCGTTCGTACCCTCGACGCAGGAATATTTCGCCTACTACGGCCTCGACACGAAGAAACTCGCCTATGCCAAACCCGACGCGCTGGTCATGCATCCGGGGCCGATGAACCGCGGCGTGGAAATCGACTCCATCGTGGCCGATGGCGCACAATCGCTCATCCGCGAACAAGTTGAAATGGGCGTCGCCGTGCGCATGGCGGTGCTTGAGGCATTGTCGCGAAATCTGCCGAACGCGTGAGGCACATGCTCTCCGACCGCCGCCCAATCCTGCTCGCCAATGCCCGGATCGTCGATCCTTCGCGCGATCTCGATTTTCCCGGCGATCTGCTCATCGCCGACGGCGTGATCCGCGATGCCAAGCGCGGCATCGGGGCAGCCGGCGTCCCCGAAGGCACCGAGATCGTCGATTGCCGCGGCAACATTGTCGCGCCAGGCCTTGTCGACATGCGCGCCTTCGTCGGCGAGCCAGGCGCCGAGCACCGCGAGACGCTGTCTTCGGCGAGCCAAGCGGCAGCCGCCGGCGGCGTCACCACCATCATCAGCCAGCCCGACACCACGCCCGCGATCGACGATCCGGCGGTGGTCGATTTTGTGCAGCGGCGCGCACGCGACACCGCAATCGTTCACATTCATCCGATGGCGGCGCTGACCAAGGGCCTCAAAGGCGAGGAGCTGGCCGAGATCGGCCTGCTCAAGGCCGCCGGCGCGGTCGCCTTCACCGATGGTGCAAGAAGCGTCGTCAACGCCCAGGTCATGCGCCGCGCGCTCGTCTACGCGCGCGATTTCGAGGCGCTGATCGTACATCACACCGAGGACCCTGATCTGGTGGGTGAAGGTGTGATGAACGAGGGCGAGTTCGCGGCGCGCCTTGGTCTGATCGGCGTGCCAAATGCCGCGGAAACCATCATGCTCGAGCGCGACCTGCGGCTCGTAGCGGCGACCGAAGGGCGCTATCACGCGGCCTCGTTGACGTGTGCGGAGTCGCTCGAAGTGCTTCGCCGCGCCAAGGAGACAGGGCTTGCGGTGAGCGCTTCGGCGTCGATCAATCACCTCACATTGAATGAGATCGACATCGGCCCCTATCGCACGTTCTTCAAGATGGCGCCGCCGCTGCGCGCCGAAGACGACCGCAAGGCGCTGGTGGCAGCACTCGCCGAAGGATTGATTGACGTCGTGATGTCCGACCACAATCCGCAGGACGTCGAGGTCAAGCGTCTGCCCTTCGCGGAAGCGGCCTCCGGTGCGATCGGGATCGAGACCATGCTGACCGCAGGACTCCGCCTCGTTCATAGCGGCGAACTCAAACTCACCGCATTGCTCAAGGCGATGTCGACCCGCCCGGCAGAACTGATCGGCCTGCCCGGCGGCACGCTGCGGTCCGGCGCGGCCGCCGACGTTGTCGTGATCGATCCGGATGTGCCCTGGGTGCTCGATCGAAATGAGCTCAAATCGAAATGCCGCAACACCCCGTTTGACGAAGCGCGTCTGCAAGGCCGCACCCTGCGCACCATCGTTGCGGGTCGCACCGTCTACGAATACGTATGAATCTCTCCATCCTCACGGCATTGATCCTCGGCTATCTGCTAGGCTCGATTCCATTCGGGCTGCTGCTGACACGGTTCGCCGGTCTCGAGGACATTCGTGAAATCGGCTCCGGCAATATTGGCGCGACCAACGTGCTGCGCACCGGCCGCAAGGGGCTGGCCGCAGCAACGCTGATCTTCGACATGTTCAAAGGCGCTGTCGCCGTGCTCATTGCCTCCGCGCTTTGGGGGCGAAATCCAGCGCTCATGGCTGGGCTCGGTGCATTCGTTGGTCATCTGTTTCCGTTGTGGCTGCGCTTCAAGGGCGGCAAAGGCGTCGCGACCTACATCGGTGTGCTGCTTGCTCTCAGTTGGAAAGGCGCTCTTGTCTTTGCGGTCGTCTGGCTCGTGGTCGCGGCGATCACACGCTATTCATCGGCCTCGGGACTGGTCGCAAGCCTTGCGACGCTTGGGTTCCTCATGTGGCAGGGTGAACCTGATGTATCAATCCTCTTTATCGTGCTGACGCAGGCGCTCTGGATCACGCATCGCGCCAACATCGCACGGCTCGTCGCCGGGACCGAAGCCAAAATCGGCCATTAATTTCGCCCGGCGATCAATCGGCAATCCTAATTCTTGCCATTCTGACGGTTGTGGCCAACACGTTCCTGCGCAATACTGTCCGCGCTTGACCGCCCGCAGCGCCCCAACCATGTTTGGTCCCATGACTTCGTCGCGAACCGCACCCACCATGGAAAGGCGTCCCGGATGTTGTGCATCATCGATGAGTTCAGCCGAGAGAGCTTGGCTACACGCGTCGCGCGGAAGCTACCGACCGCCGGCACCAGGGGCGCTCGTCTGGCTAACAAAACCTGTGGCGCAAATGCCAGCTCTAAACTAACTTTCCAACCGAACTATTGATGGCGGAATGTTAAACTATCATTGGCTAAGTGCGAATACGCCGGGCAATTTTCTTTGCAGGCATGTCATTCTTGCAGGAAATGCCGGATTCTTATAGAAGACGCTCGCTTTAAGAGATAGACTTCTTGCAAGATAATGCCTTGCTCAATTTGCGAATAAGATGACGCCTGTCCAATTGAATATACCTTCAGCTTTCGACAGAGCCAATGCGGCATACAATATAGGAAAATTTGTGGAGGCGGAACAAATCTGCCGGCAAATAATTGCCGCAAACAATAAGTTTGTGGATGCATTTCATCTTCTTGGCGTCATTCAGATGGGGTTGAAGCAATTTGAGCCGGCGCTGGAGAATTTTGAGCACGCACTTATTTTGGACCCGAATAGTGCTAAAATCCTAACAAATCGGGGCATAGCGTTTCAGGAACTCGGACGATTCCAAGAAGCACTATCGAGCCATGATCGCGCGCTCGCACTGCAGCCACGTAACGCCGAAGTATTCAATAATCGCGGAGCGGTGCTCCAGCGCTTGGAAAGATATGATGAGGCGCTCAAAACCTTTGACCGCGCTCTCAAACTACAACCGAATTATATTGACGCGCACTTTAATCGAGCTGTTTTGCTGCAAGCCATGCGGCGGTTTGACGAGGCGTTGGCGGGTTACGACCGTACGCTGCGCCTTGCGCCCAACGATCCGCAAGCGAACTGCAATCGCGGCATTATCCTTCATGACTTGAAACGATTTGAGGAGGCGCTGGCGGGCTTCGATCGCGCGCTAGCGGCTTGGCCACACTTTCCAGAGGTGCTGTCCAATCGCGGCGCTACGCTAAGAGAATTAGGACGGTTTGATGAATCGCTCGACAGCCTCAATCGCGCGCTCAGCCTACGGCCGAATTATGCCCATGCGCTTTGTAATCATGGCAACACCCTACAAGACATGCGGCGATACACGGAGGCGCTAGCAAGCTACGATCTCGCACTTGGCTTGCAGCCGGACTATGTCGGGGCACTCTACAATCGCGGGGTCACTCTCGCTCTGATGAAACGGTTGGAAGATGCTCTGGCGAGCTTTGACGGAGCACTTGCCATACGTCCAGATCATGTCGTGGTGCTCAAGTGGCGTGGGGATACACTTATTGAACTCAATCGCTATCGAGAGGCTATCGCCACGTACGAGCAAGTGCTTGCAATCCGGCCGGATTGCATCGATGCAAAGTTCGGAATCTGCATGGCCGAATTGCCTATTCTATACGCAAGTGAGGATGAGATCACTCGGCAACGCGCGTTATACGAACAAAAACTGCGCGCGCTTTATGATGAAAGCGAAACGAGGGCAATCTCTGGTGATTTTACGGACTTAATCCGCATTAAAGAGCCATTCTTTCTGAGTTATCAAGGCTTGTGCGATCGCGATCTACAGAAGCTTTACGGCTCGATTATGCATCGCATGATGGCGCAGAAATTCCCGCCTGCACCGCTTCCGCCGCCCCCGCCGGCCAACGAGCCCGTGAGAGTCGGGATCGTCAGCAGTTTCTTTTTTCAACATACCAACTGGAAGATTCTGATCAAGGGCTGGATCAGTCAGCTCGACCGAAAGCGATTCAAGATTTTCGGTTATCACACTGGCATCCAGCACGATAACGCAACAGAGCATGCCATCGGAATGTGTGATCGATTTGTTCATCGTGTCTTGAGTGTCGAAGGTTGGAGACAGGAAATTTTAGCCGACGCGCCGCACGTACTCATTTATCCGGGGCTATTGATGGATCCAATTACGGCGCAACTTGCGGCTCAGCGACTTGCACCTGTGCAATGCAATTCATGGGGCCATCCCGAGACGAGTGGTATGCCGACCCTCGACTATTTTCTCAGCAGCGACCTCATGGAACCTGCTGACGCAGCGGATCACTACACGGAACAGCTAGTACGCCTTCCCAACCTGTCGATATATTACGAGCCGGTGCGGATCGACACGGTCACTGTGAGCCGAGAGGAACTTGGAATTCGACCGGATGCATGCGTGTTTTGGTGCGGACAGTCGATCTACAAATATCTTCCGCAATTCGATCATGTGTTTGCACGGATCGCACTACAGGTGCGCAATTCACAGTTCATTTTTATACGATATTCTGGCGGACAGCCGATCAATAAATTGTTCGAGGACAGGCTGAAACGGGCCTTTGCCGCAATGGGCCTCAAGGCGGCGGATCATTGTGTTTACGTAACCCATCTAAGCCTGAACAAATTCGTCGCCGTATTTGGCCTGTGCGACATTTTCCTGGATAGTATCGGCTGGTCAGGTGGTAATACAACTTTGGAGAGCTTACAGCACGATCTGCCAATCGTGACGCTAACCGGCTCGCTCATGCGAGGCAGGCATAGCGCGGCCATTCTACAGATGTTGGGCATCAGTGAAACGATCGTGGAGTCAGTTGACGACTACATTTCCGTCGCCGCGTCCTTAGCCCAGGATCATACTCGGCGTATGGCAATCAAGGCGAAAATCGCCTCAAGTAAGCATAAGATTTATCGGGACCATTCGTGTATCTCAGCACTAGAAGAATTCATCGAGCGTGTCGCTCGCGGACCGCGGCTATAAAGTCACCACCTCTAAATCCACAATAGATACTAAGTGGCTCCATTTCTGCCACGGCAGCTTTTGATGCTGTGGACGGCTCCTCCACCGGCACGTAAGTGCCATAGCTGTAGGTGCTGCTAGGGCCCCTCGATTTGGAGGAGCCAAACATGCGAACGATCACGACAATCGGTCTCGACATCGCAAAGTCTGTTTTTCAAGTTCATGGCATTGATGCGGTAGGCAATGTGATGAACCTCGTCACCGAGGCGGCCGATGTGATCAGCGTGCTGCGTCCGATCCTTGGTCAGCCTATCAGAGCTGCCGGTCGAAGAACCCGGACCGACCGCCCCGCCGCTCTCCGAGCCCGGTGCCGACGAACGCGCCCGCCTGATTACGCTGCTTGGCCCGGCGCCGGTCGCAATTGACGACTTGGTCCGCCTGTCGGCTCTTCGCCCGCGATCGTGCGCACCGTGTTGCTCGAGCTTGAGATTGCCGGCCGGATCGAACGCCACGGCGGCGCCTTAGTTTCTCTGATATAAGATGGCGCAATGATCAAACGCCTCGTCTCCCTTTTCGCGTTAACGATTGCCTTCGGCAGCATTGCAGCTGCCGCCCCCCCATGGGTCGATCCGAATCCTCCACCGGTCGTCGAATACAAAGTTTTTCTCGACCAGCTTTGGCGCGACGCCCAAAAGCAAGGCATCAAGCGCACGACCTTCGATCTGGCATTCAACGGCATTACGCCCGATCCGCGCGTGATGCCGATCACCAGACGTCAACCGGAATACGGCAAACCGGCCGGCGCTTACGTGAACTCGATCGCCTCCCCCGGCCGCGCCAAGGAAGGCGTACGCAAAGCCACCGAATGGCGCGTGACCTTCGATGAGGTCGAAAAGAAATATCAGGTCGAACGCTGGATCATCCTCGCCATCTGGGGAATGGAAACGTCCTATGGCGCCGACAAGGACAAGTGGGACGTCATCCGCTCGCTTGTCACCCTGGCGCAAGCCAACTACCGACATCCGTATTTCCGCAACGAGCTTCTGGTTGCGTTGAAAATTCTCCAGGAAGGTCATGTCGCGCGCGACAAATTCGTGAGCTCCTGGGCCGGAGCGATGGGACAGACCCAGTTCATGCCTTCGAATTTCTTCGACTTCGCGGTGGATTTTTCCGGCGACGGCAAACGCGACATCTGGAACAACGTTCCTGACGTGGTCGCCTCGACCGCAAATTATTTCCGCAAAGAAGGTTGGCAATTCGGTCTGCCGTGGGGTTTCGAGGTCACGATACCCGACGGCTTCGATTATCGCCGCAGCCGCGCCTCGTTTACGGAATGGACCAAACTCGGCGTCAAGCGCGCGGACGGCGGAGCCTATCCCACAAGCGGCGACGCCATCCTGTTCTTTCCGACCGGCGTGCCTGGCCCTGCGTTCGTGGTGACGAAGAATTTCGATGTCATCAAGGAATACAACAATTCGGACGTCTACGCGCTCGCCATCGGACATCTGGCTGATCGCATGCGCGGGATGGGGGCGATCCGCGCGGCGTGGCCGGAACAAGCCACGCAGCTTTCGCGCGATGACCGCATCGCCCTGCAAAAGCGGCTCGCCGAGCTGGGCTACAAGGTCAACAACTTTACGGCTCACATCGACTTCGATTTGAGGGATTCAATCCGGTCCGAACAGGTAAAATTCGGAATGCTGCCTGACGGCCATCCAACCTCAGCCCTGCTGGATCGGCTTGGAATCAAGCGCCCCTGATATGACCTAACCGTGAGCGATCTTGGGTTTGGCTTCGGCCTTTTTCGGCCGCTGCGCGGCGCTTTCCGCTTCCAGCCGTGCCATATCGAGCAGGTACGCAAGCGCGTCGAGCCCATGCCAGCGCGAGTTCGCCGGTCAGCTCCGCCACATAGACCGCGACTTGGTCGCTGTCGCGTCCTAGCTCAGTGTCTGTAAGATTTGCCATCCCGCCATCCGCCCAGGGTCTGAACTCCCCAACTGGGCCGACAAACATATACTAATAGGAGAAAAAATATAAATACTTCCCGTTTTAGTTGTGTTCAGTTGTGCTTGTCCGGACCCCATTTCGCCCCTCAATCAAACCTTCGTGGTCCTTAGCAATTTGACAGGTAGCAATGAGTTACCCATGTTTCCTACGAATCGGAGGCACCCTGTCGTCGCAAAATTTCCTCCATTTCTGCATCTAACCGCTTGGAGTTAAATGAAAATCGTCGTTGTCGAGTCCCCCGCCAAGGCCAAGACGATCAACAAGTATCTGGGCCCGGGCTACTCCGTCCTGGCCTCTTTTGGCCATGTCCGCGACTTGCCGGCCAAGGACGGGTCGGTCGACCCGAACGATGACTTCCACATGAAGTGGGAGGTCGACCCCAAGGCGCAGAAGCGCCTCAACGACATTTCCGATGCGATCGTGGGTGCCGACACGCTCATCCTGGCCACCGACCCCGACCGCGAGGGCGAGGCCATCTCCTGGCATGTGCTCGAGGTGCTTAAAGAGAAGCACGCCCTCAAGAAGCTCACCGTCCAGCGGGTGGTATTTAACGCCATCACCAAACAGGCGGTCGTCGAGGCCATGCAGCACCCGCGCGAAATCGACGGCGCGCTGGTCGACGCCTATCTCGCCCGCCGCGCGCTCGACTATCTCGTAGGCTTCACGCTCTCGCCGGTGCTCTGGCGCAAGTTGCCCGGCGCACGTTCCGCCGGCCGCGTGCAATCGGTGGCGCTGCGTCTGGTCTGCGACCGCGAGCTCGAGATCGAAAAATTTGTTGCGCGCGAATACTGGTCGCTGATCGCAAAGCTTGCGACGCCGCGCGGCGACGAATTCGAAGCCCGCCTGGTCGGCGCCGACGGCGAAAAAATCCAGCGGCTCGACATTGGCACCGGCGCCCGTGCCGAAGAATTAAAGCAGGCGCTCGAGAACTCTGCGTTCACGATTGCCAACGTCGAGGCAAAACCGGCCCGGCGCAACCCGCCCCCGCCCTTCACCACTTCCACGATGCAGCAGGAAGCCAGCCGCAAGCTCGGTTTAGCTCCCGCGCAGACAATGCGGCTCGCGCAACGGCTGTATGAAGGCATCGATATCGACGGCGAAACCGTCGGTCTCATCACTTATATGCGCACCGACGGCATCGACATGGCGGAGGAAGCCATCACCGAGATCCGCAAGATGATCGGTGGTGATTACGGCGCGTCATACGTTCCGGATGCACCGCGCCGCTACCAGAACAAGTCCAAGAACGCACAGGAAGCGCACGAAGCCGTGCGGCCGACCGACCCCACGCGCTCACCGCACGATGTCGCGCGCGCCGTGGAGCCCGATCAAGCCAAGCTCTATGAGCTGATCTGGAACCGCGCGGTCGCAAGCCAGATGCAATCCGCCGAACTCGAACGCACCACAGTGGACATCGTCGCGCCGGCCGGTGGGCACAATATTGAATTGCGGGCGACCGGCCAGGTAATCAAATTTGACGGCTTTCTCAAGCTTTATCGTGAAGACCTCGACGATCCAAACGAGGCCGGCGAAGACGATGAGTCGCGTCGCTTGCCCGCGATGTCGGCGAGTGAGAAGCTCGATAAGAAATCGATCGAAGCGAGCCAGCATTTCACCGAGCCGCCCCCGCGCTATTCCGAAGCCTCGCTAGTCAAGCGCATGGAAGAACTCGGCATCGGCCGTCCATCGACCTATGCCTCGATCCTCCAAGTGCTGCGGGACCGCGGCTACGTTCGCCTCGACAAGAAGCGGCTCATGCCCGAAGACAAGGGGCGCGTGCTCACCGCGTTCCTTGAGAATTTCTTCGCCCGCTATGTCGAATACGACTTCACCGCCAATCTCGAAGAGCAGCTCGATCTCATCTCCAACAACGAAATCGCGTGGCGCGATGTGTTGCGCGATTTCTGGACCGGCTTCACCGCCGCGGTCGGAGAGATCAAAGATTTGCGCATCACGCAGGTGATCGACGCACTCGACGCCGTGCTGGCACCGCACCTCTTCCCGCCACGAGCCGACGGTACCGACCCGCGCAAGTGCCCGAATTGCGCGACCGGTAAGATCGGACTCAAGCTCGGACGCTTCGGCGGATTTGTCGGTTGCTCAAACTATCCGGAATGCAAGTTTACGCGCCAGCTCACCGTCGGCGCCGACGGTAACGGCGGCGGCATGCGCAAGCTCGGCGAAGATCCGGACACCGGCCTTGAGGTCACTGTCCGCAGCGGACGCTTCGGCAGCTATCTCCAACTCGGGGAAGCTACCAAAGACGAAGACGGAGAGGCCGTGAAGCCTAAGCGCGCGAGCCTACCCAAAGACGTGGCGCCAGACGACATCGATCTCGACCGTGCCGTGAAGCTGCTGTCCCTTCCCCGCGAAGTCGGCATGCATCCCGAGGACGGCCAGCCGATCATCGCCGGCGTCGGCCGTTTTGGTCCCTACGTGAAGCACGACAAGACATACGCCAATCTCGAAGATGGCGACGAGGTGCTCAACATCGGGCTCAACCGCGCGGTCACGCTGATCGCCGAGAAAAAACTAAAGCCCAGCCGCGGCCGCCGTTTCGGTGCCGATCCCGGCCGCTCGCTCGGCGACCACCCGCAAAAAGGCGGCCCGATCGTGGTCAAGAATGGCCGTTATGGGCCCTACGTCAGTCACAACGGCATCAACGCCACATTGCCGAGCGATAAGACGCCGGAAGCGGTCACGCTCGACGAAGCGATCGGCTTGCTCGACGCCCGCGCCGAGCGCACGGGTGGCGCGCCGTCCCAACGGCGCCGTGGCGCACCCGCGAAGAAGGCACGTAAGGAACCCGCGTCCACCCCCGCGCAAAAGACCGCACCCAAATCGAAGAAACGCGCCGCTGCTGCAGCAGTCGCGCCTGCACCGGCCGCAACCAAGGCCGTTCGCCGGTCGAAATCGCGGGCGAAATAATCCGCCTCTCGACGTGTCGCGCTGGTAAAACCGCCAACTCATATTTAGATATATTGCTTAATCGCGCGCTTTCCGCGCCAAGGCCTATCATTGAACAAAAATCCCCAAAGTAAGAAGCCATCCGCCTTTCCAACCAAGGAAGCAATCCTCGCTTTCATTGGCACACGGCCCGGTAAAATCGGCGCACGCGAAATCGCCCGCGCCTTTGGACTGAAGAACGCAAATCGCATCGCGCTCAAACAAATGTTGCGCGAACTTGCCAATGAAGGCCGGGTCGAATCCCGCCACCGCAAACTGCATCACCCCGGCACCCTCCCCTCCGTCACGCTTTCCGACATCACCGGCCGCGACACCGACGGCGAATTGATCGCCATGCCGACCGAATGGGACGAGGCCGCGCACGGACCACCGCCAAAAATCCGCGTTGCCGCCCCGCGCCGCGACCGACCGGCCGAAGTTGCCGGCATCGGCGATCGCGCGCTCTTACGCGTCGAAGAAACCGGCGACGAAGATGACGCCATTCGTTTCACCGGCCGTGTCATCAAGGTCATCGACAGCGCGCCGGAGCGCGTGCTCGGCGTCTTCCGCAGCGTTCCCGGCGGCGGCGGACGTCTTGTCCCGATCGACAAGAAGCAGCTCGGCAGGGAACTCACCATTGCGCCGAGCGCCACCAACGATGCGCGCGACGGCGACCTCATCGCCGTCCATGTCATCCGGCAGGGCCACCATGGCCCGCCGGCAGCGCGCGTCGAGGAAAAGCTCGGCTCGCTCAATAGCGAACGCACGATCAGCCTCATCGCCATTCATGCACACGGCATTCCGCAGTTTTTCCGCAGCGATACTCTGGCCGAAGCCGAGGCGGCAAAACCCGTCGGCATGTCCGGCCGCGAGGATTGGCGCAAGCTTCCGCTCATCACCATCGATCCGGTGGACGCCAAAGATCACGACGACGCGGTGCACGCCGCGCCCGATTCCGATCCCAACAACTCCGGGGGATTTATCCTTACGGTCGCCATTGCCGATGTCGGTCATTACGTACCGCCCGGTTCCGCGCTCGATCGCGAGGCGCTTCTTCGCGGCAACTCGGTCTATTTTCCCGACCGCGTCGTGCCCATGCTGCCCGAGCGCATCTCCAACGATCTGTGCTCGCTCAAAGCCAACGAGGACCGCGCGGCGCTCGCGGTACGAATGATCGTCGGCCGCGACGGGCGGAAGCGCTCGCACACCTTTCATCGCGTGCTGATGCGCTCGGCGGCAAAACTGCATTACGCGCAGGCGCAGGCCGCGATCGATGGCCGGACGGACGAGGACACTGGGCCGCTCGTCACCACCGTGCTCAAACCGCTCTACGACGCTTATGCTGCGTTGAAACGCGAGCGCGAAGCGCGCGGGCCCCTCGACCTCGATCTGCCGGAGCGCAAGATCGTGCTCAAAGACGACGGCACGGTGGATCGCGTGATCTCGCCTGCGCGGCTCGATGCGCACCGGCTGATCGAAGAGTTCATGATCCTCGCCAATGTCGCGGCCGCCGAGACGCTTGAGCGTGCGCGAATCCCGCTGATCTATCGTGTGCACGACGAACCCTCGCTGGAAAAGCTCGAGGCGCTGCGCAAATTTCTCGAAACGCTGCATATCTCATTGCCAAAGGGCGGCGCGATACGCCCCGCCCAGTTCAACGGCATCCTCGCGCGCGTGAAGGGCCAGGACGTCGAGCAACTCGTCAACGAAGTGGTGCTGCGCTCCCAGGCGCAAGCCGAATATTCATCGGAGAACTACGGCCACTTTGGCCTGAACCTGCGCCGCTACGCCCATTTCACCTCCCCGATCCGCCGCTATGCCGATCTCACCGTGCATCGCGCGCTCATCCGCGCTGGCAAGCTCGGTAAAGACGGAGCGCCGGAGGACATGGACATGGCGGCGCTCGGCGAAATCGCAGCGCAGATTTCGGCCACCGAACGCCGGGCCATGAAAGCGGAACGCGAGACCGCCGACCGCCTTATCGCGCATTTTCTCGCCGACCGGGTCGGCGCGACATTTACCGGCCACATCAGCGGCGTCACCCGCGCTGGCCTTTTCGTCAAGCTCGATGACACCGGCGCCGACGGCTTTGTCCCGGCACGCACACTCGGCGCGGACTATTTCCGTTATGAAGAGGATGCCCGCGCCATGGTCGGCTCGCGTTCGGGCGAAACCCACCGGCTCGGCGACAAGGTCACCGTCCGCCTCGTCGAAGCGGCGCCCGTCGCGGGCGCCTTGCGGTTCGAACTCTTGTCGGAAGGGCGCATGGCCGGCCGCCCCCGCCCTGCGGGAACCAGCCGCAAACCCCCGCGCCGGGAGCGTCATGAGCAGACCCACCGCGGAAAGCGCCACCGATGAACGACCTTGCGGATCGCTTCGAGCAGGACCCGCACATGCGCGAGTCCTTTCCCAACCGGCGACCCAAGGATGCTGCGAGCCTCATATTGATCGACCGCACAGGGCCGGTGCCGAAAGTGCTGATGGGCCGGCGTCACGAAGGCCATGTCTTCCTGCCCGGAAAATTCGTGTTCCCGGGCGGCCGCGTCGATCCCGCCGATCGCCTGATGCCGGTGGCGCGCGGCCTCGATAAGCGCACGGAAGCGCAACTGATGCGCCGTATGAGTCAGCCGAGCGCCGCCAAGGCCCGTACATTCGTCCTCACCGCGCTCCGCGAAACCTTTGAAGAAACCGGCCTGCTCATCGGCCGCAAAACCACCAAGACACCCAAGGCACCGGCGGGTCCCTGGACTGAATTTGCGAAAGCCAATGTCGAGGTGGATCTTTCGGCCATTCGCTTCATCGCACGCGCGGTCACACCGCCGCGCCGGCCGCGCCGCTACGACACCCGTTTTTTTACTGCTGACGCGAATGCGATCGCGCATCGCATCGATGGCGTCATCGGACCGAAGGCTGAATTGGTCGAGCTGGTGTGGATGCCGATTGCCGAGGCCAGCAAGCTCGATCTCATTGCCATCACGCAACTGGTGTTGCGCGACCTGCAAGCGCAAATCGACGCCGGCTTTAGCCATAAACAACCGGTGCCGTTCTATCGCATGCTGCACGGCAAGCGCGTGCGCGATGTGCTCTAGCCCGGCGGCCTTACAACTGCGGCATTTCTTGACATTCCGCCCCCGGCCATTAGGTTGCCCATCAACAATCCACGAGGTTTCCCATGGCCAAAGCCGTCATCACCAAGATCAAACTGATCTCCAGCGCCGACACCGGTTACTACTATGTGACCAAGAAAAACTCGCGCACCATGACCGAGAAGCTGGTCAAGAAGAAATACGACCCGATCGCCAAGAAGCACGTCGAATTCCGGGAATCCAAGATCAAATAAGTGGTCGTTTTCCGCGGTGCGGCAAAGAAAAAGGGCGCCTCAGGGCGCCCTTGATATTTGAACCGATATTCTGGCCGCGCATGTCTGCTCAGCCGTAACCGCAACCCTATCGTTTTGGTGGAAATAGGTGGCCGGCCGGAAGCGGTGTCATGAGGAGGCCACTCACACCACTTCCAGGCCGGCCGAACCCCACGGACCCAGGAGATGCGGCGGACCTGAGCATTCCGTAGGGTTATCAGATAGATGTTAGCCGCTCTTAGACTAGCCTCCGCAGTCCTTTAACTGAATTCTCTTGTTATTGCCCCAACCGCCTCAAGCTACCGGAACAGTACCGGAAAGCAATCTAAGTCACTTGCTTTGAAGCTGGATTCCGGCGTCAACCTAAAGGGTTATGGTTGATGCCGGTAACAGCCTCGTGACATCTCTAAAATTATAAACAATCGAGTGGAGGTAAAATTCCACTCATCCGCTGCAGTAAAATTTAGGGACAGGATTCCGCGAAAACGCGCTCAGGCCGCGTCGGCCACGACCCGGTTCCGGCCATCGCGTTTGGCCCGGTAAAGGGCCTGGTCGGCCCTTTTGATGAGCTTGGCGACGTTGTCGCCTGCGGTATCAAGCGTGGCAATTCCAATGGAAATGGTCGTTTCGATGGGGCGGGTCCCCTGCTGGATGGTAAATGGCTCTGCGGCAATCCGGCGCCGCAGGCGTTCCGCCACGATGGTCGCCACCGCCATGTCGGTTTCCGGCATCACGATGACAAACTCCTCCCCGCCGTAGCGGCACGCCAAATCGATGCCCCGTATGGATTTGCGAATGCGGCTGGCGAGCTGACGCAAAACATCGTCGCCGGCATCGTGGCCGAAGTTGTCGTTGATCGCCTTGAAGTAGTCGATATCGAGCATCAGCAGCGTCAGCGACTTGCCGCGCCCCGCCGCCTGCTCGACCAGCGCGGTAAGATGGCTCTCCATGTAGTAGCGATTGAACAATCCAGTGAGCCCGTCCGTGATCGCCATCTCGATCGACTGCTGGACATTCTCGCGCAACCGCTCGGCGTAACGTTTCTTGCGAATTTGGGTGCGTACGCGCGCGAGCAGCTCATTCTTATCTATCGGCCGCATCAGATAGTCGTTGATGCCGATCTCCAGCCCGCGCGCCATGCGCGCGTTGTCTTTGCTGTCCGTAATCGCCAGGACCGGCACATTACGCGTGCGATCGAGCGAACGAACCTGGCTGCATAGCCGCAATGCGTCGAAATTCTCGATGGCCAGCGATACGATCAGAAGATCGTAATTTGCATCGCTGCAGCGCAGAAGCGCCCGGTTTGGATTGGTCTCGACTTCGATCGTGTGCTCGCTCGCAAGCATGCCGGTGATGCGATCGTACGAAGCCGGACGATCGTCGACCACTAGGATGCGGCCCTGGCGACCGGCGTCGGCGATGGCCTCGGTCCCCGTAAGCTGGATGCCGATCTCCTTGGAAGTCACCGCGCGCATGCGCAATTCATCGGTCATCATCTTGAGGCGCGCAAGCGAGCGCACGCGTGCAATCAGCGCGATTTCAGAGACCGGCTTGGTGAGAAAGTCATCGGCCCCCGCTTCGAGCCCGCGCACGCGATCGGACACATGGTCGAGAGCTGTGACCATGACGACCGGAATGTGGTGCGTGAGCTGGTCGCCCTTGAGTTTCCGGCAAACCTCGAAGCCGTCCATGTCCGGCATTATGACATCGAGCAGCACGATATCGCATTCGCCGCGCGCGCAAATGGCGAGGGCCTCCGCCCCGCTCATCGTTGTGGTGACGTCGAAATACTCGGCGGAGAGCCGCGCTTCCAGCAGCTTGACGTTGGCCGGAAGGTCATCGACGACCAGGACGCGGGCAGTCATCGACGCATCTCCCTACGCGTTCCCCAGAAAGCTTCGGATGGTCTCGATGAACTTGCCGACCGAAATGGGCTTCGACAGATAGGCTTCGCAACCACCCTCACGAATGCGTTCTTCGTCGCCCTTCATGGCAAAGGCGGTCACCGCGACGATCGGGATGGATTTAAGCTGCGGATCGTCCTTGAGCCACTTCGTCACTTCGAGACCGGAGACTTCGGGCAATTGGATATCCATGAGAACCAGATCGGGGCGGTGCTTGCGCGCAAGATCAATCGCGTCGATGCCGTTGCGTGTCCCTACCGTGCGATAACCTTGCGCCTCCAACAGATCGTGGAAGAGCTTCATATTGAGCTCGTTGTCCTCCACGATGAGAACGGTCTTGGTCATTGCTCGCTCCGGCGACCCCACTCCCCGCGCATACCCGCACCCTGCGCGAAAATCACATCGCCACCCAGGGTCGCTCTCGGGCATGATGTCCCGCAAGGTAGTGGTGATTCATTACGGAATAGCAAACGGATGCCGACCTTTAAGCGTAGCGCCATCAGCGCAGAAGCAGCGGAAACGCTGGCAATTCAAGCCCTTGCCTTCCTCGCGGGAGAACCCGAGCATCTTGGCCGGTTCCTTGCGATCACCGGCATCGGGCCGGAGGGGATTCGCAGCGCCGCGCGCGAGCCGCAATTTCTCGCCGGCGTCCTTGAATACATCACCGGCGACGAGCCTCTACTGGTCGCATTCGCGACGCAAATTGGCATTGATCCGGCCGATCTCGCGCGCGCCTGCGCGGCGCTGGGAGGTCGAACGAACGATCGGGATTTGCACTAATGGCTGCCTTCTGCCGCGATTGCCTTGCCGATGCGCACGAAGAAGCGCGCTGCCCGGCTTGCTTTTCACCGCGGCTCGTGCGCCATCCCGAGCTCGACAAACTCACGCTCGCGCATGTCGATTGCGATGCGTTCTACGCGGCCATCGAGAAACGCGACGATCCTTCGCTCGCCGACAAACCCGTGATCGTCGGCGGCGGCCGGCGCGGCGTCGTCACCACCGCGTGCTACCTGGCGCGCACCTTCGGCGTGCGCTCCGCCATGCCCGTGTTCGAGGCGCGCCGCCTGTGCCCACATGCGACGATCGTGCGGCCAGATTTCGACAAATACATGCGCGCGAGCCGGCAGGTCCGCGCACTGATGCTGGAGCTTACGCCACAGATGGAGCCGCTCTCCATCGACGAAGCCTTCATCGATCTTTCCGGTACCGAACGCCTGCATGGCATGACGCCTGCAAAAGTGCTCGCCCGCTTTGCCGCGCGCGTGGAGCAATCCGTCGGCATCACCGTATCGATCGGACTTTCCTGCAACAAATTCCTCGCCAAGATCGCTTCCGATTTGGACAAGCCGCGCGGCTTCGCTGTGCTGTGTGCAACGGAGGCCAAATCCTTCCTCGCGCCCAGGCCCGTGACCTTGATCTACGGTGTCGGCAAGGTGACGCAAGGAAAGCTCGCCCGCGACGGCTATCGTTTGATCGCCGACCTGCAAGACGCCGACGAGCGCGAGCTTGCGCGGCGCTATGGCGAGGAAGGGCTGCGCTTGGCACGGCTAAGCCGCGGCATCGATACCCGCGCAGTAAACCCCGAGCGCAACCGCAAGAGCGTTTCGGCGGAAACGACGTTCGAGCGCGATTTATCCTCGTTCCGCCCACTGGAGCGCCAGCTTTGGTCACTCACTGAAGAAGTATCGGATCGGCTCAAGCACGACGGGCTTTCCGGCGCAACCGTCACGCTCAAGCTTAAAACCGCGGATTTCCGCATTCTCACCCGGGCGCGCTCGCTCGAGGACCCGACGCAGTTGGCCGGCAAAATATTTGCCGCCGGCCGAGATCTGCTCGCGCGCGAAATCAACGGTACGCGCTATCGCCTCATCGGCATCGGTGTGAGTGCCCTCAACGAAGCGAGCGCCGCCGATCCCGCCGACCTTATCGATCATGGCGCCGAGCGGCGCGCCGCCGCCGAGCGCGCGGTCGATCGCGTGCGCGGGAAGTTCGGCCAAAAATCAATGAACAAGGGGCTCGCGCTCGAAGACGATGGCGATGGCGATCGGTGACGATTGCTGTCATCCGGCAAGCCGCACGCAACTCATGGACAGGGTTTCGCGTTCTGAATCTCAAGTGAGGTCATTTCGCCGCTCAGCACGAAATCGTTGTAATCGAGCAGCAGCGCACGCGATATGCCGTTCTCATAAAGTTCAAAGCTGACGGCATAGACCGGGGTCTGGTCGTTATTTTTTTCAGCCTTGTCGAAGTAACTCACCGTCACCGGCCAACGCGTGAGGTTCGCGAGCGAGGGCTGCTTCGCGGCAGCGTCGACGGGTTTCTTCGCGTTGGGGGCGATGGGGCGGCCGATCACCGCGAGTGTGTCGTAAACTTTCTCCCCGCTCTCCGACCCGTCATAGACCGCAGCCTCGAGCAGCGTCTTGCCTTCGCGCGCAGCAGCAATGATCCGGCGCACATGCTCGGTTGGAAACACCAGGCCGACCGAAAGATCGAGGGTCTTGCTGTCTGGCTTGGTCAGCCGCACGCCAAGGTTCTCTTTGCCGCGCTCGGCAAAGCCGTCAACTGCTTCCCTCAATTGATCGTTCAGATAGCTCTGCGAATTGAATTTCAGGCTTTTCGCTTTGCCCTCTTCCCACGTCGTCGCCCGCATATCGCTCATCACCGGCTTGCCTTCGCCGCTGTCGAGTTCGGACATCTGGCGGAAACGCAAGGCATAGCCTTCGCAGGCGCTGCCGGAGAAGTCGTACAGAATGCGGCCGCGCACGGCATTCATCGGCCGCCGCCCGCGCGTTTGGGCGAGTTTGAGGTCATAGACCGCCCGATGCGGCACCAGCGCGATGGCGCTGCCCTGGGCCACAACCGCGTCGGGCCATAGCAATCCAGCCGCAGCAATTGCCGTGGCCGCGAGCGCCAGCCGGATGGGGGTAGCAAACATGGACATTCCGAACCGCCTTACCTCGCCACCATTAACAAAATAGGACTGGGATTGCTTCCGTGCAACGGCCGACTTCCGCCCCCGCCGCTTGCAAGGTGGCACACGATCAGCGAAGAAAAAGACGGCTTTTTCACGACCGCGCAGCACAAAATGGAGACATCATGGCCGGAACAGCAGAAAAGAAACTCACCGAACTTGGGATCAAGCTCCCGACCCCGGCGGCCCCTATCGCCAACTATTTGGGGTTCGTGCGCACTGGCAACTTGCTCGTCGTCTCAGGCCAGCTCTGCCTTGACGCCGAGGGCAAGCTCGTGGCCAAGGGTAAACTCGGCGGCGGCGTGTCGATTGAGGACGGAAACAAGGCGGCGCGGACGTGCGCCATCAATCTGTTTGCTCAGATCAAGGTGGCGCTGGGCGACCTCGACAAAATCTCGCGCGTCGTGCGGCTCGGCGGCTTCATCAATTCGGTGCCCTCCTTCGTCGACGGACCGAAGGTGATGAACGGCGCGTCCGATCTCATGGTTGCCGTCTTCGGCGACAAGGGCCGCCATGCACGCACCACCGTCGGCGTCGCAGTGCTGCCCCTTGATGCCGCGGTCGAGGTCGAGGGCCTGTTCGAGATCGGATGAACACAACGACAATGCGCAATTGGCTGACCGCACGACCAGTGGCGCACCGTGGCTTGCACGATGCTGCCGCGGGAGTGTTTGAAAACACTCCATCGGCCTTCCGCGCCGCCATCGCCGGCAATTATGCCATCGAGTGCGACGTGCAGATCACCGCCGACGGCGAGGCGATGGTCTATCACGACGATGCACTCGGCCGATTGACCGAAGGGGCCGCCCGGCTTGCCGACCTGTCGTCTGCCGACCTCAAACGCGTGCCGTTCAAGGCGACGGCAGATCGTATGTTGACCCTTGGCGAACTGTGCGAGCTGGTGGCCGGCCAAGTCACACTGCTCATCGAGATCAAGAGCCGGTTTGACGGCGATCTTCGCCTTGCGACCCGCACAGCCAAGGTGCTTTCCGGTTACAAAGGACCGGTCGCCGTCATGTCGTTCGACCCGCAGCCGATAGCGCTGACCAAAGTCCTCACGCCGGCCCTCACGCGTGGTCTCGTAGCGCAGCGCCGCGACCAGTCCGCCGATCATGACACCGCTGGCGCCCACGGAATCAACTACGCGCGATACGCACTTGCCGCCCGCCCGCAATTTCTCGCCTACCGCGTCAAGGACCTGCCCTCACCTGTGCCACTGTTTGCCCACAGCGTGCTGCGCCTGCCGCTTCTGACCTGGACGGTGCGCACACCCGCAGACCAGGCGCGCGCGGCACGCTGGGCCGACCAGATCATCTTCGAAGGTTTTCGCCCGTAAAAGGTGGCAGACTTTTCCCATGCCCGCCCCGCGTTCTCGCCCGCTGTCAGGCCTTCGCATCCGCATCGTCCCGGCCATCGCCGACGTTGCCGCCGAGGTCTGGGATGCGTGCGCGAATCCAAACTTGGCCGGCGCAGTTGAATCAATTTGTGATCCGCCAGAATCAGATTCCCAGCTCACTCAACAAGTCTCTCAATCAAGACCGTATAATCCTTTCATCTCGCATGATTTTCTCTTCAGCCTGGAGGCCTCCGGCTCAGCCACTTCGCGCACCGGCTGGCAACCGCAACATCTGCTCGCGGAAAGTCCGGACGGCAATGTGCTGGGTGTGATGCCCTGCTACCTGAAATCCCATTCGCAAGGCGAATACGTGTTCGACCGCGGCTGGGCTGAGGCATTTGAGCATGCCGGCGGCGATTACTATCCCAAACTGCAAGTGTCAGTACCCTTCACACCCGCCGCAGGCCCTCGCCTGCTGGTGCGGTACAAGGCCGATGAGGATGCCATTCGCACAGCTCTCGCAGCAGGCCTGGTCGAGCTCTGCCGCCGCCACGACGCCTCCTCGGCGCACGTAACTTTCATGCCCGAGGCCGATTGGCAGTTTCTGGCAGCACAAGGTTTCCTGCAGCGCACCGACCAACAGTTCCATTGGAATAATGCCGGCTACGCGTCCTTCGAGGGGTTTCTTTCGGCGCTCGCCGCGCGCAAGCGCAAGACCATCAAGCGCGAGCGGCGCGAGGCGCTTAGCGCCGACATCAGCATCCATTGGCTGACCGGCTCGGATCTCACGGAATCGGTTTGGGATGCTTTCTATACATTCTACATGGAGACCGGCTCACGCAAATGGGGCGTCCCCTATCTCACGCGCGAGTTCTATTCCATTGTCGGCGAACACATGCACGATCGCATCGTACTCATGATGGCCAAGCGCGCCGGCCGCTGGATCGCGGGCGCCATCAATTTCATCGGATCGGAAGCGCTCTTTGGCCGCCACTGGGGCGCGACCGAGCATCATCCGTTCCTGCATTTCGAGCTTTGCTACTACCAGGCCATCGAATTCGCCATCGCCCACAAGCTCGCGCGTGTCGAAGCCGGCGCTCAGGGCGAGCACAAGCTCGCACGCGGCTATCTGCCGACGACCACCTATTCCGCCCATTACATCGCGCATCCGGGCCTGCGGCGCGCGGTCGCCGACTATCTCGTGCGCGAGCGCGCCCATGTGGAAGCCTTCGGCGAGGAGCTTGCGGCCGCAGCGCCATTCCGCAAGGATTTGGCCGAACAGGATTGACGGATTTTTGGGAGCAATCGACATGCCGGCTTACGACGCAAACAACATCTTCGCCAAAATCATCCGCGGCGAAATGCCGAGCTACAAGGTCTACGAGAACGACAAGGTGATGGCTTTCCTCGACATCATGCCGCGCGCGCCCGGCCATACCTTGGTGCTGCCCAAGGCCCCTGCCCGCAACATCCTCGATATCGCCCCCGACGATCTGGTCGCAGTGGCGCTGGCGGCGCAGAAAGTCGCCAAGGCGGTGGTCAAGGTGTTCAACGCCGACGGGGTGACCGTCCAGCAATTCAACGAGGGCGCCGGCGGCCAGGTGGTGTTCCACCTGCATCTGCATGTCATCCCGCGCAAGAATGGCGTGCCGATGAAGCCGCCCGCCAGTGAAAAGGAAAAGCCCGACGTGCTGTCCGACCACGCGCTCAAGCTTGCGGCGGCGCTCAAGGACACCTGACGCTTATCCACCCAACGCGAGCGCGCCCGCGACCAATACCGCCTCACCCACGAGCACACCCGCAAGCGGCGAGCGGTGGATGAAATAGAACGCAAGAAAACCGCAGGTGAGCGCGGCAAGCCGCACGCTCAGCGGCACGCTTGCGAGCGCGCCCGGCGGAAACAACACGATACGCGTCACCACGCCCGCCACCAACGCAATCGCCACCGCACGTACCCACTGAATGAACTCGGACTTCTCGTCGAGCCCGCGCCCAACCGCGATTCCGAGCCACCGCCAGACCTCGCTCGGCAGAAATCCAACCAGCACAAGCGCCACATAGGGATCGAACAGCAGCTTGCTCATGTCTTCACCTTCCGCAATCGGCTGATCCCATAGGCGAGTGAACCGCCGACAACACCCGTCCACAACAGATCGAGCTGAATCCTCTCGTAGGCGAGCAACGGCGCGATGACGAGGCCTAGCCCGAACGCCACTTTCTCCACCAGCAGGCGGCTGTTGCGCGCAGTCGAAACTAGGAATGACAGCGGCGTGATGAACATCGCGGCGGCGCCGAACAGCGCCGGCAACGCTGCCGAGAGATAATAACCCACAGCGGTCATCACCACGCCGGTGGTGAGCAGCATCGTGCCGATGCCGTTGCAGAATGGAATGCGGCGCTCGCGCGTCATGCCGGGCGCAAGCCGCATCGCCTCGACCCACACGCTTACCGCCATGAAATGCACCGGGACTAGGAGTTGCCAGGCGCGCGTGCTTTCGCGTTTCACCAGCGGCAGCAGCGCCACCACCATCGGAAGCAATCTGACACTCGATAGCCCGACCGCCAGTGCACCCTCGATTAGCGCAGAGCCGGATCCGAGCGCCGTCACCAATATCACCTGCGCAGGTCCAGCCCACAGCAGCAAGGTCGAGAGCATGGCCCAGAACACTGTCAGGCCGTAGTCGTGGCAGAGCGCGCCGAACCCGATGTAGGTGACGGTGATCACGAACATGAACACCGAGGTCGCCGCCGTCCGCGCGCCAAAGAGGAAGGCGGCGGTCGCAGAATCGAACGGGCGTTCAGGCGCGGGCGCGGACATCGATTCTCATCCTAGCGCGCCATCGCCTGCTTTTCCCTCCCCCCGCAAGCTGATGGAGGCTCCGCGATAG
This sequence comes from Hyphomicrobiales bacterium, assembly GCA_003169835.1. Lineage (GTDB taxonomy): Bacteria > Pseudomonadota > Alphaproteobacteria > Rhizobiales > Xanthobacteraceae > PNAI01. Next base: position 28,209 of record PNAI01000053.1, on the reverse strand, counting down.
AACCCCTCTCAAACGCCGCCGGTGACACCCCGGCGGCTGGTTTCGAACAGGAACCACAGCCGCCGTTCGGTTTCGTCGATCCAAACTTCGATCAGACTGGTGGTCGCGACGTCACCATGCTCTTCGCAGACGTCGTGGCAGCTGCGCATGCTCGCGACCAGCGCTTTGTTGTCGTCCCGCAACTCGCTCAGCATATCGAGCGGCTCGACGTATTCCGCGTCGTTGTCGAGGATGCGTTGCAGTTTCGAAACCTGCCCAATCGAGCGCAAGGTAATTCCGCCAAGCTTGCGCACCCGCTCGGCGATCGGATCGGTCATTGCAAAAATCTGGTCGGCCTGCTCGTCCAGCAGCAAATGATAGTCACGGAAATGCGGCCCGCTGACATGCCAATGAAAATTCTTGGTTTTCATATAGAGCGCGAAAACATCCGCCAGCAGAAGATTAAGCCCCGCAGTGATGTCTTTCGTTGCATTGGAGCCAAGGTCGGTTGGCGTCGCAAGAGGCGCGTTGCGCCGTTTCGCCGCATCTTTTGATGTTGCCACAGCAATTCTCCTTTTTAACGTCTATGCACTTGATTGAGAACGCAATGCCACCCGAACGGTTGCGCGTTCGCAACCGGAAGGCAGATCGCGCGCCCCCACGATCCGCCATTCCAAACGACCGGCTTATTGTTGCTATTGCAGCTGTGCCCGTCAAACCGTGACGGTGATCAAACTTTGACCAGCGGTACCTTGGGAACCGAACCGCGTCGCCCATCGTCGCCGCCGTCTTTCGGCGTTGACGGCTTGCTGCGCCGGCTGCTGGCACGGCGTTTCGGCTTGGCGCCGCGCTCAGGCAGCTTTTCCGGCTTCGGCGTGACCGGGCCTTCGACGTATTCGAAACCGAGCTCGTCAAGGCCCGCTTCGTCCTTGATCACGACCACGCGTACATGGCCGCCATCCTTGAGCTTGCCGAACAACACTTCGTCGGCGAGCGGCTTCTTGATGTGCTCTTGAATGACGCGCGCCATCGGCCGCGCACCCATCTGCTCGTCGTAGCCGTGCCTGATCAGCCATTTGCTGGAGTCGTCGGTGAGCTCGATCGTCACATCGCGATCGGCGAGCTGCGCCTCGAGCTGCAACACGAATTTATCCACCACCTTGGCGATGATTTCGGGCGAAAGATGATTGAACGTAATCGTAGCATCGAGCCGGTTGCGGAACTCAGGCGCGAACATGCGATTGATCGCCTCCATGTCGTCGCCCTCGCGCTTCGAGCGCGTAAAGCCAAAGGCGGCCTTCGCAAGATCGGCCGCGCCCGCGTTCGTGGTCATGATCAGGATCACGTTGCGGAAATCGACCTGCTTGCCGTTGTGGTCGGTAAGCTTGCCGTGATCCATGATTTGCAGGAGCACGTTGAACAAATCGGGATGCGCCTTCTCGATTTCATCGAGCAGCAGCACGCAATGCGGGTGCTGGTCCACCCCATCGGTGAGCAGACCGCCCTGGTCGAAGCCGACATAGCCGGGCGGCGCGCCGATCAACCGCGAGACGGTATGGCGTTCCATATACTCCGACATGTCGAAGCGGATGAGCTCCACGCCGAGACTACTGGCGAGCTGCTTGGCCACCTCGGTCTTGCCGACGCCGGTCGGGCCGGAGAACAGATAGCATCCGATCGGCTTCTCAGGCTCGCGCAGGCCCGCGCGCGCGAGCTTGATCGAGGACGCAAGCGCATCGATCGGCTTGTCCTGACCGTAGACCGTGGTCTTGAGCGTCTGCTCAAGATGCCGGAGCACCGCGGCGTCGTCCTTCGACACTGTCTTGGGCGGAATCCGCGCCATGGTGGCGATGGTGGTCTCGATTTCCTTGATGCCGATCGTCTTCTTCCGCCGGCTTTCCGGCAGCAACATCTGCGCCGCGCCCGATTCATCGATCACGTCAATCGCCTTGTCGGGCAACTTGCGGTCATGGATGTAGCGCGCGGAAAGCTCGACCGACGCTTTGATCGCTTCGCTGGTGTACTTGAGCTTGTGATATTCCTCGAAATAGGGTTTTAGCCCCTTCATGATCTCGATCGCATCCGGAATGCTCGGCTCGTTGATGTCGATCTTCTGGAACCGGCGCACCAGCGCGCGATCCTTCTCGAAATACTGCCGGTATTCCTTGTAGGTGGTCGAGCCAATACAACGCACGGTACCTGACGCAAGCGCTGGCTTAAGCAGGTTCGAAGCGTCCATCGCTCCGCCGGACGTGGCGCCCGCACCAATCACAGTATGAATTTCGTCGATGAACATGATCGCGCCGGGATAGGCCTCGATCTCCTTGATCACCTGCTTGAGCCGCTCCTCGAAGTCGCCGCGATAGCGCGTGCCGGCAAGCAGCGTGCCCATATCGAGCGCGAACACAGTCGAGTTCTTAAGCACATCCGGCACTTCACCGTGCACGATGCGGCGCGCCAGTCCCTCGGCGATCGCGGTCTTGCCGACGCCTGCTTCGCCCACGAACAGCGGGTTGTTCTTTTGCCTCCGGCAGAGCACCTGAATCGTCCGGTTGATCTCGGCTTCGCGCCCAATCAGCGGATCGATCTTGCCCTCACGCGCCTTCTTGTTGAGGTTGACACAATAGGCATCGAGCGCATCGCCCTTTTTCTTCGGCTCGTCGCCAACTTTTGCGTCGGCCTCCTCTTCGCTGCCGCGCACGGGCCGTGCTTCCGACATGCCCGGCCGTTTGGCGATGCCGTGGCTGATGTAGTTGACCGCGTCGTAGCGCGTCATGTCCTGCTCTTGCAGGAAATAGGCCGCATGGCTCTCGCGCTCTGCGAAGATCGCCACCAGCACATTGGCGCCGGTCACTTCCTCGCGGCCGGAGGACTGCACATGGATGACGGCGCGCTGGATCACGCGCTGGAATCCGGCGGTCGGCTTGGAATCCTCGCCGCCGTCGGTAACCAGATTCTCCAGTTCCGATTCCAGATAGGTCGAAAGACTGCGGCGCAGTTTATCGAGATCGACACTGCACGCGCGCATCACCGCGGCCGCATCGGTATCGTCCAGCAACGCGAGCAGGAGATGCTCAAGCGTGGCGTACTCGTGATGCCGCTCGTTGGCGAGCGCCAAGCCGCGATGCAGCGATTGCTCAAGGTTGCGCGAGAATGTGGGCATTTTGAGTCCTTACTTGATTCCCCGGTCTCGGCTACTTCTTCTCCATGACGCACTGGAGAGGATGCTGGTGTTTGCGGGCAAAGTCCATCACCTGCGTCACCTTGGTTTCGGCCACCTCGTAGGTGTAGATCCCGCACTCCCCGATGCCGTGATTATGGACATGCAGCATGATTCGGGTGGCAGCCTCGCGGTCCTTATTGAAAAAACGCTCAAGCACGTGGATCACGAATTCCATTGGTGTGTAATCATCGTTGAGCAACAACACACGATAGAGATTCGGCCGCTTGGTCTGCGGCTTGGTTTTGGTGATGACGGCGGTGCCAGGCCCGCCGGGATCGCCCTTTCGTTTGCGCTCGTCGTCGCCCATATGCGGGACCAAATGCAGACCCCGCCGCTCACCCAGGCGCGGCCGTTCGGCTGTAGGAAACATTGCGGCACTGGCGATCATAGGGTCGGCGGCGAATTTCATACGATTGCTGTGAACTTCAGTTGGAAGCTTATGGCGACGAACTCGGCATTCCAATCAACACAACGTTCATCATAAAGACCAGGCGGCCGGCGTTCTAGATATCTTGGCGCGTCCGCCGCCGGTCGCCTTGAAGCCTTTGGATAAGGGTTAAGGCCCCAATCACACAGATAGAGGCAGTTAATCATAGCGCAATAGCGGACCATTCGCGGCAAATTCATCAAAAAGTGGGGCGTTTAGCTTCACGCGATCTCAAAAGCTCCAGACGAGTATCCGCCGGCCGTTAAGAACCATGGCATGCTGCTGGGCTTTGCCCAGCTGGCAGGACCAGGCGTGACCAATGAACAACTTAGACGCGACTTTGACCAAAGCCGGGAAACGAACAGGAGCCGCCAGATGTCGCTTGCCCGCTTCCTTCAAGACCGTAAAGCCAGCGTTGCCCCGTTGCTGGCGCTCACCGCCATTCCGCTTTTTGGTTTCGTCGGCGTCGCCGTCGATTACAGCAATGCAAGTTCCGTACGCACCTCCATGCAGTCCGCGCTCGACTCCGCCGCGCTGATGTTGTCGAAGTCCGCGGGGACGTTAAACTCCACGCAATTGCAAACATCGGCAAACAACCTCTTCTTCGCCAATTTCACCCGCCCCGAAGCGCTGAACCCGCAGATCACCGCCACCTACTCCACCCAATCCAACGGCGCGGCCGTGACGATAAGCGCAACCGCTAAGATCCAGACCAAAATCCTGGGAAGCCTTGGCTTCTCGCAGCTCAACATCGCCAGTACCTCAAGCGTCAATTGGAGCAACACCAGGCTTCGCGTCGCGCTGGTGCTCGACAACACCGGCTCGATGGCGCAGAGCGGCAAAATGCCCGCACTCCAAACCGCGGCGAAAAACCTTCTGACGCAGCTCAAGAACGCCGCGCAGGTCGACGGCGACGTCTATGTCTCGATCGTTCCCTTCGGAAAAGACGTCAACGTCGGACCGGCAAACTACACGTCCTTCTGGATCGACTGGACCGATTGGGATATCGCCAATGGCACCTGCAGCAAGTCGAAATACACCTCGAAAAGCACCTGCACCAGCAACAGCCATACCTGGACGCCAAAAAACCATAACACGTGGACCGGTTGCGTGACCGACCGCGACCAGAACTACGACACCCTCAACACGGCCCCGCTCAGCGGCAGCACTTTGTTTCCCACCGAGCAATATTCGTCATGTCCGACCGCCCTCATGCCGCTTAGCTACGACTGGACCGCGCTCAACAACAAAATCAACGCGATGTCGCCGGCCGGCAACACCAACCAAGCCATCGGTCTTGCGTGGGGCTGGCAATCCCTCTCGCAAACAGCACCGCTCAACGCGCCGCCGCTCGACCCCAATTACCAGTACCAGCAAGTCATCATCCTGCTGAGCGACGGCCTCAACACACAGGACCGCTGGTACAGCAGTGCAAACCCGATCGACACGCGCCAGCAGGTTGCGTGCAATAACGCCAAGGCCGCCGGCATCACGATCTATTCCGTTCTGGTGATGTCGGGAGATTCCACGGTGTTGAAGAGTTGCGCAACCGACGCAAGCAAGTACTTCGCGCTGACAAACGCGAACCAGATCATCACGACATTCGACGCAATCGGCACGAGTCTCGCGCGTCTGCACATTACGCATTAAGGGGCAAACGCATCGAGCTTTGCGGATTGTAATCGCGTGCGGTCTCTTCGGAGCGTTGGCGCTCGTCGTCGTAACCGAAAATTATTCTTAACGCGCCGTTGCAAGTCGCCATCGAATTTTTTTGCGACGCTTGAAAGAAAATTAAACACGACTTTCTCAATCCGGCCTGCATCCGGATGATGAAGGATACACCCGAGTTTTCGCATTGAGCTTTACGTGGTTTTCACACCTGAAGTTTACGAATTGGAGCATCAACAGTTCAATCTTTGGCCGAGGTTGCCATGGTCATGAAACAGCTCCTGGTTCGATTTCGCGAACGCATTCGTGCATTCCGCGTAGCGCACGCCGGCAACGTGACAGTCGTATTTGCGCTCGCCACCATCCCGATCATCGGGGCCGTCGGCGCCGCCGTAGACTACAGTCACGTCAATTCAGCGCGCACCGCCATGCAGTCCGCGGTTGACGCCACCGCGCTCATGTTGTCGAAACAAATCACGACGCTCACAACCGCAGAGATTAACTCGAAGGCGACGACGTATTTTACCGCGCTCTATACGCGCCCCGAGGTGACCAACATTTCCGTCACACCGACCTACACCAATAACACCAACACCCAGCTTATCGTCCAGGCGTCCGGCACCGTGAAGGCGAGCTTCGTGTCGCTTATCGGCGTCTCGAGCATCAATATCGGCGCCTCCTCCACGGTCAAATGGGGCAATTCGCGTCTTCGCGTTGCGCTCGTACTCGACAACACCGGATCGATGGCCGACTACAACAAGATCGGCGCGCTTAAAACGGCGACCAATAATCTGCTGACACAGCTGAAATCCGCCGCCGTCAACGATGGCGACGTCTATGTTTCGATCATTCCGTTCGTCAAGGATGTCAATGTCGGCGCGAGCAATTACAACCAACCGTGGGTCGACTGGAGCGATTGGGACCAAAACAACGGCAGCTGCAGCAAGTCCAGTTACACGACCCAAACAACCTGCACAGCGCAAGGCACCTGTAGCATTTCGAGCAACACAACTCAAAGCACCTGCTCGACGGCGGGAACCTGCAGCCTTTCGGGCAACACCACCCAGAGCACCTGTACATCGGCGGGAGTCTGCAGCGTTTCGGGCAACAACACACAAAGCAACTGTAACAACGCGGGCACTTGCTCGAATGCCGCCGAAACAACCCAGAGCAACTGCACGGGCATCAAAGCCTGCTCCAAATCACAGTACACAACGAAAAGCACTTGCCAAAATAACAGCGGAACCTGGGCTACAGGGACCTGGACGAAGGCAACCTGGACGACCGGAACCTGGACAGCTGCGACTTGGACCCCGGCAGTCTGGACTCCAACCAGTCACAGCACTTGGAATGGCTGCGTCATGGATCGCGGGCTCTCAAACGGCCCGAGCCTCGGCAACTACGACACCAATGTCACAGTGCCGACCACGACGGACGTGGGAACGATGTACACAGCCGAAAAATATAGCTCCTGCCCGCAAGCCGTGATGGGGCTTAACTACAATTGGTCGTCGATGACTACGCTGATCAACAACATGTCCCCTGCCGGCGGTACCAACCAAAACATCGGCCTGCAGCTAGGCTGGATGTCGTTGACAGGCGGCGGACCGTTCACCGTGCCGGCAATGGACTCAAGGTACAAATATCAGCAGGTCATTATTCTCATGAGCGACGGCCTCAATACCCAGGATCGGTGGTATGGAGATGGTTCCAGCCCGTCGAGCCAAGTGGACGACCGACAAAAATTGACGTGCACCAACGCCAAGGCCGCCGGAATCACAATCTACACGATTCACGTCAACACTGACGGCGACCCCCTCTCGACACTTTTGCAGAACTGCGCCAGCGACACGAACAAGTTCTGGATGTTGACCTCGGCCAGTCAGATGGTCTCCACCTTCAGCACGATTGGAACCCAGCTCTCCAACCTGCGCGTGGCGAAATAAGCCGGCAAGCGTTCACCGAGAAGGCCACAAAAAAATAGAGCCCGGCCATCTGGCCGGGCTCGTTGACTCTGACGCCGCTTGATTACCGACGCCGCATCGTCGAACAGATCGGCGTTACTTCGCCGGACTAGCCTTGACGATGTAGCTCTCGTACGGCTTGAAGGCTTCCTTGGCGAAATCGGCATAAAGCTCGCCGATCTTGGTCGCCTCGGCAATGAACGCCTCGTACGCCGTCTTCGCGAATTCGGTCTGGATTTCGATCGCCTTCTCAAACGTCTTGGCGCCGAACAGCTTCTCCACCGTCTTGCTGCTGTCCTCGAAAGACTTCTTCGAGTAATCGGCCATCTCAGTCGCGATCGCCTGGGCGCTCTTCGAAAGCGCGCCGAACGATTTCATGGACGCATCCATGTTGTCTTTCCCGAGTTTTTGCATGTCTTCCAAATTCTTAACCATTTGTATCCTCCTTGGATGTCCCCCGCCGACTTGGCAACGGGTCGATTAAATTCTGCCTGGTTTCTGCGCAGCTCAACCGCCCGCATGAAGAGCAATATATTGCACTGCACAATTATGTCAAGCCCCCTTTGCAACGCAACAAAATAACTCTTTTTCATTGATTAGATTAAGATTTTAGCAACCACGTCAGCATACTTTTGGTGATTGTGGTCGCGCTGCCACGCTATTCGTGGGCGGAACATAGGCGCCTCTGGCGCTAAATGGGGAATGCCGGTCGGCAACGCTTTGACCGGCACGGCAACGACAGCAGAGCTTCGGACTGTATGTGCCGATGCTCCCTGAGGGACGGGGAAGACTATGTATCGTGCGGCGGTCGAGGCCTCGCATTGGCTTCGTTGGGGCGTTTTGTGTTTTGTCACGGCGTTGACGCTTACGAGCGCGGCCGTCACTGCACGCGCTTCACAAAAACCTGTTCCCAACGAGTCAACTGACAATTCGCGTTACGCCGCCGTCGTCGTGGACGTCAATTCAGGTGCAACGCTCCGCCAAACTTACGCCGATGCGCTGCGTCATCCGGCATCGCTCACCAAGATCATGACGCTCTATCTGCTGTTCGAGCACATTGAGTCCGGCAAGCTCAAACTCAATACTCCGCTCGCCGTTTCCGCCGAAGCCGCATCGCAATCTCCAACCAAGCTTGGCCTGAAACCCGGCCAGTTCATTGCGGTCGAGGATGCCATCAAGGCTCTGATCACCAGATCGGCCAACGACGCCGCCGTCGTGGTCGCCGAGGCGCTGGCCGGCAGTGAAGGCGAATTCGCCGCGCAGATGACGCGCAAGGCGCGCGCGCTCGGCATGAGCCGCACGGTCTATCGCAATGCCTCGGGTCTGCCTGACGACGAACAGGTTACGACCGCGCGCGACCAGACGCGGCTCGCCATTGCAATTCAGGAACGGTTCCCGCGCTACTACCGCTATTTCTCGATCGTGAATTTCACCTATCGCGGCGAGACGATGCGCAACCACAACAAGTTGCTCGGGCGCGTTGCCGGCGTCGACGGCATCAAGACCGGCTATACGCACGCCTCCGGCTTCAACCTCGTGACTTCGATCCGCCGCGCCGGTCGCCATATCGTTGCGGTGGTGCTGGGCGGCAATTCCGGCGCCGAGCGCGATGCCCAGATGCGCGCTCTGATCGAACGCCACATCCTCGAAGCCTCTCTCAAGCGCCCTGAAGTGAAACCCGAAGTTAAAGTTGCCAGCACCGCCAGTACCGTCGTGCCCCGCACCGAAGCCAGTACGGAGCAGCGCGTCACAAAACACACGATACCGCGCATTGTGATCGTGCCGGTTCTGCCGCCACCCTCGCAGACCGCGGCCGCAATCATTCCGCCGCCCGTCACGGGATCGGACGACCCGATCAACCCGACGACCGTCAAAACTGTCCCGATCAGAGCTGCGACAAACCCTTTCCTGTTCTCGCAACTCAACGCCTATGCCCCGTCGCCCGAACTCGGATCCGTGACGTTGGAATCGAGCCGCTTGCGCGGCCCCGCCGGAACCCAAAGCGAAGAACTCGAAGAGCCGGCCGCAGCGCCCGGCGTCACTGGCAATATCACTCCGCAACCCACGGCGAGCGAACCGGCAATCCGGCCGATTAAACCGGCCGCCGCCAGCGGCGGCTGGACGGTGCAAGTCGGCGCGTTCGAGTTGGAAGACGAGGCCAAACAGCGTCTGAGCAACGCGCGAAGCATGGCGGCCGAGCTGCTCGGAACCGCCGAGCCTTACACCGAGCGCACCACCAAGGGCGACAAGACTTTATATCGCGCCCGCTTTGCCGGCTTCGATCGCGCCCAGGCTGAAGCGGTCTGTAAGCAACTCCAGCGCAGCTACATGGCGTGCATGGCGCTCAAAAATTGATGTGGCCAAAAATTGATGTAGCAACGAGTTTGAACGGACAATTCAACGATGCCGGCGAACAAGCACATCCTTAGCCTCATTGACGCGGGCGGCGAGATACGTCGAGCCCCCCTGGTCGGGATGGAGTTTCTTCATCAGCGAACGGTGCGCACGCCCGATATCCTGGACAGTCGCTCCCGGCTGCACGCCAAGGATTTGATAGGCCTCCTCCTCCGTCATTTTACCGCTGCTCACCGCCCCATCCCCCGCACGCGCATTATCTTGCGCGTTCTCACGCCAACCGGGCGCCTTGCGGTCAAGATAAGCAGCCAGTAGCGCGCGGCTTTCCTGATCGATTTCAGCGAGCAGACCAATCAGCGTCGCCGCATCGAGCGTATCGAGCGACACACCTTCAAAACGCCCGGCAAGAATGCGCCCGCGCATGTCGCCGGTGTCGTGATCGAGCTCCATCTCCACGAACGCCGAACGCACGCGCGAAACCTGGCCTGGGGTCTTCTGCGTACGCTTGAAAAATCCCGCAGGCCCAAACGGCATCATTCCAAGCAGGCCGAGGCCGAAAATCCCCAGTGGGATCGCCATGTCGATCCGGCCGCGAATGCCAAGGAAAGCTGCGAGCCCCACGGCAGCGACCCCGCCCACCGGCCGCGCAAAGCGCGCAATGTGCTGAGGGTTAGCCTTGGTGAAGGCGTTGAGCGCCCACAGCGCCAGTACCAGAACGATGACGCCGAAGAGAATCTGCGGCATGATTATTTCATCTGCTCAAGCAGCCGCGTCGCGCCGGTATTGCGCTTCGCCGAAAGATCGGCGAGCGCCCGCATACCTCCCGCCGCATACGCCGCCGCGGCGCGGAGCAGTTCGCCCAATTCATGCGCGGAGCCCGGATCGAAGCGGCCATAGGCCCCGCGTGACAGCCGGGCGATCTCGCGATAGGCCTGCTCGGCGACCGGATCGTGACCTTCCTGGAACACGAACGCAGGAATGCCGAGCAATCCGAGCGCGCCCGCGGCCGCCGCAAGATCATCGATCGCCTCTTCCATCGCGTCGCCGACGAACACCAGCGCCTGGACCTTCTTCTTTTCGGATTCGTGCTGTGTGTGCGCAAGAACCTTCCCGATCTGGGTATGGCCGCCGCGGCAATCGATTTTTCCCATCAGCCCCGCGAGCTCGCGCGCATCGGAAACCCAGCGCGAGGCCCGGCATTCGCCGATCCCCCGGAAATAAACCAGTTGCACATCGAGTCCGCCGATCTTGGCGGTCTCGCGGAACATGTCGGCCTGCAGCTCGCAGGCGGTGTCCCACATCGGCTGCCGGCTCATGGTGGCATCCAGCGCGAAGATCAGCCGTCCGCGCCCGCCGGCCGCGGTCGAAGGGCCGAGCGTTCGCACCTGGGCGAGAAACGCGTCGATGTCGGCGCGCGCGGAGGAGGCGGGCGTCTTGCCGCCTTCGGTCGGGATGGGGGTGCGCTCTTTCGTCATCGTAGACCCTATCGGAGTGGACCCTGTCGGATCGTTTCGTCCTTGCCTATAAGTGCGCCTTCGCGCCGCTGACGCAATGGTCGCGCCGACCCCTTATATTGGGCTTAGCGATTCACACAAATCGACCATGATCGCTCAAACCCTCGGAGGTAACGTCTTGGCCAAGCTGCCCGTTGTCCGCAAGCTCGGCGCACTGCGCCGCTCTCTCGCCCGCTACCGGAACCGGCGCGAAACCATAGCGCTTGTCCCGACCATGGGCGCACTGCATGCGGGCCACCTCGCGCTGGTACGGCTTGCCAAGCGGCGCGCCAAACGCGTGGTGGTATCGATCTTCGTCAATCCGGCGCAATTTGCCCCGCACGAGGATTTCTCCACTTACCCGCGCACATTCGCGGCCGACCTTGCGGCGCTCACAGCACTTAAAGTGGATCTCGTTTGGGTGCCAAGCGCCGCGGAAATGTATCCCGAAGGATTTGCCACCAAGGTTATTGCTGGCGGCCCCGCATCGACAGGCCTGGAGGATGCCTTTCGCCCGCATTTCTTCGGCGGGGTCGCAACCGTCGTCGCCAAGCTCTTTTCGCAGGTCGCACCCGACATCGCGATCTTCGGCCAGAAGGACTACCAGCAGCTCAAAGTCATCACCGCGATGGCACGCGACCTCGACATGCCGGTCAAAGTCATCGGCGCGCCGACCATGCGCGAAAAGGACGGCCTCGCCATGTCCTCGCGCAACGCCTATCTCTCAGCCGCCGAGCGCGCGGCCGCACCGACGCTCCACCGCATACTCAAAGAGAGCGCCGCGCAGATCAAAGCGGGCAAACCGATCGCAGCGACCCTTACCGCCAGCCGCGCTGCAATCGAACGCGCAGGCTTCGAGATCGATTATCTCGAAGCGCGTCACGCCGAAACCCTCGCACTCGTCGCGTCCGTGAAGGACGGCCCATTGCGGCTGCTCGTGGCGGCAAAAATCGGGAAAACCCGGCTGATCGACAATATCGCGGTATAATCCGCGACAACTCAGAGCAGCACTTACTCCGCTCATTCCCGCAAAGGCGGGAATCCAGCGCTGTATTGTCGCGGACGAAACTCGGACATAGCCAAACCGTCAGATCGACCCATCTCGGTCATGGGGCGGCGTTTCAACAAAATCGGCCTGAGAACTACCGATGTTTTCGACGCTACGCTACGGCGTCCTTGGCAGCCTTTACCGGCCGAGCCCTGACGATCTTTCGAGCCGGCTTTGCCTTAAATATTGTTGGCTCCTTTGTGAACGGATTGATGCCGCTGCGCTCCTTTGTGGCGGGCTTTTTGATAACAACGAATTTGGCAAATCCAGGCACAAGGAAGGCTCCTGATTTCTTGAGTTCCGAGTAGCCTATCTTGGCGAGCGACTCGATAACGCCTTTGACGTCCTTCCGCGTCATATTGCTTTTCGAATGCTGCTCAGAGATTTTCTGAATGAGTTCCGACTTCGACATCATCTTGGCCATGTCTCCTCCATATTTCCGAATCGTGTCCGACCGAGTTAGCCCGAAGTTTGCGGTGAAGGGAACTCGGGGTTTTACTATATTGCAGTAATTTAGGGGAAAACGAGGGTAAAGCGGCTCCTTCGCCAGCGGCCTGGATCGGTCAAAAACGACCATTCCGGGACATCGGCCGCGTTCAACGAGGGGGGTCCAAAGTCACTCGGGTCCCGTTGCCGACCAAGTTCGCGCTGGTCATCAACCTCAAGGCCGCCAAGACGCTTGGCCTCGCCGTGCCGCCGATGAAGTCCGCTCATGAAACGATCGCTGCCGCGAAATCGCGCGCAGCGCTACCGCGATTACAGCAACCCCAACTCCCGCAATTCCCGCCGCAGAGTCTCGGGCATATTACGCGCGCCCGGCGCCGCGCGATCGAGATCGGGCGGCGCGTCCTTCACCGTCAAATACCGCCATCCTTGAAACGCGCGAAAAGGCCGCGGCTGCACCGGCACGCATTTGGGATCAAGCACAAGCTGGCAGCGGCTGACGCCCTCGCGGTCGACGAACGGGCGGACCGCCAGGATGCGCTCGCGGCACATAATTTCTCCGCGGATCACCCAGTAGATCGAACCGCCGTCGAGCAACTCGTCCGCACGTTTTGGCACCATGCGCGTGGTGTGGATGCGTTCGGGCTTTTTTTCGCCGCGCTTGCGCTTTTCCTTGAGCTTCAGCTTGATCCAATCCTCGAGATCTTCGATTGAATCCGTGCCAACGCTGAGCTTGATAAGATGGAGCGTCATGATCAGTCGACTTTTTCCGCAGGTTCAATCGTCATCACCCTCGCCCCTTCCGCGACTTGCGCGCCGGCCGCCACCACGATCTCGGTGACATTGCCTGCACACGGCGCGGTGAGCGTATGTTCCATCTTCATCGCCTCGATAATGGCGACACGTTGGCCCTTCGCCACTTTATCTCCGCTCGCCACAAAAATTGCCACGACTTTGCCGTGCATCGGCGCGGTGACGAGACCATCGCCATCGGCATGTCCGAAGTCATGCGCGACAAAATCAACACGCCGCACGACGGTCTGCCGGCCTCGACGCACCACATGGACTCCATCTGCCGCCTCAACCACCCGCGCATCAAGCGCTGGCGCTGCACCATCCACAACCACCGCAAGGCCGCCCGCGCCGTAGCCGATCTCCGCGATCGCGCTTTCTCCATCGACCAGGATAGGAACTTTTAACGTGCGCGCGCCCGCGAGTTGGAACGCATCTGCCGCATCCCAAGGTGAGGCCGGTTCATCCGCGGCGCGATCGAGGCTTGTCGCGATGCGCGCCATGTCCTGGGCCGCCAGATGCGCGGCCCCGCGCGCCGCCGCCGCGCGATCGATGTCCTTTGGCGCCAGCACAACGATGTTGCGATCGATAAAGCCCGTATCGAACTTCCCCTTACGAAAGCCTTCCGCACGGCAAAGCGCCGCGAGAAATGCCACGTTCGTGCGCGGCCCGGCGATGATCGTGCGCTCGAGCCCGTCGGCGAGCTTGGCAAGAGCTTCCGCTCGCGTCGGCGCATGCGCGATCATTTTTGCGATCAACGGATCGTAGTATGGTGAAATCTCGCCCCCCACTTCGACACCTGTGTCGATGCGCAGGTCGGTCGAGAATTCCAGCGCGACGAGTTTGCCGGTCGATGGCAGAAATCCGCGCGCGGGATCCTCGGCATAGATGCGCGCTTCCACCGCATGGCCATCGAGGGGCACTTCGCTTTGCGCAAGCGGCAGCTTCTCGCCCGCGGCAATGCGGAATTGCCATTCGACCAGATCGAGGCCTGTGATTGCTTCCGTCACCGGATGCTCGACCTGCAGCCGCGTGTTCATTTCCATGAACCAATATGCGCCGGAGCGCAGCCCGCTGGCCCCATCGGCGATGAATTCCACCGTGCCGGCCCCCGCATAGCCCACAGCCTTCGCCGCGCGCACCGCGGCCGCACCCATCTCGGCGCGCAACGCCGCCGTCATTCCGGGCGCAGGCCCCTCCTCGATGACTTTTTGATGCCGCCGCTGCAACGAACAATCGCGTTCGTTGAGGTGGATGGTGTTGCCCTGCGCGTCGGCGAAAATCTGCATCTCGATATGGCGCGGTGTCTCGATATATTTTTCGATCAGCACACGCGCGTCCCCGAACGAAGATGTGGCCTCGCGCTGCGCGCCCTCCAGTGCTGCGTCAAATTCGGCAGCCTTCTCCACCCGCCGCATGCCCTTGCCGCCGCCCCCGGCCACCGCCTTGATCAGCACCGGATAGCCGGTCTCGACCGCCTGCGCTTTGAGGAATGCCGCCTCCTGCCGCTCGCCATGATAACCCGGCACCACAGGCACGCCGGCCTTGGCAATGAGCGCCTTGGCGCGGTCCTTGCGGCCCATGGCGCGGATCGCCTCCGGCGGCGGCCCGACAAAGACGATGCCGGCGCGCACGCAGGCCTCCGCAAAATCCGCATTCTCGGACAAGAACCCATAACCCGGATGGACACATTGCGCGGACGCTTTGCGCGCCACTTCGACCAATCGATCGATGACAAGATAGCTTTCGCGCGCAGGTGCGGGACCAATCGGATACGCCTCGTCGGCGAGCCGCACGTGCAACGCGTCTTTGTCGGCGTCCGAATAGACTGCGATGATGCGCATCTTCAAGCGCCGCGCGGTGCGCGCGATACGGCAGGCGATCTCGCCTCGATTTGCGATCAGGACCGATGCGAACATGACGCCGCTCTAGCATTGCGAACGCGGCTTGTCGCCAACCGATCACTGCGTGCGCGGTGGTGTTCCCGGGTTTGATGCCGGCGGTGGCACGGGTGGCGGCGGCAGCCGTGCCGCGGCTGGCTTATTCGCCGACTGGCGGCGCGCGGGCGGCTTCTTCGGTTCGGACGCCGACGGCTCGGTGGACGCACCGGATGCGTTGTTCGGCGATGTGGATCCCGTCGGCTCCGCGCTCATGATGCTCACAGGCGGGATCGAGGCTGACGAAGGAAAATTAAATCGCGACACCGCCGGCGCCGCTGAAGCGCTGGGAGGAAGCGTGATGGCTGACGGCACCTGGCCGGCGCCCGCAGTCGTCGCCACGCTGCCGGCCGGCCAGTTGGCCGCATACTGCGTGACGTGCGCCACGAACGCGTGCTCCTTCAGATTGGCCTTCACGCGGGTCGTGTATCTTAAGAGCTTGAAAGCAGTGCAATCCTCGGCCGTGCAACCACGGGTCTCGAGGACATGCGCGACGAACCCGAAGCGATCTGCTTCCAGCGCCCGTCGGGATCGTTCCAATCCGCTGCCGTAGCTGCGGTCTCGGTTCGCGTATTCCAGACCATCCGCCACCAGAGATAGCTGCGCGTCGACATACGCGACTGTAGCGGCAACGGAATTCGGACTTGCAAACACCGCTTGTTCGCACGCCGCGTCCACCGTCTCAATACCGACCGGATTGAGGCAGGCAAGCGCGGAGCCTGGGGCAACGGCGCGCGCGGTAAGCTCACTTTCCCGCACCTCAAGCGCACGACGCTCGGCGGCATGCTCGCGCCGCGCGGATTGCTCGAGCCATGTCCATCCCAACACCACGAGAACAAGAACCACCGCCGTGCTCAGGAAAATATCGATCATGTCCCGCATCGCGAAATCGCGAAACGCCAGCAGACCGACAACGATGACAAGCGCCGTGACAACGCCCGCCGCCCACAGCAGCACCATCAGCGTCCCGGACATGGAGTCGTGGCCTGACAGCCAGAGTTCAAAACCCGACATTATGCCTTTGACCTAATCACTGCGATATCAAAGCATATTATGGCCCATCAACCGGACCATATCCATCCTGCAGTGAAGTCCAGTGTTGGTAAGTTGCCCGCGCGTGCGTTATTCCACTTTGGCGCCCGAAACCTTAACGACCTTCGCCCACTTCTCGATGTCGGCGCGCAAATAGGTGTCGAATTCCGCCGGCGTCTTCACCATCACCACTGCACCCTGCTTGGCCCATATCTGGGCGACTTCGGGCTTGCTGATCACTTTATTGATCTCGGCATTGAGTTTGTCGACGATCGGTTTCGGCGTGCCGGTCGGCGCCATGATGCCGAGCCAGATCGTCGCTTCGTATCCGGGCACTCCGGCTTCCGCGATCGTTGGAATGTCGGGCGTGATGGCCGAGCGTTTGGCGCCGGTGGAGCCGAGCGCACGCACCTGACCTGCTTTGGCATTCTCGGCCATGACGGTGATGGCATCAAACATCATCTGCACATGCCCGCCGATAACGCTGTTGCGCATATCGCCGGAGGCCTTGTGCGGCACGTGTACGATGTCGGTGCCGCTCATGGCCTTAAACAGCTCGCCGGCCATGTGGTAGGGCGTACCGGGACCTGATGACGCATAGTTCAGCTTGCCCGGCTCTTTTTTGGCCAGCGCAATGAACTCCTTGAGATCCTTTGCCGGCACGGAAGGATGGATCACCATGAGCAGATCGGAATAATTGACCGTCGCCACCGGCACTAAGTCGCGCATGAGCTGATAGGGCTTGTTCGGGATCAGCGACTCGTTGGTCGTATGCGTGTTCGACATCATCAGCAGCGTGTAGCCGTCGGGTGCTGATTTCGCGACCGCGTCAGTACCGATGATCGCGCCAGCCCCCGGCCGGTTCTCGACCACGAACGACTGCTTGAGCGATTCCGACAAGTATTGCGCGACCTGACGGGCGAACACGTCGGCTGGACCGCCTGCGCCGAATGGCACAATGATCTTGACCCCTCGGGTCGGATAGTCTTGCGCCAAGGCTGCCGACGAGAGCACCGGCGCCAGAACAAACAACGCGAGCGCGGCAAGGCGCAACAAATGACGCGACAAATATCGCATTAATTCCTCCCGTATTTCCGTGCGGCCGACGAGCAAAGTGTCCGGATGAACGCCTGCCGTGAGCAATTTATTCCCCTGCCCCATAACACGCAGGCCTATTCGGCATATACCCCGCCGATCGCCGCAGTGCCGGGAGGCTCCGCGCCGCGTTAAGTCCGTGGAATTGCAGGACCGTTGTCCTACCGGTCGCGGTCGAGTTGGCTCTCCTTGGCCACGCGCTCGAAGGCTTCGCCCGCACTTTTGATACGGTACTGATGCTCGTCACCTTCCAGCGGCAGTAGCTTGATGACCTTGAAGCTACCGCTTGCGCCAAATCGCCCAAATGGCCCCGACGTGTAACGCACGGTCTGTCCGACCGAGTATTTATGAGCTTTCAACAAACGCCACTCTCCCCTGGTATTACTCTCGCCCCCATGTATGGGCGCCGCCGCATGTTCTTGAACGCATTAATGATATATCAACTCTTGCAGGCTGGGGAGATTAATTCGCGGGCAGCGGCACTGCTTCGCCTTACATATTAAGAATAAATACAAGTAATATCAAACGCTTATATAAATCCCTTCCACTGAATACCTGCCGGTAAAATTCGCGATAGCTTAAGTGCAAAGTAGCCTCACGGCTTCGCCCCCGGCGCCGCGACCACCGAGTTCTTCAGGCCGATATCGTCGAAAGGCCGCCGCACCAAACCCGACGCCTTGGCCTCTTCGATGAACTCACTCACATTGGCAAGCGCCGCCGCTTTGCCCTTGGGCACCGCCACCGCGGTCGTGGAGTTGAGAAAACCGCCGTCGAGCACCCGCGAGCCAGGGATCTTCGTTGCAACACCCCCAAGCGACTCTCGGCCAAGCGCAATTGCATCCGCCTTGCCCTCGCGCATTAAGGCGATTGCCGCATCCACTCCGGCAAGCGTGATGTGGGTCGCATTCGGCGAAGCCTTGTTCGATGCCCGTAAAGTGGCCGTGTCCTTGACGCCCGCGATGCGCACGCCCACCTTATTCGCCTCCGCAACGCTTTTTATCGGGGACCCGGGAGCAACAAGATAAGTGCTCTGCAACACGTGATAAGAATTTCCGAAATCCACGAATTTCTTGCGCTCTTCGTCGACCGGCATGAACGTGACGTCCCATACGCCGGTTGCCGCAGCCGCCTGGATTTCGCTCGAGCCCAAATAGGGCACATACTCAACCGGGACACCGAGCTTTTTTGCCAGCGCCGTACTGAGATCGATGGTCACACCGCGGCGCTTGCCGCCTTCTTCGATCGCATAAATCGCCGACGGCGCAGGCCCCACGGCAATCGCCACCCGCAGCTTACCGGTGGGCGCCAACTCCTTACGCGCCGCCTCATCGGCCGCGAGCGCTGCACCTGCGGTAAACGCCACCGCGATCAAAGCCACAGCCAATTTGAGTATTTTCATTGTTCGTCTCCCCCATTGATGCAGCACCATGGCACCTCGTGGCTTCGGCCAAAAGAGGCCACAAAAAGGACCATACTTCAGAACTTCTCAACCCACGGACGCAGCTCCAATTCCCAAGACCAGGCGCTGTGCGGCTGATGGATCATGTGCAGGTAGCTTGCAGCGATCGAGTTCGGGTTGAGCAGGCTCGCGGTCTTGCCCGGCGGCTCAGGCCGGCGCGCACTCCTGATGCCGCCGTCAACGACCATATGCGCTACATGGATGCCCTGCGGATGCAGTTCGCGCGCCATGCTTTGCGCAAGGCCCCGCAACGCGAACTTGCCCATGGCGAAGGGCGCGGACTCCGCATAGCCCTTCACGCTAGCGGACGCGCCGGTGAACAAAATGGCACCATGCCGCTTCGGCAGCATCCGCCGCACCGCCTGCTGCGCGACCAGGAACCCGCCGAAGGCGCAGACCGCAAGTGTCTTTTCCACTTCCACCGGGTCGAGTTCGATCAGCGGCCCGCGCGTGCGATAGCTCGCGTTGTAGATCACGATTTCCGGCGCGCCAAAACCGGCATCGAGCTCGGAAAACATCTTCTCCACGTCGGCGCCCTTGGTCGCATCGCAGGCGATCGTGTGGGCGCCGGTCTCCTTCGCGAGATCGGCGAGATCGGCCGTGCTGCGCGCCGCGAGCGCGACCTTGATGCCCTCGCTCGTGAGGACACGCGCAAGCGACGCGCTCAAGCCGGAGCCTGCGCCCACGATCAGGGCGGTGTTGAATTTGACGTAGGGCATGATGGCTTCCTTCAGCAGGCTCAGATCGTCATTGCTCCCATATCCTGCCACGATATTGTGGCGGCGTCAGACAACAGTGAGGCCAAGATGCGCACAGCCTACTATGAGCGGAACGGCACCGCCCGCGACGTGCTCCACTTAGGCGAGGTCGAAACCCCTCAGCCTGGGCCCGGCGAGGTGCGCGTCAAGCTGAAAACCTCGGGCGTCAATCCTTCCGACGTCAAATCGCGCGAAGGCCGCACCCGCAAGATCGCATTCCCGCGCGTCATTCCGCACAGCGACGGCGCAGGCGAGATCGACATGGTGGGGAACGGCGTGCCGGCGTCGCGCGTGGGCGAGCGGGTGTGGATCTGGAACGGACAATGGAAGCGGCCATTCGGCACCTGCGCCGAATACGTGGTGCTCCCCGCCGCGATGGCTGTGAAATTACCCGCGCATGTGAGCTTCGAGGCCGGAGCGTGCCTCGGCATTCCCGCTATGACCGCCGCCCACGCGGTTGCGGTGGCGGGAACGAATGCCGCGAGCACGCTGCTGATTGCCGGCGGCGCCGGCGGCGTCGGCCATTACGCCATCCAGTTTGCCAAGGCGCGCGGCGCGGTGGTGATCGCCACCGTCAGTTCCGACGCCAAGGCCGAGCTCGCGCGCGCGGCCGGCGCCGACCACGTCATCGACTACAAGCGCGAGAATGTCGGCGAAAAGATCAAGGACCTCACCGACGGCGCCGGCGTCGATGCGGTGATCGAGATGGACCTTGCCGCCAACGCCAAGCTCTATCCCGGTATCCTGCACGCGCGCAGCACGGTCGTGGTTTACGGCACCGGCAGCCTTGAGGCGCTGATTCCCGCGCAGTTTCTCCTCACCAGCCAGATCAAGATGCAATGGATTTTCGTGTACGAACTCACCGCCGATGAACGCACAGCCGCCGTCGGCACGATCGCGCGCATGCTTGAGAACAAGAGCCTTATCAACAATATCGCGCTCACCTTGCCGCTCAAGGATATCGTTGCCGCACACGAGGCCGTGGAACAGAGCAAGGCGATGGGCAACGTGGTCGTAACGGTCTAGCATGCAGAAATAAAATCATGGGAGGTTATCGATGCGTTTCTCGTTGGCTCTGTTGTTTGGCTCGATCATGACCGCGCTCGCGGCATCTCCTGCGCTCGCGCAGGACACGACGTTCTACACCGTCACCTATGTCGAAGTGGTGCCGCCCTCCGCCGTGCAGATTGCAACGCTGCTCAAGGCCTATCGCGATGCCGGACGCAAGGATCAGGGCGCAATTCGCCTTGACGTGACGCAGCGCCTCGACCGTCCCAATCAGTTCACCGTGCTCGGCGTCTGGAAAGATCAGAAGGTCTACGACGCCCACCTCGAAACCGCGCACGCCAAGGCGCTCAAGGAGAAGCTTGCGCCGATGCTCGCGGCACCCACCGACACGCGCATGCATAACGCGCTCGCCGTCGGCGATATCAAGACCGCGCGCGGCGCAAACGTCACGGCAGTCACCCACGTCGACGTCATCCCGCCGCAGAAGGACAACGGCGTCGCCGCAGTCAAGCAACTCTCCGAGGACAGCCGCAAGCAGAACGGCAATCTGCGTTTCGACGCCTGGCAGCAGACCAATCGTCCCAATCACTTCACCGTGGTCGAGACCTGGGCCAACCGCGCGGCCTATGACGCCCATTTCATGCACGCGCAAACGAAAGATTTCCGCACCAAACTCGCCACCATGACCGGCGCGCTCTACGACGAGCGGCTCTATCACACGCTGGATTAGCGCCGCACGCGCGTCACGGCTTCGTCGGAGCGTTCAAGGTTAGAATTCAAGCCGCGCGGACGTATATCTTTAGTTATAGATGACGGCACGCGCGAATTCGCGCCGCAACGGAGGGTCGAATATGCGTTTCATTCAAGGCGTGATCGTCGGTGCATTGCTGATGGTGGGCTCGGCCTACCTGCATGACACCGGCATGATCGGAATCGGATCGGCCGAGGGCAAGGCACCGCCGGCGTTCGTCAACTGGGAAACGCTGTGGGGCACCATGGCCCGCTGACCGCGCGCCAAAAAACGAGCGATGCTTACTTTCGCGCCGGCGCAAAATTCTCGTTGGCGAAGGTCGAATGCGTCGGCCGGCGAATCTGAATGAAGCCGCGGCTCGCCGCCTTGTGGCAATCGTTGCAGGCCGCGGTCAGCTTGTTATACGCGGTCGTGAACTTAGCCAGATTTTTCTCGTCCACCGCTTTTTCGAGCTCGGCCACAGCTCCTGTCGTGATTGCCTCAATCATCTGCCCAACCGGAACGCTCTTGTAGATCGGAACCAGATCCTCCACGTCGGAGAAAACTTCCTTCATCTCGCTCAGTTGATATGTCGCCAGCGGCCAATTGCGCGCCTTCGCCGCAAGCCAAAGCTTGGCGTGATGGGTCTGGATCACCAGCATGAATTCCCCAAGCCCTGGCATGTAGACCTTGGGCAAGTCGGGCACGGCCTGCTTGCTCGGCGCGGTGGGGGGCGCGGGCGGCTGTGTTTGCGCGAGCGATTGAACCGCCGCGCCCACCATGAGCGCGAACGTAAAGACAAGAGCGGTCGCGATCGTCACGCGCACGGCCCGCTTCGCTCCCATTTTGGATGAACTGGTCATATCCGGCCTCGCCTCTCACAAAATTTAGTTGTGCGCCCCGCGAGCAGGATCACTGAGCCTGTCCCGCGCAACATTCAAGGGGGTCGGCAAACCTTGGAGGATTTCTAACGGGGAAGTAGGGTCGAGCCACATCAATGTCGTATTGCGGAAGGCCGCGAAATAACTGGCACGCCTGAGTCGAACCCTTCGGCGCAATGCATTGCTTCTTGTATTCACCTGAAAAATCAATCCTTGTAACGCATAACGTTATGTGTTATAAATTGCTCGAATGATCGTCAACTTTCGCGATACGGAAACCGCGACGATTTGGGCTGGCCGGCGCAGCCGACGGCTCCCGCCGGATATTCAAGCAGCGGCGCTGCGAAAACTGCGTCTGCTGAACAATGCGAGACGGCTTGACGATCTCCGCGTACCGCCAGGTAACCGCCTGGAAGCGCTCAAACATGAACGGCAAGGACAACATGCGATCCGCATTAACGATCAATGGCGGATTTGCTTCGTTTGGAAGGACAACCATGCGCACCAAGTCGAAATCGTCGACTACCACTGACCTCCTCCCCAATCCGCACCCGGGGGAAATTTTATTGGAGGAATTTTTGCGGCCGATGGCACTCTCGCAAACAGCGTTGGCAAACGCTATTAGCGTACCACCTCGCCGCATCAACGAGATCGTGCTCGGCAAGCGCGCGGTCACCGCCGACACCGATTTGCGGCTGGCGCGCTATTTTCGCATGTCAGAGGGTTTTTTCCTCGGCCTGCAGACCGATTACGAGTTGATGGAACGCAAGCGCGCGATCGGTGAAAAGCTCAAGGCCATCAGGCCGCGGGCGGCGTAGCCAAGGCAGTAACGTGTAGGACGGGTTGAGCGACTTGTCCGCCGTAGCGTCAGCGAAGGCGGAAGCGAAACCCATTGCGAGGCTTGGTACCAAAGCAGACGATGGGTCTCGCTCTCGACCCATCCGACGTGCTATCGAAGCCCCCGCATAATAATTCAATTACCACTCACAAGCGCCAAGCCTTGCATTGGCCGTATTTTTCGTATATACATTTAAACTAACATGGCCGTTACATACGACCCCGCGAAGCGCGAATGGACGCTGCGTGAACGCGGACTCGATTTCGCCGATGCGGAGCAAGTCTTTGCCGGACCAACGTTGGACGATCCAGACGATCGGCACGACTATAGCGAACTGCGTATCATTACGGCGGGGTACCTCCGCAGACGAATGGTAATTGTGTGCTGGACGCCACGCGGCGATGCACGCTACGTCTTTTCGATGAGGAAAGCTAATGACCGAGAAAAAGCGCGCTACGGGCAGCGATTTGAAGAAAGTTGATGCTTATGTCCTCAGCAAGGTGGACTACGACGAAATTCCAGAATTGACCGACGCGTGGTTCCGCAAAGCCAAGTGGCATAAAGGCGGCAAACCGCTTCCCTATGGTCCGCGCGGGCGTCCGAAATCCAAGAATCCGAAGAAGCCGGTGAGCCTGCGACTCGATGCCGACGTGATCCGCCACTTCCGCCGCAGCGGCCGCGGCTGGCAAAGCCGGATAAACTTGGCCCTGCGCAAATCCGCAAAGCTGCCGGTGGAGAAAAGGAAGAAGGCGTGAGAGATGCCGACCGTAGGGCAGGTTAGCCGAAGGCGTAACGCGCCAGCCAGTGAGAAACGGCGGATTACGCTGTGCTAATCCGCCCACGTGCTATTTGTTCTCCGGGTTGGAATTGCCCCATACGCCCCAACCGACGTAGAAAATCATCCCGGCGCAACCAATGACCGCAAGGGCTGCAGCACTCAGAGCTATCAATAGCAGGTGATCCCAATACATGCTTGCCACTTCCGAAAGGTCAATGTTGGCGTGCGCCATCTTGAGAACACCGATCCACACACCCGCCACCGCTAGCGCTTCGCCGAGTCCAGGAAGTATGGAGAGCAAGCCCACCCATCCTCCCATAGCTAACAGCGAAGCAACCTTTGCAAATAATCCGCGATAGTGATCCGGTAATGGTGTTGCCAATATCCCGATTTTGGTTAGGACGAAGACGGCCAGAGCAACTCCGAGCGGAACCATGGCGAGAATCCAAAACGTCATAATGACCGCGATCTGAGTTTTAGACATGCATGGGCCTCCCAAGCGCGGCACACATTCAAATATATCGTGACGCGACGGGGTCCGACGTGCTCTTGCCCCTTCACATCCTAAACACCCCAAACCTCGTCTCCGGGATCGGCGCGTTCAGCGCCGCGCTTAACGCCAGCGCCAGCACACGGCGCGTCTCGGAGGGCGCGATGATGCCGTCGTCCCAAATCCGCGCGGTGGCGTAATAGGGATTGCCCTCTTCCTCGTATCGCGCGCGGATCGGCGCCTTGAACGCCTCCTCCTCCGCTTTCGACCACTTGCCGCCTTCGGCCTCGATGTTCTCGCGCTTGACCGTCGCGAGCACCGACGCCGCCTGCTCGCCGCCCATCACCGAGATGCGCGCGTTCGGCCAGGTGAACAGAAAACGCGGGCCATAGGCGCGCCCGCACATGCCGTAGTTGCCGGCGCCGAACGAGCCGCCGACGATCACCGTCAGCTTCGGCACGCGAGCGCAGCTGACCGCCGTCACGAGCTTCGCACCGTCCTTCGCGATTCCGCCGTGTTCGTAGTCGCGGCCCACCATGAAGCCGCTGATGTTCTGCAGGAACACGAGCGGCACCACTCGGCGATCGCACAGCTCGATGAAGTGTGCGCCCTTCAGGGCGCTCTGCGAGAACAGCACGCCGTTGTTCGCGAGGATCCCCACCGGGTGCCCGTGGATGTGAGCGAAGCCGCAGACCAGCGTCGCCCCGTAGCGCTCCTTGAATTCGTGAAAGCGGCTGCCGTCGACGATCCGCGCGATCACCTCGCGCGCGTCGTAGCTCGAGCGGACGTCGGTCGGAACCACGCCGTAGAGCTCGCCCGGGTCGACCGTCGGCGGCTCGGTCGGCTGCACCGTCCACGGTGGCGGGCTGGAAGCCGGCAACGTGGCGACGATCGCGCGCACCAACTCGATCGCATGGGCGTCGTCCACGGCGAGGTGGTCGGCGACCCCGGAAAGCCGCGTATGCACGTCGCCGCCTCCCAGCTCCTCGGCAGTCACGACCTCGCCGGTTGCCGCCTTCAGCAGCGGCGGTCCTGCCAGGAAGATCGTCCCCTGCTCTTGCACGATGATCGTCTCGTCGCTCATCGCCGGGACGTAGGCGCCGCCCGCCGTGCATGAGCCCATGACGGCGGCGATCTGGGCGACCGACGCCTGCGAGAGACGCGCCTGGTTGTAGAAGATGCGCCCGAAGTGGTCGCGGTCGGCGAAGACCTCGTCCTGCAGCGGCAGGAACGCACCGCCCGAGTCGACGAGGTAGATGCACGGCAGGCGGTTGGCGATCGCGATCTCCTGCGCGCGGAGGTGCTTCTTCACGGTCATCGGCGCATAGCTGCCGCCCTTGACGGTCGCGTCGTTGGCGACGATCACGACATGACGCCCGCAGACGCGGGCGACGCCGGTGACGATCCCGGCGCCCGGCAGCTCATCACCGTAGAGGCCGTCGGCAGCGAGCGGCGACAGCTCGAGGAACGCCGTGTGGGGGTCACACAGCCGGTCGACACGTTCTCGCACCGGGAGCTTCCCGCGGTCTCGGAGTCGTTGCTGCGCGTCCTCGCCGCCACCCGCAGCGACGCGCTCGAGGCGTCGATGCAGCTCGGCGACGAGCGCTTCGTGGTCCGCGGTGTTGGCCGCGAACTCATCGCTCGAGCGCCGCGCCGCGCTCTCGAGCACGCGGCTCATGCGGCGAGCTCGTCGCGGACGATCGGCATCATCGACGCGAGCACCGCGTCCAGCGCGACCTGGTCGCCGGCCGCGACGTGCAGCGTGGCAACGGTTCCGTCCCGGGGCGCGGTGATCTGAAGCTCCATCTTCATCGACTCCATCACGAGGAGGACCTCCCCGTGAGCGACCTCGGCACCCTCGCTCGTGTGAACGGAGATGACGGACCCGGGCATCGGCGCACGCACATCACTGCCGCCCGCGGCGTCGACATCGCGCTCGCGGGGGTTGGGAGCGACCTGCCACGCCTGTCCCTCGCAACCGACCCACCAGCGCCCCCTATCACCGGCAGCGATCCACGTCTGGCTCGCCCCGTCAAAGCTGAGGCTCAGGGAGCGCCCGCCCTCGAGCGGTCCTTCCGCAAGGAGCGCCACCGAGACCGTCTCGCCGTCGACGAGCGCCGCGCTCGCCGGGGCGCCCGGCCGGCCGAGCGCGGGGAGCGCGAGCTGGACCTCGAGCTCGCCGTCGACCGTGCAGCGATGGCGCACGGGCGCCGCGGCTCCGGCCAACCGCCAGCCGGCGAGGCGCACGAAGGCATCGTCACCGCCGTGGGCGCGGCGGTCGGCGAACCCCTGCGCGATCAGCGCGACGAGCGCCGCACGCCTCGCATCGGCCGGCGCGGCGGCCACCGGAATGCGCTCGATCAGCCCGGTGTCGATCCGGCCGTCGCGTACGCGCTGGTCATCGAGCAGGTCACAGAGGAAGGCGACGTTGCTGCGCACTCCGAGCACCGCGGTTCCGCGCAGCGCAGCCCTCAGGCGCGCCAGTGCCTGCTCGCGGGTCGCGGCGTGCGCGATGACCTTCGCGATCATCGGGTCATACTGTGTGCCGACCGACTCGCCGACCGCGATGCCGGCATCGACGCGTATTCCAGGCCCGCTCGGCAGCTTCAGCACGCGCACCCTCCCACCCGCCGGGAGAAAGCCGCGGGCCGGATCCTCGGCGTA
>PNAI01000053.1:0-1118 GCA_003169835.1 Hyphomicrobiales bacterium | reverse complement strand
CACGGCCTCGGTGACCGGATGCTCGACCTGCAGACGAGTGTTCATCTCCAAGAAGTAGTGGCGGGACGGCTCCTCCGCGTGGGCGACGAACTCGATCGTCCCCGCGCCGACGTAGCCGCATGCTCGCGCCAGTGCGACGCCCTCGCTCGCGAGGACGGCGCGCAGCGACCCGTCCACCGCCGGTGAGGGGCTCTCCTCGATCACCTTCTGGTGGCGACGCTGCAGCGAGCATTCGCGCTCGCCGAGTTCGAGCACGTTGCCGTGCGCGTCCGCCAGCACCTGCACCTCGAGGTGGCGGGCGGGAGCGATGAAGCGTTCGACCAGCAATCCGTCGTCGCCGAAGGCGGCGGCGGCCTCGCGACGCGCCGCCTCCAGCGCGGGCTCGAGCTCCTCGAGTGCGCGGACCAGGCGCATCCCTTTGCCGCCGCCGCCGGCCGCGGCCTTGACCAACAGCGGCAGGCCGTGCTCGCTCGCGAACTCGGCGACTCGCGAAGGCGACGGAGCATCGAGGCCAGGAACGACCGGCACCCCGGCGCGGCGCGCCGCCTCCCGCGCAGCGGACTTGTCGCCCATCAGCTCGATCGCCTCGGCCGGCGGACCGATCCAGCGCAGGCCGGCGAGCTCGCAGGCGCGCGCGAACTCGGCACGCTCGGAGAGAAATCCGTAGCCGGGATGGATCGCCTCGGCGCCGCAGCGGCGGGCCGCGTCGACGATCGCCTGCACATCCAGGTAGGAGTCCACCTCGACCGTCACGTCGCACGCGCGGACGTGCAGGAGCGCCGGGTCCCCGCGGGCGTGCACGGTCGCCGGCGAGCAGCCGAGGCGTCGCAGCGTGCCCGCGATGCGCACGACGATCTCGCCACGGTTGGCAATCAAGACGCGCTCGAACATCACGCCCCGCGATGCCAGTCGATCGGCCCAGCGAGCAGCGTGTGCGAGCCGAGCGGCCGCCCCAGCACCTGACGCACGGCGGCCGCGGCCGCGAGCATCCGCTCCAGCGACACGCCGGTCGCGATGCCCATCTCCTCCAGCATGCTGACCAGATCCTCGGTCGCGATATTGCCGGTCGCGCCGGCCGGCACCGGACAGCCGCCCAGCTCGCCGAAGCTCGACTCGAA
>PNAI01000016.1 GCA_003169835.1 Hyphomicrobiales bacterium | reverse complement strand
CGCCCTTCGGGCTTCGGCGGGCGACCTCTCCCCGCACGCGGGGAGAGGTGATCGTCGGCGCGTCTTCGAATGCGGCATCAGGCTCGTTCCGCCGCAAGCATATAGTTCACGTCGGTATTGCTGGAGAGCTGCCAGCGATCGGCCAAAAGATTGTAGATCACGCCCTGATCGCCGATCACCCGCAAGCCGCCTTGCGTCATCGCAATCTCGAGTTCGTTCGGCGTAACAAACTTGTCCCACTGGTGCGTGCCGCGCGGCAGCCAGCGCAAAATATATTCGGCGCCGACGATCGCGAGCGCAAAACTTGCAAGCGTGCGATTGAGCGTGCCGACGATCATCAATCCGCCGGACTTCACCATCTCCGCGCAGCGCTCGACAAACAGCGTGACATCGGTGACGTGCTCGACCACCTCCATGGCGAGCACGAGGTCGAAGCGCTCGCCGGCATCCGCCAGCTCTTCTGCAGTGCTGCAGCGGTAATCGATCCCAAGCTCCGCCGCCTGCGCATGCTGCTTGGCCACGGCGATGTTGTTCTCCGACGGATCGGCGCCCACCACGGAAGCCCCAAGCCGCGCCAGCGGTTCGGACAGGATCCCCCCGCCGCAGCCGATGTCGAGGATACGCAGGCCATCGAGGCAATTCAGCCGCTTGCCGTCACGGCCGAAGCGCTCGACCGCCTGGTCGCGGATATACGCGAGCCGCACCGGATTGAACTTATGCAGCGGCGCCATCTTGCCGCGCGGGTCCCACCAAGTGGCCGCAAGCTCGTCAAAGCGCGCGATCTCGGCCGCGTCCACGGTCGAGGCGCTTTTTGCCTTGGCCCTCTTCGCCATTGCCCTCACTCCAATGCGCGGTTGCAGCCTAAAGACCCCACCGGTATGTATAGCCGCCTTTTCATGCGCGCGCGCGGGCGGCGGTCAGCGGCCGCAAAATCGCGAAATTGCAAGGACGACCGATCTCCATGGCTCGACTGGTGATGAAATTCGGCGGCACTTCCGTTGCCGACATCGAGCGCATCGGCGTCGTTGCGCGCCATGTCAAGCGCGAGATCGATGCCGGCCATGAGGTCGCGGTGGTGGTCTCGGCCATGTCCGGACGGACCGACCAGCTGGTGGCCTGGTGCCGCGAAGCCTCCATGCTGCACGACGCACGCGAATACGACGCCGTGATCGCCTCGGGAGAGCAGGTCACCGCCGGTCTTCTTGCGATTGTGCTCGAAGGCATCGGCATCAACGCCCGCTCTTGGCAGGGCTGGCAGTTGCCGATCTTGACTTCCAACGTGCATGGCTCGGCCCGCATCCTCGACATCAACGGCGCGGAGCTGATCAAACGCTTTCGCGAGCGCAAGGAGGTCGCGGTCGTCACCGGCTTCCAAGGCATCAACAAGGAAACCGGCCGCATCACCACACTCGGGCGCGGCGGCTCCGACACCTCTGCCGTCGCGGTCGCCGCTGCCATCCAGGCCGACCGCTGCGACATCTATACCGACGTCGACGGCGTCTACACCACCGACCCGCGCGTGGTGCCGCGCGCTCAACGCCTTGAAAAGGTTTCATTCGAGGAAATGCTGGAGCTTGCTTCGCTCGGCGCCAAGGTTTTGCAGGTGCGATCGGTCGAGCTCGGCATGGTGCACAAGGTGCGAATTTTTGTGCGCTCGAGCTTCGAGCGCCCCGAGGACATCGATCCGCACGGCACCCCGCCGGGCACGCTCATCTGTGACGAGGAGGATATCGTGGAACAGCAGGTCGTCACCGGCATCGCCTTCTCCAAGGACGAGGCGCAGATCGCCGTCCGCCACGTGCCCGACAAACCCGGCATCGCCGCCGCGATCTTCGGGCCGCTCGCCGACGCCTCCGTCAACGTCGACATGATCGTGCAGAACGTCTCATCCGACGGCGCGACCACCGATCTAACTTTTACGGTTCCGGCGTCCGAATACCAGCGCTCCATCGATGTGCTCGGTAAGGCCAAGAGTGCGATTGGCTTCGCGCGGCTCGACGGCGCGACCGACGTGGCCAAGATCTCGGTGATCGGCATCGGCATGCGAAGTCATGCCGGCGTCGCAGCCCAGGCCTTCAAAGCGCTCGCCTCCCGCAACATCAACATCCGCGCCATTACCACGTCCGAGATCAAATTCTCGGTGCTCATCGACGCCGCCTATACCGAGCTTGCCGTACGCACGCTGCATTCGCTCTACGGACTCGACAAGTGAATCGCACAAAGTATGCCCGCACTGACAATTTCCTATGCTCAGCGCTACGAGGACTTGCACCTGCTGCGCTGCTTTGGCGAGCGCGCGTCCGGCTTCTATATCGACATCGGCGCCGGTCATCCGGTCTATGACAATGTGTCGTTCGCATTCTATCTGCGCGGCTGGAACGGGATCACCGTCGAGCCCAACCCTTGGCTGGCGCAACTAAGCGCGGCAGTGCGGCCGCGCGATAAGCGCATCCAGTCGCTGGTCGGCACTACGGCGGGCGAAGCGGCCTACTACCTGGTCGAGGATTTTCACGGGCTCTCCACCACGATTGCGAGCCACGCGCAGGCGGCGCAGGCCGAACTCGGCAAGGCCGCGCAGACCATGACCGTGCCGGTCACGACGCTGCGTGCATTGTGTGAGCAGCATGCGCCCGCCGCGATCGATTTCCTCAAAGTTGATGTCGAAGGCGCCGAGCCGGATGTGCTGGCGGGCGGCGATTGGCAACGCTTCCGTCCCAAGGTCGTGGTCGTGGAGGCGCTTGCCCCGCTCACCCTTGTCCCGTCCTGGCAGGCCTGGGAGCCCATCCTCACGTCCAACGGCTACCGCTTCGCCTTTTTCGACACCCTCAACCGCTATTACGTCGCGCACGAGAACGATGAGCTCGCCGCACGACTGACGACCGAGCCGCCGTCGTTCGAGGGCGTCAAGAAGATCGGCAATTTCCGCCCGGCGCTCGACGATGCCTCGCACCCGGATCATCGCCTCGCCACGCTGCTGGAGGGAGTAGACATGGTGCGCCTGCCGCTACTCGAAGGCGAGGCAATGATGAGCCTCCTGACCGCTGGCCTCCCAGCCGCGGATCTCGGCAAGATCGTGACCGCCGCAGATATCGCACTGGCGCACGAGCGCCTGTTCGGCGGCCCGCCGTCGGCAGCATGGGTGGCAGAGCTGGCGCTCTCCCGCGATGCAACAACGCGCGACCTTTACCTGCACATTTTTGCCTGCGAGCGATTCCGGGCCGCTTGTGGCCGCATCTCTGCGAGCTACGCCTGGTAACGTTCCCGTCGTATTTGCCACGTAAGACCGATTGGCTTGCGACTTGCATAGGCCATTCGCTATAGCCTGGAACGAGCAGCCGCCGCGGGCGACTGGGCCGCGGTGGCGTCTCCTGCTTGCAACGACCCGTAGCCGTCGGCGCGGCTACGGCGACTAATGACCCTGAGGACGTTTAGCCATGCGTGGCGCTCTCGGCGGTCCGCGCGTGCTGTTGCGCCGTCTCCGCGAAGTCATGGCGGAGCCGGTCAGCGCGCAGGATCGCCTCGATAAGATTGTCGTGCTGATCGCCGCCAACATGGTAGCGGAGGTCTGTTCCGTCTACGTGCTGCGTGTGGACGGCACGCTGGAACTTTACGCCACCGAAGGTCTAAAGCGCGAAGCGGTCCACCACACCGTCATGCGCCAAGACGAAGGCCTTGTTGGCTTGGTCGCAAGCGAAGCCAATCCGATGAATCTGTCGGAGGCGCAAAGCCATCCGGCCTTCTCCTACCGGCCGGAAACCGGCGAAGAAATCTACCATTCCTTCCTCGGCGTCCCGATCCTGCGCGCCGGCAATACGCTTGGCGTTCTGGTCGTGCAGAACCGCGCGCGGCGCACCTATTCCGAGGAGGAAGAAGAAGCGCTGCAGACCACCGCCATGGTGGTGGCCGAGATGATCGCCTCGGGTGAACTGCTGGCGATCGCCCAGCCCGGCGCAGAACCCGCGATCCGGCCGCGCCGCCATCTCAACGGGATAGCACTCGCCGACAACATCGCGCTCGGACACGTGGTGCTACATGAGCCGCGCGTCACGGTGAAAAACGTCATCGCCGACGACGTCCAGAAGGAACTTCAGCGCCTCAACGAAGCAGTTGAGACGATGCGCAACGACCTCGACGCCATGCTCGATCGCGGCGAACTCGCCGATGGCGGCGAACATCGCGACGTACTCGAAGCCTATCGCATGTTCGCTAACGATCAAGGATGGCTGCATCGCCTGCACGAAGCGGTGCTCACCGGCCTGACCGCCGAAGCCGCCGTCGAACGCGTTCAGTCCGACACACGCGCGCGCATGCTGCGCAGCACGGACCCGTATTTGCGCGAGCGATTGCACGACCTCGACGACCTTGGCAACCGGCTCATGCGGCAGCTCATGGGCCAAGACCACGCGCCGTCCAAGGAGCAACTCCCAGAAAACGCGATACTCGT
The DNA here is from genome assembly GCA_003169835.1 of Hyphomicrobiales bacterium. Classification (GTDB taxonomy): domain Bacteria; phylum Pseudomonadota; class Alphaproteobacteria; order Rhizobiales; family Xanthobacteraceae; genus PNAI01. The sequence continues at coordinate 191,376 of PNAI01000016.1, read as the reverse complement.
CGCCCGTTCCATGGGACCGGCCGCGCTCCTCGACTACGACCGCAAGAAATTGCGCGGGCTCGTGCTGGAAGAAGGCGGCCCGACCTCGCACGTGGCGATCGTGGCCCGCGCGCTAGGCATCGCGGCCGTCGGCGAAATTGCCAACGCCACCGGCCTGGTCGAATCCGGCGACGCCATCATTGTCGACGGCACCACCGGCGAAGTTCACGTACGCCCGCCGCAAGACATCGAGATTGCCTACGGCGAACGTGCGAAGCTACGCGCGCGCCGGCAAGCGCAATACCACGCGCTGCGCGATCGGCCGTGCGTAACCAAGGACGGCGAAGCGGTCGCGCTCATGATCAACGCCGGTCTGCTCATTGATTTGCCCCACATCGCCGACACCGGCGCCGCCGGCATCGGCCTGTTTCGCACCGAATTGCAATTCATGGTCGCGCCCTCGCTCCCGCGCATCGCCGAGCAGCTCGCGCTCTATCGCGCCGTGCTCGATGCCGCGGGCGACAAGCCGGTGACATTCCGCACGCTCGATATTGGCGGCGACAAAGTGCTGCCCTATATGCGCACGGTGGAAGAGGAAAATCCCGCACTCGGATGGCGCGCCATCAGGCTCGGGCTCGACCGGCCGGGCCTGATGCGCAGTCAGGTACGTGCACTGTTGCGTGCCGCCGCCGGCCGTGAACTGAAAATCATGTTCCCGATGGTGGCTGCGGTCAACGAATTCGACGAAGCCAAGGCCCTGGTCGAGGGCGAACTCACCCATCTTCGCCGTCACCGCCACAAGATGCCCGAGCGCGTCGAGATCGGCACCATGGTCGAGGTGCCCTCATTGCTGTTCCAGCTCGATGAACTCATTCCCCGGGTCGACTTCCTCTCAATCGGTTCAAACGATCTCGTGCAATTCCTCTATGCCGTCGATCGCGGCAATTTGCGCGTGGCCAACCGCTTCGATCCGATTTCTGCGCCGATCTTGCGCGCGCTCAAGATCATCATCGACAAGGCGCGCGCCGGCGGCAAACCAGTGACGCTCTGCGGCGAACTGGCATCGTCGCCCGCAGGCGCGCTCGCGCTGGTCGCGCTCGGCTATCGCGCGCTCTCGCTCACGCCATCGGCGCTGGGCGCCATCAAGGCCATGCTGCTCGATCTCGACACCAAGAAAGCCGCGGCGATGCTGCTGCCTCTGATCGAGCGCCCGGCCAAAGGCGTCGTGATCCGCGAGCGGATTGAAGCCTTCGCCGCCGCCGAAGGGCTGCAACTATAATGGCGTTGCCGCAAGCGAAACTCGACACGCTGCTTGCCCGCCATGCCGCGGTAGAGGCGGAGCTTGCCAACAAGATGCCGCCCGAAACATTCGTGAAGCTTTCGCGTGAATTCGCCCAGCTCAGTCCCTTGGTAGAGAAGGTGAAGGCCTATCGCAGCGTGGCGACGGAAATTGCGGACCTCGATGCGATGCTGGCCGACCCTTCGACCGAAGCCGAGATGCGAACCATGGCCAACGCCGAGCGTCCGCAGCTGCAAACAAAACTCACCGCGCTGGAAGAGAATATACGTCTTGCCCTCCTGCCCAAGGACGCCATGGACGAGCGCAACGTCATCATCGAAATTCGCGCTGGAACCGGCGGCGACGAAGCTTCGCTGTTTGCCGGCGACCTCTTCCGCATGTACGAACGCTTCGCCGCCAAGCAGGGCTTGAAGGTCGAGGTGATTTCGGAAAGCGCGGGCACCATCGGCGGCTACAAGGAAATCGTCGCCGAAATCCGCGGCCGTGGCGCCTTCGCCAAGTTCAAATTCGAATCCGGCGTGCATCGCGTGCAGCGCGTGCCGCACACCGAAGGCTCCGGCCGCATCCACACCTCGACCGCCACCGTTGCGGTGCTGCCGGAAGCCGAAGAAGTCGATGTCACGATCGACGAACGCGATCTCAAGATCGACACGTTGCGATCGAGCGGCGCCGGCGGCCAGCACGTCAACAAGACCGAATCGGCGATACGCATCACGCATTTGCCGACCGGAATCGTAGTCGCTATGCAGGAGGATCGCTCGCAGCACCGCAACCGCGCCAAGGCGATGGCGGTGCTGCGCAGCCGGCTCTACGACCACGAGCAGCAGAAGATCAATTCTGCGCGCGCGGAACAGCGCCGCGGCCAGGTCGGTTCGGGCGATCGCTCCGAGCGCATCCGCACCTACAATTTTCCGCAAGGGCGCGTGAGCGATCACCGCATCAACCTCACGCTCTACAAATTGCCGCAAATCATAGAGGGCGAAGCGCTCAACGAGATCATCGATGCGCTGGTGACCGAGCATCAGGCCGCGCTCCTTGCGGCCGAGGCATCGTAACGGCGGCTTGTTCTCGCCTGAGGACTTTGGCTCCATGCAGGGCATGACCGTTGCCGAAGCACGCCGCGCGCTGAGCGACGCCTTTCGACAAAGCGGCATCGACTCGCCTGAGCTCGATGCGCGTATTCTCATCGGTCACGCGCTCGGCCTCGATCACACCGCGCTCGCCGCCGCCGCAAACCGCACACTCGATGCCGATCAAGCCCACACGTTGGCCATCCTTGCCGAACGAAGAATAGCGCGCGAGCCGATCGCCCGCATCGTCGGCGGCAAGGAATTCTGGGGCCTGCTATTGCGAATCACGCAAGCGACGCTGGTGCCGCGACCCGAAACCGAAACCGTGGTGGAAGCGGCACTTGCGGTAATCGACGCGGGCGGCGCCCGCACACGAGTGCTACGCATCGCCGATCTCGGCACTGGATCAGGCGCTATCCTTCTTGCATTGCTTTCGGAGCTGCCATGCGCTTTCGGCATCGGTACCGACCTTAGCCATGACGCACTCGCGGTCGCCCGCGACAACGCCATACGGCACGGGCTTTCGCCGCGTGCGGCGATGCTCGCGTGCAATTTCGGCGCTGCACTTGTTGGCGGCTTCGATCTCGTGGTCGCAAACCCGCCATATATTGCGACTGGTGAGATTGCAGTACTCCCTCCCGATGTGCGTCACGATCCGCTGCAGGCGCTCGATGGCGGCCATGACGGCCTTGCGGCCTACCGCGCGATCGCGGCGGATGTGCGTCGATTGATCAAGCCCTTAGGCCACCTCGTGCTCGAACTGGGCGCCGGCCAGGCGGACGCGGTTACCAAATTGTTGCAGGCCGAGAATTTGGTGCTCGCACCCGCGCAATCCGATCTCAATGGTATTCCACGCGCGCTTACGGCAAGTGTTGCAACAATGACGCGATGATCCACGAGTCTGTTGGACACGCTAAAAAAGCACTTGGATTATGGATCGAGACCGACTAGCTTCCACCCACGAAATCGACCCGAGATGGGTCGCATAGCACCAGCCCGGAGCATTGCTCCGCGAGGCATCGGGTGCAGGCCAGACCGTAAAGAGCTGGGTCAAACGGCATACAGGATCGCTTCGGATCAGATGCTACCGGTCGTATGCGCATTCGGTATTACAACGCGATTAATTGTGCGCACGACCAAACACGAGCATTGCTGCTGCGAGGTGATGGCTAAAACAGTTGCTACAGTTAACAAATCGAGTCGCGTGACGAATCGAGTCGTGACGTCGTCGTGGCCTCCGTTGGCGTGATGAGCTGAATCGAGCTGAACGAATTAGCGGAAAATAAAACCGTCACAAATCGGAAGTTGGTGAACAGGGAAGCCATGAGAAACGGTCAGAACAACAACAAGCGCATGCGCGGACGTAATAATAATAACAATAACAACAACCACCATCACCGCAAAAATCAGAACCCGCTCACACGGGTTTATGAGTCGAACGGCCCGGATGTGAAAATTCGGGGAACAGCGTCCCACGTTGCCGAGAAATACGTTCAGTTGGCGCGCGATGCCACGACCTCAGGCGACCCGGTAACCGCCGAGAATTATCACCAGCACGCCGAGCATTATCTTCGTCTGATTGCCGCGGCACAGGAACAGTTCCGCCAGCAGAACCCCTATTATCGTCCCGAGGGTGGGGAAGTGCTGGCCGACAACCGCGACGACAATTTCGACGATGGCGACGACGGCGTGGACCAGCCAATACAACAAGGTCAGCCGAACTTCGGCAATCCGCCGCCTTATCCGCCGCGCGACACCCAGCCGCCCTACCCGCCGCGCGATTCGCAGCCCTACGGCGGGCGCGATCAGCAGCCGCACCAGCAGAGCCGGCCGCAGCATCAGCATAATCAGCAGCAACCGCAGCATCAGCCGCAACAAAATCACCAGCCTCAGCATCCGCAACCACAACATCAGCCGCAGCAAAACCAGCAGCCGCCAAATCAACCCCCAGTCGTAGACGGCAATGACGGTGAACGATTGCCTTCATTCATCACCGGCGGCGGTCAGCCATCGCAGAACAACGGCCAGAACGGCAACTACGACAATCAGAGCGGCGACCGCTATCAGATGCATCGCCGACGCCGGCGTCATCGCGGACCCCATCGCCCCGACCTGCAAGGCGGCGGGCAAGGCGTGGGCGGCAACGATTCGCCCGACGAGCCGCGCTCCGGCAACGACTAGACGTTTTTCGAGCCAGGCCGTAATTCTGTCGCGATGCGCGCACAGTCGCGTGGCGAGGGCGCAAGCGCCGGCTCAAGCGCGGGCACAAGCTGTCGCTTTTCGCGCCGCACCGGAATGGCGCGATAGACCTGCTTGGTCGCTTCCACGATATGGACACCGGCGAACGGCGCGGAGATGGTGGCCCCGGTCCGCTCCCAAGCAATCGCCGTGCGCAGGAACCAGCCGCGCTCGATCGGCGGCACGTAGAGCGCTTCGCTCCAGCTCACGGGCGTGAACCAGGTCTCGCGCAGCAATTGCGTGATCTGCGAACGCGAGTAGGGCCGCCCATGACCAAATGGAGTGGTGTCCATGCGCGCCCATAGACCGCGCCGGTTCGGCACCACCGCCAACAGCTTTCCGCCGGCGGCCAGCACCCGCCACACTTCCCGTAACTGGGCGACCACATCCTGCGACATCTCAAGCGCGTGCACGAGCAACACGCGGTCGACTGCCGCATCCGGCAACGGCAATTCGCCTTCTTCAACCAGCGCCGCGAGCGCCGGACGGGCGGTGGGCCATTTCACCACGCCTTGCGTCGACGGCATGAAGGCAAGGCAGCGCTCCGCCTCATCGCGGAACGCGCCGAGATAGGGCGTGGCATAACCTATGCCCAACACGCGCAGCCCGTGCGTATCGTCCCAGCGATGGCGGATTCCGCGTCCGATGAAGTGTCGCGCCACCGTACCGAGCCGATGGGCATAAAAATTTCGCAGATCGACGACATCCATAGACATTGCGCATATCTAGCACGAACGAGCCGACGCTTGCGGCCGTTCAACGACGAAGGTTAACCATGTTACTGTCTCACTCACCGCGCTAATTTAAAAGGACCCGATATGGCCGCCAAGACGCATCTGTTCCCGTGCCTCAAGGACAACTACGGCGTATTGCTGCACGATCCGGCAAGCGGGGCGACCGCTGCGATTGATGCCCCCGAGGCCGCGCCCGTCGAGGCCGCGCTGAAATCGACCGGCTGGCGCCTGACCGAAATCCTGGTGACCCATCATCACGGCGATCACACCGCCGGCATCGCGGAACTCAAACAACGCTATCGCTGCCGGGTGGTGGCGCCGCAACAGGAGGCTTCAAAGATTCCACTGGTTGACGAAACCGTGCGCGAAGGCGGCAAAGTGAGTGTCGGCAAGCTCACCGCGAACGTGATCGAAACGCCGGGCCACACGGCCGGTCACATCTCTTATTGGTTCCATGCCGACAAGCTCGTGTTCGCCGGCGACACGCTGTTCTCCATCGGCTGCGGGCGCGTGATCGAAGGCACGCCGGAAATGATGTGGGCGTCGCTGCTCAAGCTGCGCGATCTGCCGGACGACACCCAAATTTATTGCGGCCACGAATATACGCTCGCCAACATCCGATTCGCGCAATCGATCGAGCCGGACAATCGCGCACTCGCCGCCCGCGCGGAGCAAGCGGCCCGCCAAGTCGCCGCCGGCGAGCCCACGATTCCGACGACGATGGCTGAGGAAAAAGCCGCCAATCCGTTTTTACGTGCCGATGTGTCCGCCGTGGCGGCTTCCGTCGGTCTTGCCGGAAAGCCTGCCGCGCAAGTGTTTGCCGAGATGCGGGCGCGCAAAAATAATTTTTAGCCCGCGCGCAATTTAGTCCTTCGCCCGCTCGACATAAGAACCATCCACCGTCATCACCACGACGCGCGTGCCCGTCGCAACATGCGGCGGCACCATCGTGCGCACGCCGTTGGACAATTTCGCGGGCTTGAACGACGAAGACGCAGTCTGGCCCTTCGTCACCGGTTCGGTATCGACCACTTCGAGTGTGGCGCGCTGCGGCAGCTCAACTGCCACCACGAGCCCTTCGTAAATGCTGAGTTTGACCTTCATTTCTGCCGCCAGATACGCGGCTTGATCCCCGATGATGTCCGCCGGCACAGCCAGCTGGTCGTAGTTTTCCATATTCATGAAATGAAACCCGTCGTTGTCGCTGTAGAGAAACTGGTGCTCGCGGTCCTCAACGTGGGCACGCTCGACCTGCTCGGTGGTCTTGTAGCGCTGCGACACCTTTACGCCGTCGCTGATGCGGCGCATGTCGATCTGGGTGACCGGGGTTCCCTTTCCGGGATGGATGCTCTCCGCGAAAACAACCACGTAAAGCTTGCCGTCGATTTCGACGGCGTTGCCCTTGCGAAGGGAGCTGGCGATAACTTTCACAACTGCTATTCCTTATGAATTAGCGGGCGCTGGCGGGCGCTTGCAGCCGCCGGGCCGGATTTGCGCCCGCACCATAACGATCTTGGCTGGCGGCGCCAGCATTTTCCCCTGCCGGCAGATGAGGACCATGTGATCGCCCCCTCCCCCTGGTGGAACCCTGAGAATTACGCCGACCGGCGGCCGTTTCTGCTGACACGCGACCGCATCGTGGCGTCGTTGCGGCAATGGTTCCGGATGCGCGGCTTTCTGGAGGTGGAAACAACGGCCTTGCAAGTCTCTCCCGGCAACGAAACCCACCTGCACGCCTTCGCGACCGAAATCACTGCCCCCGACGGAGCCCACGCACAGCGCTACCTTCACACCTCGCCCGAGTTCACCTGCAAAAAGCTGCTCGCGGCCGGCGAGCGGAGGATATTCACCTTCGCGCGCGTTTTCCGCAATTGCGAACGCGGCGCGCTGCATCACCCGGAATTCACCATGCTGGAATGGTACCGGGCGGATGAGCCCTACGAGACCCTGATGACGGACTGCGAGGCGATCTTGGCAGAAACGGCGAAGGCAGCCGGCACATCGAGCTTTCAGTGGAAGAACCGCACCGCCGATCCGTTCGCAAATCCTGAGCGGCTCACCGTCGCGCAAGCCTTTTCGCGCTTCGCCGGTATCGATCTCTTGGCAACGCTGCAGGCAGGACAACCGGATCTTGCGCGCATGATCGCAGACGCGCGCGCGGCCGGCATCCGTCTCGCCGACGACGACACCTGGTCGGATATCTTTAGCCGCGTGCTGGTCGAGCGAATCGAACCGCAGCTTGGCCTCGGCGTGGCGACTTTGTTGTACGAATATCCTTTACCGGAAGCAGCGCTCGCGCGCCCCGCCGCCGATCCACGCGTGGCGCAACGTTTCGAGCTTTATGCCTGCGGCGTTGAACTCGCCAACGGTTATGGCGAACTCACCGATCCGGCCGAGCAGCGCCGCCGCTTCGAAGCGTCCATGGCCGAGAAGGAACGCGTCTATGGCATGCGCTATCCCATCGACCAGGACTTCCTCGCGGCCCTCGCGGGTATGCCGCAGGCGAGCGGCATCGCGCTCGGCCTCGACCGCCTGGTCATGCTGGCCACAGGCGCAACCCGCATCGAGCAGGTACTCTGGGCGCCGGTCGCGGACCTCGATCCGAGGCCCGATCAATGAGCATTGCGCCGCATTGACCATTGCGCGCGGTCCACACTAGGCTTGCCCTACAGGCGCATAACCCGCCCAAAGGCAGCCCGTGCCTGCGTTCGGAGCCGGCGCAACCCAAAGGACACGCCATGTTCGATCTTCGTGCTTCACGCCGTGCACTCATTGCCACTGCTCTTGTCGCTGCAGGCTTCGCGCAACCCGCCTTCGCGCAGACCTATCCATCGCAGAACGTCACCGTCATAGTCGCCTTCCCGGCCGGCGGATTAGCCGACATTCCGGGCCGGCTGATTTCGACCAAGCTCGCCGATCGCCTGAAACAGAGCTTCGTGGTCGAAAATCGCGGGGGCGCCGGCGGAAATCTTGCAGCGAAGGCGGTCGCCGCTGCGGAGCCGGATGGATACACGCTGCTGGTGACGACTTCAGCGCTGGCCGTCAATGCGACCGCTTCAAAGAACAAGGGTTTTGAGACCGGCGACCTACGGCCCGTCGCTATCGTCGCCTTCAGCCCCGACGTGATCGCCGTTCACTCGAGCAATCCCGCCAAGGACCTGAAAGAATTTATCGCCAACGCCAAGAATAAGAGCTTCACCTACGGCAGCGCGGGCGTCGGCACCGGCCCGTATATCGGGGCGGAGTATTTTTTCAGCGAAATCGCCAAGGTGAAATATGTGCAGGTGCCGTTCCAGGGCGGCGCACCGGCAATCACCGCCGCACTCGGAAATCACGTCGACTCGATCGTGCTCACACTGCCACCCGTCACGCCTCACATCCTCAGCGGTGCGCTACGCGGCATTGGCGTCGCCAGCGAAAAGCGCAACCCGGCGATTCCAAACGTCCCGACCTACGGCGAAATGGGATATCCGGATGTGATCGTCGGCTCGTGGGTCGGCTTCTTCGCGCCCGCCAAAACCCCCGATGCGGTCGTGGCCAAGCTCAACGCAGAAATTAATGCGGCCGCGAAGGAACCCGACTCGCTTGAGAGGCTGAAAAAGGCCGGGTTCGACCCGGTCGTCAAAAATACCGCGGAGACGAATGAATACTTCAAGAGTGAAGTGGAGCGTTGGGCCAAGATGGTGAAAGCCATCGGTTTCTCAAACTAAAAGCCGGCCGCAAACCAGAACCGCATCTGCACGGCTCAACGCGCCGCACGCCGCACGCCGCACGCCGCAACAATAACGGTTGCCACCTATGCGAGGTCCCGTTTCATGAACGCCAACGGCAAAATTTTGCGCAACCTGTCCGATCTGACCGACGCCGGATTCGTTCATACCGACAAGCGGGCGGCCCTCGAAAACGTTGCGGCGCGCTACGCCATAGCCATTACGCCAGCGATTGCCGAGCTGATCGACCACGCCGACCCCAGCGATCCCATCGCACGTCAGTTCATCCCCGATCCGGCGGAACTTGAGCACGATCCCGCGGAATCCCCCGATCCGATCGGCGACTTCGCCCACAGCCCGGTCGAGGGCATCGTTCATCGCTATCCCGACCGCGTGCTGCTCAAACTCACTCATCTCTGCGCAGTGTATTGCCGCTTCTGCTTCCGCCGCGAGATGATCGGCCCGCACGCCCACGCACTCAACGCTTCGGCGCTCGATGCTGCGCTCGCGTATATCACCGCACATCCGGAAATCTGGGAAGTCGTGCTGACCGGCGGCGACCCGCTTGTGCTCTCGCCGCGGCGTTTGCAGCAGGTCGTCTCGCGCCTTGCCGCCATCTCTCACATCGCGGTAATCCGCGTGCACACCCGCTTGCCGGTCGCAGATCCCGCCCGGATCACGCCCGCGCTGGTGCGCGCGCTCAAAGCCCGCGGCAAGGCAACATACGTCGTGCTCCACGCCAACCATCCGCGCGAATTGACGCCCGCCGCCCGCACCGCCTGCGCGCGTCTTGTCGATGCCGGAATCCCGATGCTGAGCCAATCGGTGCTGTTGCGTGGCGTCAACGACGACACGACAACGCTCGGCGAATTGATGCGCGCGTTCGTCGCGTGCCGGATTAAGCCCTACTATCTGCACCACGCCGATCTTGCGCCCGGCACCTCGCACCTGCGCACCACCATCGAGCACGGCCAGGAACTGATGCAGGCCTTGCGCGGGCGCTATTCCGGCCTGTGCCAACCCATTTACGTGCTCGACATTCCAGGCGGCCACGGCAAATCGCCGATTGGTCCCAATTACCTTACGGCCGAAGCACTGGACCGCTACCGCATCGCGGATTTCAATGGAGATTTTCATTGCTATCCGCCGCCGAAGTGATCCGCCGGCTTGAGCTGAAGCCGCATCCCGAGGGCGGACATTTCCGCGAGACCTTTCGTGACACCCGCACAATTGATGGCGAGCGCGCAGCCTCAACCGCGATCTACTTCCTGCTCGCGCGCGGCGAGCGTTCGCACTGGCACCGTATCGACGCGGTTGAAGTTTGGCACTGGTACGCGGGCGCGGCGCTCACATTGTCGATTGCGAATGGCGGCAAGATACAAACGTTCGAACTTGGTCCCGGACTGGCATCCGGAGCGCAACCGCAAGTGATCGTGCCGGCAAATGACTGGCAAATGGCGGTAAGCCTCGGCGACTGGACGCTGTGCGGCTGCACGGTCGCGCCCGGATTTGAATTCAAGAGCTTTGAATTGGCGCCGAAGGATTGGACACCGGCAGGCTAGGTGAATGATGCGCCCAGCCGTGCGCCTTATGCGGTTTTGACGCGTTCGAGAAAAACATCCACCAAGCGATCGAACTTGTCCGCCGCCGCGGTCGAATCGCCGGATGCCACCTGCACATGCTCCGCGGCCATCTTCGTGCGGCGCACCGCAGCTGCAAGGTCTTCCACCACGCCGGAAAGTCCGGCAGTCCAGCCGGCCGCATCGCGGAGATTCTTCGAGATCAATGACGTTGCCTCGGTTTGTCCCGCGACAGCAGAAGAAATCGTTGATGCGTGAATAGTGGCTTGGTCACTCGTTTGCACGATCGTCTGAATGGCGTTGACCGCTTCCTCGGTCCGCCGCCGCATTTCCGCGATACGCGCGTTGATGTTCTCCGTAGCCTTCGCGGTCTGCGCCGCCAGCGATTTCACTTCGGTCGCGACGACGGCAAAGCCCCGCCCGGCAGCCCCCGCTCGCGCCGCCTCAATGGTCGCGTTCAATGCCAGCAGATTGGTTTGGCTTGCAACGGAATCGATGAACAACGCGACATCGCCGATAGTCTGGGCGGTCTCCGAGAGTCCGTCGATGGTCGCAGATGTCATGTTTGCGCGTTGCGCGGCTTCCCCGATGGCCGCCTCCGCCTGTTTGACGGAGTGCCCCATATTTTCGATCGAGACTGTCAGTTCATGGGTCGCAGCCGCGACGCTAGCGACATTGGTCGACACTTCATGCGAGGCCTCGGTCGCTCGCGTGGCGCCGGCCTGCGTGTCTGTGGCCGCAACAGTCAATTCGTCCGTGGCGTGGCGCATCGCCTGAATGGCCTTCGCGCTCTCGCCCAGCGCCGCAACAACGGCGGCGCGAAATTCCTCTACGATCGCTTCGAGCTTTTCCCGGCGGGTATCGCGTTCCGTAGCGTCACGCAAACGCTCGGCCACGAGCTTCCTGCGTTCCTGCGCCTGTCCTCGCAAGCTTTCCAGCGCGGACATGATCGCTCCGATTTCGTCCACGCGCGTGGCAATCGGCACCGGACTATCCAGATCGCCGTTCGCGATCCGCGATACGGCCGCAATCGCCTCACCGAACGGCCGTCGCACGCCGTAATGCAGCACCACCCATCCAACGACGAGCAAGCCGGCCAATCCCGCAAACAGCGCCAATAGAATATTTCCGCGCGCTAATTCCGCGCGCCGATCGAGTGCCTCGGCGGCGATTTTCGCGCTGCCTTTCGCGCTGGCATCCGCTTCCGTAATGATTTCGCGCACGCGCGCCGTGTGCTTGACCACGGCCAAAAGATGGAACAAGAAAATCTCTTGCCCGTCTTGTTTGATGTCGGCCTTTATCTCTTCCCAGGAGCGACGAATTTCACTCACCGCATAAATAAGCGCGTGCTGGTGTTCCGGGCTGACGATATCTTTGATAATCGGCGCGATCTGTTCTTGCCTCGCTTCAAGCTGCGAAAGCAGAGCTTCGCCCTCGGCCAGCGCATATTTCTTTTCATCCGGCGTAAGATCGAATCCAAGCGAGGAGAATGTTGTCGCTGTTTGCAATGCGACGAGCACAACCGCGTGAACCTCGTCGCTGCGCAGCTCCGCCGCGCGTTCGTCTTCGCTGTATTTTTGCAGAGCCGAGAATTCATACAGGCTCAAGCCCACGATGCCGGCCATGACCATGGCGCCGACGACAAATAGCGCGATGATCCTTTGTCGCAGGCCGAGGCGCCTAAGCATTTCTTGAACTCGTCATCACGCACGATGAATTGAGTGTGCGCTGTGGGCGTGAAGTTGGATTTAAGTCAGCTTTTGTGTTCTTCGACGACCTTGCCGGTCACGGGATGGAAATAGACCTCGATCCGCTTCCCGGCTTTGTCCAGACCGTAGATTTCGTAGCAGTTGCCCTTTGTCACTTTGAACACCTTCGCCTGATACCCGAGGCTGGCAACCTTCAACTTCATCTCACTCTCACCTATCCATTTGTCCTTCGACTCGGTGGTGCATTGCGGCTCAGCCATGGCTGCGCCACAGAAGGTTGTAAGAACGAGGATGGCCAGCACGCTACGCATGTCACACTCCTTTTGGAGACACCGGAAATTCTACGGACCAGTATCGGGATTGTTGCTTAATATCTTGTAAATCAAGCCAAATTCGCGCTCGCGCCGGTGTCATTGCACCGGATGATTGCGCCCAATGATCGACTTCGGCGCAGGCGGCGGCACCTTTGCAACAGCAACCACCAGAATCGATATTTCAGAATGGCGCGGTACCCGGCCGGGCTTGCCAAAACCCGAGCAATCGTTGGGCGGTCGGCCTGGTCAGCTTGGCAAAATCGACCTTGGCTTGTTCGAGCTCGGCGCCGGCGATCGGGTGGTGCGGAAGCCTGTGGGTCAATACGGCATGCATCGTCGGCCATTTTACGTCCGCCGCTTTGCAGGCGACCAGCAATCCGCCGTAGTGAATCGTTCGCATCAAGCGTTCGACCAGCTCGAATCGCGCCGTGCATAGCAGCGTGAGCGCGGCGACCATCTCTTCGTACTTGCGATTCCTTGCAAACTCGCCGAGCGTCGCTTCGCTGAGTTGGTTTTTTCGCTGCATGGCAAGCACGATATCGCGCGCACGCTTAAAGTCGCGTGTCTCGACCTCCACCTCATGTATGACCTCGTTGGAGATCGAGGCCAATGCACGTTTGATCTCTGCATGCACTTCGGCAGGCGCCGTCGCCAGCAGACGGTTGCGCACAGTCTCGGTCGCCTTGACCACCAGATCATGTAGCAATTGCGGCGGAACATCGACGCGCTGTCCGATTTTCTCGGCCAAGGCGTCATCGGTCTTGGCGTAATTCACCAGCGTCGTAAATCCGCTCTTGGAGAAGAATGCGCCGTGATTTCTCGCCAGTTTATGAAATACTTCCTTGCTCCCGCGTTCCAGCAATATGTCTGTGACCGTCTCATCGACCAGCGAACGATCCGATATGGCCAACAGATGAGCTTGTCCTTTGGTCTTGGCGATCTCGAGCAAATCCGCGTTGTTAAGACGTTCCGATTGCGACAACACCGGTCCGGCGACCAGAATATCGTCATGCCGCGCGAGATGCCGCACCACTCCAACCGGCGCGTTGGGGGCAGGCGCAAGACGCGTGCTGAGTTCGGCGAGCGCCTTGGTCTCGACCCGCTTGATGAGGTGCAGCAGGACATCGTCGAACACGTTGATCTGTTCGTCGTTAAAATGCTTCGCGCCATTAAGAAACAGCTCGGTGACACGCTGCAACGTAGAGACGCGCTTGTCGGGCGCGCTACCGTGCACAGCATCTTCAAGCTCGGCGATCAGGGAGCTGTGTAGCGTCATCGTTTTCTAAACTCGTAGATGCGCGTACGTGAGAACTTCAGGACATTCGCCCGTTGGAAAACGATTAAAGCGCTTAGCGGAACGAACCGTCCGTTGCGGCATGAAATATCACTACGCCTCTTTAAATTTCTTAAACGGGAAACATAGGCCTGTGCCCACCAAAACAGAATCATTGACCGGCACGAGCGACGGCCAGACGTAAATTCGCTCTCAAACGAAGTATTGCCCGCCATTGGCCGACAATGTCGAGCCGGTAATGAACCCCGCATCGTCGGAGGCAAGAAATACCACGCAACGCGCGATCTCTTCCGGCTCGCCCAGCCGGCCGACTGGAATCTGCGGCAGAATTGTCTTTTCCAGCACGTCCTTGGGCACCGCCTGCACCATCTCGGTATTGATATATCCCGGGCAAATGGCATTGACCGTGATGCCTGACCGCGCGTTCTCCTGCGCCAGCGCCTTGGTGAAACCGATCTCGCCCGCTTTGGCGGCGGAATAATTCGATTGGCCCATTTGTCCTTTTTGGCCGTTGATCGACGAAATATTAATGATGCGGCCGAACTTGCGCTCGCGCATGCCCTCGATGACCGGCCGGCACATGTTGAACAGCGAATTGAGGTTGGTGTTGACCACCGCGGTCCATTGCTCCGGCTTCATACGGTGGAACATGGCGTCACGGGTGATCCCCGCATTGTTGACCAACACCTCGACCGGACCAAGTTCGGCCGCGACTTGCGCCAAACCGGCCGCGCATGCGTCATAGGAGGAAACGTCCCATTTAAAGGCCGGAATGCCGGTTGCGGCTTTGAATTTTTGCGCCGCCTCGTCGTTGCCGGCGTAATTGGCGGCAACTTTGCAACCCGATGCCTTGAGCGCCTTGGCAATCGCGGCACCGATTCCACGTGTACCGCCCGTAACCACCGCCACGCGTGACATGACTCAACTCCTCCCCAATTTTTTCTTCCTCTCACCGTTTTCGGAGAGAGGTTAGACGCGAGAGCCGCGCATTACCGCTCAACGCACATCGCGATGCCCATGCCGCCGCCAATGCAGAGTGTCGCAAGACCCTTCTTGGAATTGCGCTTGCCCATCTCATACAGCAGCGTCACCAGCACGCGCGCGCCCGAGGCACCGATCGGATGGCCGATCGCGATCGCCCCGCCGTTGACGTTGACCTTGCTCGTATCCCAGCCGAGATCCTTGTTGACCGCGCAGGCCTGCGCTGCGAAGGCTTCGTTGGCTTCGATCAGATCGAGATCCTCCACGCGCCAGCCCGCCTTCTTCAAGGCGGCACGCGATGCCGGAATCGGTCCCGTGCCCATGATCGCCGGATCGACGCCGGCATGCGCCCACGACACGATGCGCGCGAGCGGCTTCTTGCCAAGCTTTGCCGCTTCGCTTGCCCGCATCAGCACCACCGCGGCCGCGCCATCGTTGATCCCCGAGGCGTTGGCTGCCGTGACCGTGCCTTCCTTCTCGAACGCGGGGCGCAATTTGGAAACCGAATCCATCGTCGTGCCGTGCTTAGGATATTCGTCGGTATCGACCACCGTATCGCCCTTGCGGCCCTTGATCGTCACCGGCGTGATTTCGTCTTTGAACTTGCCGGCCTTTTGCGCGGCCTCGGCCTTGTTCTGCGATTTGACCGCGAACTCGTCTTGCTGTGCGCGCGTGATCTGCCACTGCTTGGCGACGTTCTCCGCCGTATTGCCCATGTGGTAGCCGTTAAAGGCGTCCCATAGACCGTCCTTGATCATCGTGTCGATCATCTCCAGGCTGCCCATCTTGGTGCCGTTGCGCAGATGCGCGCAGTGCGGCGCCTGGCTCATGGATTCCTGGCCACCGGCCACCACGATCTCGGAATCGCCGTTGATGATGGCCTGATAGCCGAGCGCGACCGCACGCAGACCTGAACCGCAGAGCTGGTTCACGCCCCAGGCAGGGCTCGTGACCGGAATACCGGCAGCGATCGAGGCCTGGCGCGCCGGGTTCTGGCCCTGCCCTGCAGTCAGGATCTGACCCAATATCACCTCGGAAACTTTGGCCCCATCGACGCCGGCCAGTTCGAGCGCCGCCTTGATGGCGACTTTTCCAAGCTCATGTGCCGGCAGCCCCGCCAATGCCCCGTTGAACGCGCCGACCGGCGTACGCGTGGCGCTGACGATGACAACGTCGTCTTTCATGGGAAGTCTCCTGTTGTTCCTTTGTCCCCTCGATAGCCCGTCAAACCCTACGATGTCCATATAAGGGTCGTTTGACGGACTCCCACAAACTTGAGCATCGTCCTGACCTCCCCGGCATAGACGCTTTCACTCATCGAACCGGCATGCGATAAGATCATTGGGGGTGTTGCACAAAAAAACGCCTGGGGCGGGAAACCGCTAGTTGCCCGGCAGTGCGGCACCGAATGCAGCGCGAGTCGACGAACGAACATGACCAAATCCGACGAGCCCATCACGATCAAGAAATACGCCAACCGGCGGCTCTATAACACCGGCACGAGCACCTATGTCACGCTCGAGGACCTCGCCGCCATGGTCAAGGAGGGCGAAAATTTCGTCGTCTACGACGCCAAGACCAACGACGACATCACCCGCTCGGTGCTGGCCCAGATCATCTTCGAGCAGGAAAGCAAGCAAGGACAGAACCTGCTGCCGATTAATTTCCTGCGTCAGCTCATCCACTTCTATGGCGACAGCATGCAGATGCTGGTGCCGCGCTACCTGGAAGCCTCGCTCGATTCACTCACCCGCGAGCAGGAAAAATTCCGCTCGGGGATGGCGCAAGCTTTCGGCATGGGAAACTTCGGCGTCATGGAAGATCAAATTCGCCGCAACATGGAAATGTTCGAGCGCACCTTCGCCATGTTCACGCCGTTCGCAACCGCGCATAAGAACGACGACCCCAGTAAACCGCAAAAACCTGGCGGCGGCGGCGAGATCGACGACCTCAAAAAGCAAATGGAAGAAATTCAAAAGCGGCTCGACCGCATGGGCGACAAGGACAAGGCTTAGCTCATTAAGTCTGCGCAATTGACGGATTCACGCTTCGAATTTCCCCCGCGCCAAATTCGCGATTCCCAAGCGCCAAAATCATGGCTAACGGCCATCGCCGCGCATCTTCAAAATTAATCTATCCGTCCCAACTGACCCTTTTCGGGAATGGCCTCGCTTGAACTAAGTAATCACTGGTATTACGTGCAACCAAGTTTCATGCAATTCATTTTCGGAACAAGGGCTTTCTGCGGCTTAAGCCTTTTCGCTGCACCCGCCCTGAACAGCTTTAACCAGATCGGGCTCCGTTCCGTCGTTCGGCACGTTGTTTGCGAAGCTTTCTGCATCAGGCATTTCGTGTCCCAGATCGAGACAAGAGGCCAGGCGATGCGGGTTACCGGCGACCAACTCAATCTCAATTCGGCATCGAGCCGGATGCGGGCCGCTGCGCGCGAAACCGCGGCCAGCGAAGCCGCGAAGGCCGATGCATCCGTTAGCAGCAGCCGAGCGCTCATTCCGCTCTCGCCCGTGCGCTACAGCGAACGCACCCAAACCGTCGTGCGCCAGCCGGCAAATTTTCTCGCCCACCTCATCGCAACCAAACAGTCGATTCCGCAGACCCGCGAGCGCCGCCGCGTCGAGCCGAATGTCGCCGCCAGCATCTACGCCGCCGCGGACGAGCCCGACCCCGCCAAGACCAGCCACAAACTATCGCGAGCCATGTGAAGCCGCACGCGGCCGCCCGCGTCCACGCCCTGCATCCACGTCTAAGACGTGATCTTATTGGCGTTATCGAATTCGATATTGCGCTGCGCGGTGCGGATCGAAATTGTGAAGCCCGCCAGCATATCGACAAATGTGATCGCAAGCAGAATGAAGAACGTTGCGGTCGCCGCTTCCTTGACCAGTAGAAATTCGACCAAGCACAAAGCAAACAGCACCGCCGACAGCATGTGAACGATGATCGTACGCATGCCGACGCGCGTGGCTTTGACCAATTCGAAGAAGAGAATGAGGATTGAAAACACCACCAGAATATCGCCTGGCGCCATCGCCCAATCGCCGCCGGAAACCATGTGAAGCGACGGCAGTGGTTCCACCCACGAAACACTTGGCATCAGAAAAGCGATGAAATTGTAGATCGCGAACGGAACGATCAGCAGGGGAACCCCGATCAGGAACATCGAAGCCTCCTCGCGCCGGTATCCGCCTTAAGCCGCCGTCGCGTCGGCAACGGCGCGGTGCCGGTCAGATTTCGACCTTCGGCTTGAGCACCTGACGGCCCTTGTACATGCCGCTTTTGAGATCGATGTGGTGGGGACGGCGCAATTCGCCGGAATCCTTGTCCTCCACGTAGGTCGGCGCTTTAAGCGCATCGGCCGAGCGGCGCATCCCGCGTCTGGAGGGGGAAACTTTTCTCTTCGGCACGGCCATGACGGCATTCTCCTTGACTGGCGCGCGGCATTTTAAGAGCGCGCGAAACTTCCGCTTGATCGAAAGCCGGGCTTATAGAGGAACTCTACCGTCTACGCTAGTGGGTCAGCGCGCCCGCACGCACGCATCGAGCGAGGCCGCAGCCGCCGCGGCACGCGTCTCATGGATGCCGGCGATCCGCCGCACGCCCGGCCGCGGCTGGCGGGCGTTGCGCCGGACCGGATTTGGCAGCACGGCGGACAGCAGCGACGCCTCCGAGGCCGAAAGGTCCCGCGCCGATTTACCGAACGCCCGCCGCGCGCCGGCCTCGACGCCGAATTCACCATTCGGCCCCCACTCGGCGATGTTGAGGTAGATCTCCAGCACGCGTCGTTTGGGCAACACCAAGTCGATCCACATGGATAGCGGAAATTCCAGCGCCTTTCGCACGAAGCTGCGCCCCGGCCACAGGAACAGGTTCTTGGCCGTCTGCTGTGTGATGGTCGAACCTCCGCGCACAGCATCGAGATCGTCGGCGTCCTCAATGGCATCGCGGATTTCCTGCCAGTCGACGCCGGAATGCGTGCAAAAGCGCGCATCCTCCGCGACAATCACGGTGCGCGGCAGAATGGGCGCCATCGCGCCGATCGGCACGAAGGTTCGTGTCACGCGCTCTCCCGTGAGCCAGCGCCACACCATCGGCGTCGAGACCGGCGGTACGAAACGATAGAGCGGCGTCAGCAGATAGGGCAGCAGCAATACGCCGATCGCCATGAGCAATGCCCAGCGCAACACGCGGCCAGTCCTCGATCGCAGACTTTGGAATATGCTCATCGCATCACGTTATACCTTTACGGCAACCCCATCGCGGCCCTATGGGGATAGCATCGTTGGCGACTGGCGCCCATGCTGCTAAATGAACTCAGAAGCGCGGACAGCCTAACTTAGGACATACGATAACTTAGGGCATTCACGTGACGACAAGATCTTCCATTGATCCGGCGTTGCAAGTACGCGTGGCATGCGCACCCCGGCAAAAACATTTGACATGACCAGCTCGGCTCCCGATGCGCTGTTCTCCGCGCGGCTTGATGCCGCAGCAAGCGATATCGAGTACCTGCTTGACCGTTTATTGTCGACCGCTGCGGCAACCGGCGAGATCACCCGCCCCAAAAGGCTTATCGATGCCGTGCGCTACGCAACACTCGGCGGCGGCAAGCGTTTGCGCCCATTGCTCGTCATCGAATCTGGCGCGCTGTTCGGCGTGCCGCGCGAGCGCGCGCTGATGACCGGCGCCGCGATCGAATGCGTCCATTGCTATTCGCTCGTGCACGATGATCTGCCTGCGATGGACAACGACGAAATCCGGCGCGGCCGTCCAACCGTGCATCGCGCCTACGATGAGGCGACCGCGATTCTGACCGGCGACAGCTTGCTCACGTTTGCCTTCGACGTGCTCGCACGCGAGCAAACCCATCCCGATCCGGGCGTGCGCATCGCATTGGTCGCGGGCCTTGCCCGCGCCGCAGGTATCGGCGGCATGGCCGGCGGCCAGATGCTCGATCTCGCAGCCGAAGGCCGCTTTAGCTCAACAACGCTGAGCGAAGGCGAGATCGCCACCCTCGACGCCATGAAGACCGGCGCGCTGATCAAGTTCGCTTGCGTTGCCGGTGCGATTCTTGGGCAGGCGCCAAAAGCCGCTCACGACGCGCTCGGACGCTATGGACACGCGCTCGGCCAGGCGTTTCAGATTGCCGACGATCTGCTCGACATCGAGGGCGATGCCTCCACCGTCGGCAAGTCCACCGGCAAGGACGCGGTGCGCGGCAAGGCGACCTTCGTGGACATTCTCGGCAGCGAAGGCGCGCACGCGCGGCTCGCAGCACTTGTTTCCCAAGCGGAGCAAGCGCTTGATCAATTTGGTGCAAACGCAGCAACGCTACGCGCGGCAGCGCGCTTTGTCGCCGCGCGGCGCGCGTGAGGATTTGGGATCGGATTGCTGACATGGCCGTGAAATCCAAATCCCGCCTGCCCTATCTCTTACGGATTGTGCGCGCCCGCCCGCGCCTAATTCTCGCGGCACTGATAGGAATCATAGTTGCCGTTCTGATCCCGGCAGCATGGCACCCTGCGAATCGCATCCTCATCGGCTGGAATGTGGGCGTGTGGCTATACCTCGTACTGATCTACACCATGATGGCCAATTCCAGTTCACATCACATCGGTGAGCGCGCCGCAACGCTGGACGAAGGACGCTTTGCAATCCTCGCTTTCACCGTAGCCGCGGCTCTTGCCACCCTCGACGCAATCATCTTCGAACTCGGCAGTTTCCATGGTTCCAATCGGCAACACTTTCAATTGCTATTGGCGATACTGACAATTCTGTCGTCCTGGTTCTTCATCCACACCATCTTCGCGCTCCATTCCGCGCACGAATTCTATGGCGAACGCGGCGGCAAAAAGAGTGGACTGAAATTTCCCGATGACGAGGCTCCCGATTATTGGGATTTCGTCTATTTTTCGTTCGTCATCGGCATGACCGCACAAGTGTCCGACGTCGCGGTCACCTCCAAAGTCATCCGCCAGACCGTGACCGCACACTCGATCGTTTCATTTCTGTCAACGTCTCGCTTCTCGCGCTCACCATCAACATCGCCGCCAATGTGATTTAATATTATGATTCGCCCAAGCCGACCCCCGAACCAGCCATGATGACCGCAACGATCCAAACACTCTTAGTGCTGCTAGCGGTCATGGTCGCGGTGGCTGTGCTGGCGCAACGGCTGAAAATCGCGCCGTCGATCCTTCTGGTCATCGCCGGCTTCTTGCTTGCGCTCGTGCCCGGCCTGCCGCCCTTCGAACTCGCACCGGAATTCGTGCTGCTCGTGATCCTGCCGCCGCTGATCTATTCCGCCGGCGTTTCCATGAGCTGGCGCGAGTTCCGCTTTAATTTGCGTCCCATCGCGCTGCTCGCTTTCGGCTGTGTCGTTTTCACCACCTGCGCGGTCGCCGCCGCCATGCATTGGCTGCTCGGCTGGCAATGGGGCGTGGCATTCCTGCTCGGCGCCATCGTCGCCCCGCCCGATGTGGTGGCGCCGCTCGCCATCGCGCGCCGCCTCGGCATGCCACACCGCATCGTCGTGGTGCTGGAAGGCGAAGGGCTCGCCAACGACGCCACCGCGCTCATCCTCTATCGCTTCGCCGTCGTCGCGATTTCCACCGGCGCCTTTTCGCTCGGTCAGGCGACGGGGACATTTGCACTCATCGTCGTTGGCGAACTCGCCTGGGGCATCGCGATCGGCTGGCTTAGCCTGCGGCTACGGCAGTGGGCGCACAATCCACGCGTCGAGATCACACTCTCGCTCATGACACCCTATCTCGCCTATTGGATCCCCGAGCACCTCGGCGGCTCCGGCGTGCTGGCCACCGTTGCGACCGGACTTTATGTGAGCTGGAACGGGCCGCTGCTCATCTCGTCGTCCACCCGCCTGCAAGGCATCTTCTTCTGGGATCTGATCATCTATTTGATCGAAGGCTTCGTATTCCTGCTCACCGGATTGCAGGCGCGCGCGCTGCAAGAGAAGACACCGCTGTTTTCCATCCGCGATATTCTCATCGCCACCGCGATCACCACCGCCATCGTGATCGTCGCGCGCTTCACCTGGGTTTATCCCGCAACTTACCTGCCGCGCTGGCTCAGCGCGTCGCTGCGCAAGCGCGATCCGTCTCCGCCTTGGCAAGGACCGTTTGCGATTTCATTCACCGGCGTGCGCGGCGTGGTGTCGCTCGCAGCTGCCCTCGCCATTCCCTTGACGATCGCGAGTGGCGCGCCGTTTCCAAACCGCGACCTGATCCTGTTCGTGACGTTTGGCGTCATCATCGTCACGCTGGTCGGACAGGGGCTGATGTTGCCGACCGTGATCCGCTGGCTCGGACTGACCAAATTGGGACTGGAAGAAAAGAAACAAGAGCACGGCGCTGAACTTGCCGCACGCTCGCAGGCCCTTCAAGCCGCGCGGGCGCATCTCGAAAAGATCGCCGTTGATCGCAGCCTTGGCGTCGAGGCGATCGAATTCCTGCAATCCCGCCACGACCACCGCCTGCGCCAGATTCCGACGGACATGGAAGACGGACTTGCCCAAGTGCGCCTGAACAACGACCTGCGCATGGAGTTGATCTCAGCCGAGCGCGAATTTCTCTATGAGTTGCTGCGCGAGGGAAAAATCACCGACGAATCGCGGCGCCGTCTCGAACGCGAACTCGATCTCGAAGAAGCGACCATCCTCTCGAAGCGCGAAGCCGAAACGCCGTTGTAGGCTTTCTTATCCCTCCCCCGCACGTTCCTTCCCCTCTCCCCGTTTACGGGGAGAGGGTGCCGAGCGCTGTAGGCGGGAGAGGGGAAGTGAGTCTGCCGCTCGCACAAAAACCGACCACTGCTCTTTGACTCCAATTCAGCCAACGCTTCACCGCCCGTGGCGTTGGGGTGCCGGGTCCACCTGTGTCCCTTTTTCCGTCCCCCGCAATGCGAGGGGATGGAGCGCCGGGAGGCGCTGGGTGCGTGCGAAGCACCCTTGGCGGACCTTGCGATCGGCCCACCTGCGCGCCGTGCGAGGGCGCGCGCCCGCGTGCGAAGCGGGCTGCGCCTCAAGGCGGCTCCATCGCGGTCCGGCATTGTCAGCCGACACCGCGCCTCACTCCGTCGTCAGGAACGTCTCTAGATGACGCCCTCCGAGCGAGGCTGCGAACAAGATAAATGCGTTTGAGCGAGCGGGGATAAGTTATTTTTGTGGGCGTGGTGTCGCCGCAACAGGGACCGAGTCGCTATTGCGCGGGTAACGCTTCACGGCGACAAGATGATCCTAGTCGTTTGCCAACGATGGCCATTTTGCGCTGCCCATACCGCGAATTCATTCGCGGAGCGGGTTTCGGTCGCAGCCCAAATGTGGGTCATCTCAGTAGGTAGAGTGGCAATTGCGTCTATCGTTGAAGTATCTATGAGAACTTTCCAGGGCAGATAATTCGTCGGATCGATGTAGACAAAAAGATGCCGCTCTAAATCTAGACCTGCTTTTGCCAGTTTCTTTTTGTTATCGGGCTTATTCGCTTCAAGCAAAATGGCGATCAGCACACGTTTTTCGACCGTGCCTCCATCACCAGGAAAATTAATCGAGTGGTTTACTGGCGGTTTCCATTTTATGACAGAACCTGCTTCGATGCCGAGGTCACAAAGTATTCTGTATACTGCCGGCGACTCCGCTGCGTCAGTGTATGCAAAAAATTGTTCTGTCCCCGTCGACTCTATAGCGCCCAAATACGCGTCCGCATTTGCGCGTATTTTTCTAATGTCAGACCCTTCAATTGGGTTTATTAACCAGCCCTTTTTGCACACGATTGCATCTATAAACTGATTTTCAGAAATTCTTGCTCGTGTCCTTCGCTTTAATGCATTAGTCGACATCGTCACTTCGACCGCCGCAACCCCAGACTGACCACGAAACAAATCAAAGTCATATTCTCCATTACTCTGATCTGCCCGATGTTTCATTTCGCAATCAGGCCGCACCATTTCGATAATTCTTTTTGAAATTAGCTCCGCGTGATTCATAAAGCTCACCGAATATTGATCAACCGATCATCCTTCGAGGGCGGCAATTGCGGAAGGCGTAGTCCGGTCACTCCGCCGCGCTCTGCCCCGCGCCACGCCCGAACCGCCGCTCGATGTAATCGATCACCATCTGCTTGAAATCGGTGGTGAGCGTGGGCCCGCGCAAGGTCGCAACTTTTTTGCCGTCGACGAACACCGGCGCCGTCGGCTGCTCGCCGATGCCCGGCAGCGAGATGCCGATGTCGGCGTGCTTGCTCTCGCCCGGCCCGTTGACGATGCAGCCCATCACCGCGACGTTGAGCATCTCGACGCCCGGGTAGCGCGTCTTCCATTCCGGCATCGAGTCGCGGATGAAATTCTGAATGTCCGTTGCCAGTTCCTGGAACGTGCTCGAAGTCGTGCGACCGCAGCCAGGGCAGGCCGCGACCAGCGGCACGAACGTGCGCAGCCCCATGGTCTGCAGCAGTTCCTGCGCCACTTTGACTTCCACCGTGCGGTCGCCGTTAGGCTCCGGCGTGAGCGAAACGCGGATGGTGTCGCCGATACCCTGCTGCAGCAGCACGCCCATGGCGGCGGTCGACGCGACAATTCCTTTTGAGCCGAGCCCTGCTTCGGTAAGCCCCAGATGCAGTGCGTAATCGGAGCGTCGCGCCAGCTCCACATAGACCGCGATCAAATCCTGCACCGCCGACACTTTCGCCGAAAGAATGATCTTGCAGCGCGGCAGGCCGATCTCCTCCGCCCGCCCGGCCGAGAGCAGCGCCGATTGCACCATTGCTTCATGAGTGACCGCGCGCGCATCGCGCGGCGATTTCGTGCGTGCGTTCTCGTCCATCAATTGCGTGAGCAATTCCTGATCGAGCGAACCCCAATTGGCGCCGATGCGCACCGGCTTGTCGTTTTTTAACGCGATCTCGATGATGGCGGAGAATTGCCGGTCCTTCTTCTCTTTGAATCCGACGTTGCCCGGATTGATCCGGTACTTGTCGAGCGCCTGCGCGCAAGCCGGATAATCGCTCAGCAGCTTATGCCCGATATAATGAAAATCGCCGATCAGCGGCACGGCTACGCCCATCTGCGCGAGCCGCTCCTTGATACGCGGCACGGCGGCGGCCGCCTCGTTGCGATCAACCGTGATGCGCACGAGTTCCGAACCCGCGCGCGCGAGCGCCGCCACCTGCCGCGCGGTCGATTCCACGTCCGCGGTGTCTGTGTTGGTCATCGACTGCACCACGATCGGCGCTTCGCCGCCGACGGTCACGCCGCCAACCTGAACCGAAACCGTTTTGCATCGCGCTTGTGTGGCTGCCCCGGACATCGGACTTAAAGTTCCCGGCAATGCGCGCAGACGCCGCCAATTTCGATCACCGGCGTCTTGGGTGTGAAGCCTGCCGCGCGCGCGGCGGTCTTCAGATTTTCTGCGACCGTCGTTGCGGGGGCTTCGCCCACCTCCCCGCATCGCTCGCAGATCAGAAACACCACGAGGTCGCCGCTGGCGTGATTGTTGACGCAAGCCATGAACGCGTTGCGGCTTTCGATGCGATGCACCAGCCCCTGCGCACGCAGGAAATGGAGCGCGCGATAGACCGTAATCGGCGCCGGCCGCGCGTTCTTGCCGCCCGCGCGCTCGATAATCTCGTAGGCGCCGAGCGGCTTGTGGCTGCCGAGCAGAACCTCCAGCACCTGGCGGCGAATCGGGGTCAGCCGCTGGGCACGCTTGGCGCACAACGCCACCGCATGCGCCAGCGCGTCCGCCGCGCAGCGGCCGTGGTCATGATCGGGGGCACGAAAGACCGGCTGGGCCATGGTTGCTCGTTATTTAACCCTTTGGGCCGGTTCGCGCCAGAATCTTATAGGTTTTTCCATTGCTTGCCAGGGTATTGTGCAGTGCCGCATTTTTGTTATTGCAATGCAATAGATGTCTCTTACTTAGAGGGGTTCAAGCCCTGCGGACCGGGCTTTGAGGAGGGTTTTGCATGCTGCAGCAATTGTGGCCTGGACGGGGGTCCCCCCCCGCGGGGCCGAAAAAGATCAGCCTCGCGCTCCAGGGCGGCGGCGCGCATGGCGCGTTCACCTGGGGGGTGCTCGATCGTTTGCTCGAAGACGGACGGCTCACCATTGAAGGCGTATCCGGCGCCTCGGCCGGCGCGGTCAATGCCGTGATGCTCGCTGACGGGCTCGCGCGCGGTGGCCGCGAAGAGGCGCGCAAACGCCTCGCGGAATTTTGGCGCGCGGCGAGTATCGGCGGCAACCTGCCCACACCGCAGCGCGCTGTCCTCGACCGGCTGCTGGCGTTCTTTCCCATCCAGGGCCAGCCAATGCAGACCTTTGTCGACAACGTTTCGCGCTTCCTTTCGCCCTATGATCTCAACCCGCTCGACATCAATCCGCTCAAGGATCTGATCACACGCAGCGTCGATTTCGACGCCGTGCGCGTCTTCACCGATTTGCGGCTCTTTGTCTCGGCAACCAATGTGCATACCGGCGTCGCGCGTGTTTTCACCCGCGAAGAGATCACCGCCGAAGTGGTGATGGCGTCCGCCGCGCTCCCCTTCGTATTCAAGGCGGTGGAGATCGACGGCGTTCCCTATTGGGACGGCGGCTACAGCGGCAACCCCGCGATCCTACCGCTAGTGCAGAACGACGTCGGCACGGATGTGCTGGTGGTCCAGATCAATCCGGTCGAGCGCGCGGCGACGCCGACCTCGGCGCGCGACATCCTCCACCGCATTAATGAAATCACGTTCAATTCCTCGCTCGCGGCCGAGCTCAACACCATTGCGTTGATCGGGCAGCTAATCGACAAGGGCCAGCTCAAACCCGCCGCCGGCTATCGCCGCGTCAACTTGCATCGGATCGCACTCTCGGGCCGCCGGCTCTCCGAAGGAGGTCGGCTCAAGACCGATTATGATTTCTTTGAGATGCTCCACCGCGCCGGCCGGCGCGCCGCGCGGCGCTTTCTCGATGAGCATTTCGATGACATCGGCGCGCGCAGCACGATCGAGAAAAAAACCAAAGCCGCGTGATATGCTTACAAAATGGAAGCAAGTTTGATTGCCGAAGTCGGCGCCGCACGGATCGAGATCGTCATTGCCGATATCACCACGCTCGATGTCGACGCCATCGTCAACGCCGCGAATGAAACGCTACTCGGCGGCAGCGGCGTGGACGGCGCGATCCATCGCACCGCAGGCCCGGAACTGCTGGCCGAATGCCGCATGCTCGGCGGCTGCAAAACCGGCTCAGCCAAAATCACGCGCGGCTACCGGCTCAAAGCGCGGCACGTGATTCACGCCGTCGGCCCGGTCTGGCACGGCGGCCACGATGACGAGTCCGAACTGCTCGCCTCCTGCTATCGCAATTCCCTGGCGCTTGCGGCCAATCATCAGCTGCAATCGATTGCATTTCCGGCGATCTCGACCGGCATCTATCGTTTTCCGCCCGATCTTGCCGCGCGCATCGCGATCGGCACAATTGTCGCGGAACTCGCGGCCGCTCCAACGAACATCACGCGCGTCGTATTCTGCTGTTTCGCCCAAAGCGCAGCCGAGCATCACATGAATGCTTTCGCGGAGCTTGGCCTCGCCTGAGCGTTCTTACGCTTTGCCGCCCGGTGCGCGCATGCTCACGCCAGTGCGTTTTTCCACCGTCTGCGCGATGCGGGTGAAATCCGTCTCCGCGCCGTGCTCCGCGATTGCCGTCTCCCATAGCCGCCCGACCGCCTGCGCGACCTCGGTCGAAATGCCAAGCGACTCGGCTTCGGCCAAAAACAACCGCACGTCCTTCACCATCAGACCCATGTCGAAGCCGTAGTCGAATTTGCCGGTGACGATCGACTTTGGGAACTTGTCTTGCGTCGCGGTGTTACGCCCGCTGCCGGCATTGATCACGTCGAGCATCACGCGCGGATCCAGCCCCGCCTTGACCCCCATGGCGATCGCTTCCGAACTTGCCGCCATCGCGGTCGCCGAGAGAAAATTATTGGCAAGCTTCATGCTTTGCGCGAGCCCCGGCTTTTCGCCGACCACGAACACCTTGCCAATGACGCTCAGCGCAGATCGTATTACCTCGATCTCCTCGCGAGGGCCCGACACCATGACCGCAAGTGTGCCTTTCTCCGCCCCGCCAACGCCGCCGCTCACAGGCGAGTCAATCTGCACGATGCTTCGTTCTTTGAGCACATCGTGAATTTCGATCGCAAATCGCGAGCCCGTGGTCGAAAGATCCACGTAACGCTTCACGCGATTGCCGCGAATGATGCCGTCCTCTCCGGTCGCGACTTTCCGCCCCACATCGAGCGAAGGCAGGCTCGCAAGCACGGTCTCCGCGCGGTTTGCGACTTCGGCCGGCGATTTTGCCGCTTGTGCACCGAGCTTTACCAATCGCTCCATCGCGTCACGCTTGACGTCGAACACGATCAGCGTGTGGCCGGCCTCGATCAGACGGCGGCACATGGGAAAGCCCATGTTGCCAAGACCGATGAATCCAATGTCCATGCCATTTCTCCAAGTTTTAGTCCATCATCCTGAGGTGGCCGCCGAAGGCGGCCCTCGAAGGATGGCGGTCACCGATCAGGCCATCACCCTTCGAGGCTCGCTTCGCTCGTACCTCAGGGTGACGGATTATGCGTTCGAGACCTTTGTAGCAGGCAATAGGAATTCCACCCGGATTTTCTCCGTATGCGCGCCGAGCGCCGGCACCGCGCCGTAACGCCGCGTCTCGTCTTTGCGTTGCGCTGCAGGCGCCGGATATGAAACCGGGCCCGTCGGCGTATCGATGGTGACGCGCCGCAGATGCGGATGACGCGCCAGATCTTTCGGCTCGTTGACGCGCGCAAACGCGATATCGGCCGCAGCTAGCTTCGCAATCAGCGGCTCGGCGTCCATCGCGCCGAAGACTTTGGCAACACGCCCATCGGTTCCCGCACGTCGTTTGACGCGCTCAAGATTAGTCGCAAAATTCGAATCGACCGCGAGCTCGGCATCTCCCAGCACGCGCTCGGCGAGCACGCGCCATTCGCGATCGTTCTGGATCGAGATCAAAATGTCGACGCCGTCGCGCGTACGGAACGCGCCATAGGGCGAAATCGACGTATGCGCGAGCCCCATGCGCTTAGGATTCATTCCGCCCTCGAATTGCAGCAGCGGCACCGTCATCCAGTCCGCCATGGCGTCGAACATCGAGATCGAAATCTCGGCACCTGTGCCGCTGCGCCCGCGCGCGATCAGCGCTTCCAAAATCGCCTCATAG
This sequence comes from Hyphomicrobiales bacterium, assembly GCA_003169835.1. Taxonomy (GTDB): domain Bacteria; phylum Pseudomonadota; class Alphaproteobacteria; order Rhizobiales; family Xanthobacteraceae; genus PNAI01. The sequence continues at coordinate 162,205 of PNAI01000016.1, read as the reverse complement.
GCATTCATGCCGGCGGCAATGTCGCACACCGAGACACCAACGCGTGACGGCGCCTCCGGCCCGCCAGTCACCGATGCCAAGCCCGATTCCGCCTGGATGAGCATGTCGTAGGCTTTGCGTGCCGCGTAAGGACCCTCTTCGCCATAGCCGGACACCGAGCACACGATCAGCCGTGGATGCTCGCGCCGCAACTTCGCAATCGCAAAGCCAAGTTTCTCGATTGCGCCCGGTTTGAGATTCTGCACGAACACGTCGGCCTTGCCGAGCATTGCGGCAAACAACGCCTTGTCGGCCGCCGCCGCGAGATCGAGCACCACGGATTCCTTGCCGCGGTTGAGCCACACGAAATAGGCGCTCTCGCCATGCACGACACTGTCGTAGCCGCGCGCGAAATCGCCCTCCGGCCGTTCGATCTTGATCACGCGCGCGCCGGCGTCCGCAAGCCGGCACGTGCACATCGGCGCCGCCACCGCCTGTTCGAGCGAAACGATCAGCAGCCCGTCGAGCGGCAAACCCATTTCAATACGACCGCGACAAGCCAAGCACATGCTCGGCAATGTACGAAAGAATGAGATTGGTCGAGATCGGCGCAACTGTGTAGAGCCGCGTCTCGCGAAACTTGCGCTCGATGTCGAACTCTTCCGCAAACCCGAAGCCGCCGTGCGTCTGTACGCACATGTCGGCGGCCGCCCAAGAGGCTTCGGCGGCGAGGTGCTTCGCCATGTTCGCCTCCGCGCCGCATTCCTTGCCGGCATCGAACAGGTTGGCCGCCTCGTGCACCATCAATTCGGCCGCGCGCATGTTGATGTAGGACTTCGCAATAGGAAACTGCACGCCTTGGTTCTGTCCGATCGGCCTGCCGAACACCACGCGCTCCTTGGCGTAACCGGCAGCCTTCTCGATGAACCACTTGGCGTCGCCGATGCATTCCGCCGCAATCAGAATCCGCTCCGCATTCATGCCGGAGAGGATGTAACGAAAGCCTTTGCCTTCCTCGCCGATCAGGTTTTCGGCAGGCACTTGCATATTGTCGAAGAACACTTCCGTCGTGGCGTGGTTCATCATGGTGCGGATCGGCTTGATCGTAAGTCCCTTGCCGCGCACTGCGCGCATATCGACCAGGAACACCGAAAGCCCTTCGGTCTTTTTCTTCACCTGTTCGCGCGGCGTGTTGCGTGCAAGCAGCAGCATCAAGTCGGAATGCTCCGCGCGCGAGGTCCAGATTTTCTGACCGTTGATGACGTAGCTGGAGTTTCCGTCCCGCACGGCGGTAGTGCGTAGGCTCAATGTGTCGGTGCCCGATGTCGGCTCAGTGACGCCGAACGCCTGCAACCGCAATTCGCCCTTGGCGATGCCTGGCAGATATTTCTGCTTTTGCTCGTCGTTGCCGTGCCGCAGCAGCGTGCCCATGGTGTACATCTGCGCGTGGCAGGCAGCGCCGTTGCAGCCCGAGACGTGAATCTCCTCCATGATCGCAGTGGCCGCCAGCATCGATAGCCCGCTGCCGCCGTACTCTTCCGGAATGAGCGCGGCGAGAAAGCCGGCCTTGGTCAGCGCCGCGACGAATTCGGTGGGATAGGCGCGTTCGCGGTCGAGCTTTCGCCAATATTCTCCGGGAAATTTTTCGCACAGCGCACGCACCGCCGCACGGATTGGCGCATGCGCATCGCTTGCGGCTTGCGCGCTCATCCCCGCACCTCGGCACAACCGTTGTTCATTGCCACCACATTGCGCTCCACCGCATGCGCGCGAAAGCTGATCGCCGTCCCATCGCGCCACATCTCGGTGCGAATGGTTTCACCGGGAAAAACCGGCGCCGAAAACCGCCCGCCGAAGGCCACCAGCCGGTTGGGATCATAGCCGCAAACGCTCTTGAGCAAGGCATGCCCCGCAACGCCGAAGGTCGCCAGGCCATGCAGGATGGGGCGCTCGAAGCCCGCAGCCTTCGCCACCGCGGGATCGATGTGCAGCGGATTGCGATCGCCACTTAGCCGATAGATCAGTGCCATATCCGGCCGCGTCGGCAGCTCGCAAACGAGGTCCGGCTTGCGCTCCGGAATTTGGTGCACCGGCGGGCTCTGCCGCATCGGCCCGCCGAAACCGCCGTCGGCGCGGCAAAAAGTCGTCTGCGTCACGGTCGCGATCGGCGCACCACTCGCCTTGTCGGTGACCTTGCGCTCGGCATAGATCAACGCGCCTTTGCCCGCCCCCTTGTCGATGATGTCCAAGATTTTCGTGCGCCCGATCACCGTGCCTTGCGCCGCAAGCGGCTGATGCAACGTAATGGCCTGCTCGCCGTTGACGCTGCGCACCCAGTCAATGCCGGTCGGAAAATCGCGCACCCAGAAACCCGGGTAGCCGAGCACCGCGGCGTAGGTCGGCAGTGCTTTGAGATTCTTCTCGTAGACAAACCCAAGCTCATCAGCGTTGAGCGGATCGTAGCCAAGCCCGACGCCGAGCGCGTAGAGGATCGTGTCCTTGTCGTTATAGCTGTGCTCGACATCCGGAATTTTCAGCGCGAGCAGCTTGTCGTAGTCGATCGCCATCGCACTAGACCGGGTCCCACGAGAATACATCGCCCGAGCGATCGAGCGGTGTGAGCGAAGGCTCGAATGCCCCTTTGAGCTGCGCGTCGAGCCGCTCCGGCGTCCAGCCGTCGGAGCGGTGCAGCGAGCGGATCGGCCGCGTCTGGTTGAACAGAAAAATCTCATTGTTGCGCACCGAAAAAATCTGGCCCGAAATTCCCTTCGCCTTGTCCGAAGCCAGATAGACCACCAGCGGTGCGATCTTCTCCGGTGTCATCTGCTGCAACTTCTCGACCCGGCGCTTTTCTTCTTCGCTCTCGGTCGGGATCGAGCCGATCATCCGGCTCCAGGCAAACGGCGCAATGCAGTTCGAGCGAACGTTAAATCGCTCCATGTCGAGCGCGATCGAACGCGACAATCCGACAAGCGCCATCTTCGCCGCCATGTAATTGGCCTGGCCGTAGTTCCCGATCAGCCCGGAGGTCGAAGTCATATGCACCATGCTGCCTGAGTTCTGCTCGCGGAAATGCCCGGCAACGGCCCGGCTCATGTTGAACGATCCGTGCAGATGCACGTCGATCACATCTTTCCAGTCCGACCAGCTCATCTTGTGAAAGATGCGGTCGCGCAGAATGCCTGCGTTGTTGACCAGAATGTCGACGCGGCCAAACTCATCGAGCGCAGATTTTACGATTTTGTCTGCATTCTCAGGCTGGCTGATCGAAAGCGTGTTCGCGACCGCCTGGCCGCCGCTCTTCTTGATCTCATCGACAACCGCCTGCGCCGGTCCGGCGTCGGCACCGGCACCATCGAGGCCCGCGCCCACATCGTTGACCAGCACGCGCGCGCCCTCCGCCGCGAACAGCATCGCGACCGCGCGCCCGATCCCGCGCCCCCCGCCGGTGACGACTGCAACTTTGCCTTCAACGATGCCCGCCATATCAGCCCCAAATTTCCTTAGTCGTCTCCACGATCATGGCGAGCTTCGCCCACTGCTCGTCCTCAGCCAAGGTGTTGCCTTCCTCGCTCGAGGCAAAGCCGCATTGCGGCGATAAACACAATTGATCGAGCGAAATATATTTCGCCGCCTCATCGATCCGCTGTTTGATCAGGTCCCTGGATTCGAGCTTTCCGGTCTTGGTCGTCACAAGGCCAAGCACCACTGTGCGGTCCTTCGGCACCAAACGCAGCGGCTCGAACGAACCCGCACGCTCGGAATCATATTCCATGAAATAGCCGTGCACCTTGATCCGGTTGAACAGCACCTCCGCCACCGCCTCGTAACCGCCCGCGCCCATGAACGTCGAGCGATAATTGCCGCGGCACATATGCATGGTGATGGTCATGTCCTTCGGGATATCGCTCATCGCCGCATTGATCATATCGGCGTAGATGTTGGCGAGCTTGACCGGATCGTCGCCGCGCGCCGATTGCTTCGCCCGATATTGCGGATCGCACAGCATGGCGATGAACACTTCATCGAGCTGTAGATAGCGGCAACCGACGTTCGCGAAAGCACGCACCGCTTTGGCGTAGGCTTTTCCCAAATCGACAAAGAACTGATCGAGCGAAGGGTAAGCTTCCTTGGTCACCGCCTCGCGTCCCGTGCGCCCATAGAGCGCCGACGGCGCCGGGATCGTCATCTTCGGCGTTGCCTTGGTATTCGCTTTGAGGAATTTGAAATGTTCCAGCATCGGGTGGCCCGAGAATCCGACCTTGCCCACGATGCGCGCGCCTTCAGCCCGCGTCTGCACGCCCTGAAACGCGATGCCTTGATCCATCACGTAATGTTCAGCACCATCGAGCCCCCAGAGGAAATCCAGATGCCACCATGAGCGGCGGAACTCGCCGTCGGTGATCGATTGCAGACCCACTTCCTCTTGCTTCTTGATGACGCGCGCGATCTCGCGGTCCTCGATCGCCTTGATCTGTGCCGCGCTGATCTCGCCCTTCGTGCTCCGCGCCCGCGCATCCTTCAGCACCGCTGACCGCAACAAGCTGCCGACATGGTCGGCGCGAAACGGCGGCTTATGACGCTTCATAATCTAACTCGCTTTCTTCACCTCTCCCCGCTTGCCGGGAGCGGTCGGGTGAGGGGGAATTGCCACGGCCTGAGTGTTTGGAAAAGCTCCCTCACCCCGACCCTCTCCCCGCAAGCGGAGAGAGGGAGAAGATTAGCCCCAGACGTCCTCGGCGACCTCGACGATCATTCGCAGTTTCGCCCATTGTTCGTCCTCAGCCAAGGTGTTGCCTTCCTCGCTCGAAGCAAAGCCGCATTGCGGCGAAAGGCAAAGCTGATCGAGCGGCACGAATTTCGCAGCTTCCTCGATGCGCCGCTTGATCGCATCCTTGCTTTCAAGTTGGCCCGTCTTTGAGGTCACGAGCCCAAGCACCACGGTCTTGCCCTTCGGCACGAACCGCAACGGCTCGAAGCCCCCGGCGCGCGCGCTGTCGTATTCCATGAAGTAGCCATGCACCTTGATTGTGTTGAACAACAGCTCCGCGATCGGCTCATAGCCCCCGCTTGCAACGAACGTCGAGCGGAAATTGCCGCGGCAAAGATGCATCGTCACCGTCATGTCGGCCGGGATATCGGACATCGCCGCATTGAGCATGGACGCGTACGCCGCCGGCAGCCGATCGGGATCGTCGCCGCGGCTGCGCACCTGCTCGCGCAGCGTCGGATCGCACAGATAGGCGAGATTGACCTCGTCGAGCTGCAGATAGCGGCACCCGGCATCGGCGAAAGCGCGCACCGCCTTGCGATAGGTCTGACCGAGGTCGCGGTAGAAATCGTCCATCGACGGATAGAGCTGTTCCGGCACACCCTCACGGCCGTAGCGAAAATGCACCGACGACGGTGACGGAATGGTCATCTTTGCCGTCACTTTTGTATGCGACTTTACGAATTTCATGTGCTCGATCATCGGATGGCTATTGAACGCGCCAAGCTTGCCGACAACGCGCAACAACAACGGCTTCGGTTGCGGCCCCTGGAACTTGATCTTGCGTTCGCCGACATAAGCTTCGACGCCGGGCAGCAATTTGAGGAAGTCATTCTGCCAGGACGCACGCCGAAACTCTCCATCGGTGACAGATTTGAGCCCGGCGTCTTCTTGCTTCTTGATGACCTTCTCGATTTCGCGGTCCTCGATGGCGCGAAGGGCCGTCTCGTCGATTTCGCCCTTTTCCCGCTTAGCGCGCGCCTCCTTTAGCGCCACGGGGCGCAACAGGCTGCCGACATGGTCGGCGCGAAACGGCGGTTTTGATCGCTGCATGGCGAAAAACTCTACTTAAACTGCGGGATTGGCGGACGGCCGTAAGCTTAGCCCCACACCTCGTCGGCGAGCTCAATGATTTCGCGCATCTTCGCCCATTGCTGCTCCTCGGTCAGCACATTGCCTTCCTCGGTCGAGGCAAATCCGCATTGCGGACTTAAAGCCAGCTGTTCGAGCGGAGCGAATTTCGCCGCTTCTTCGATGCGGCGCTTAACGTCACTCTTTTTTTCCAATGTACCGCTTTTCGAGGTAATCAACCCGAGCACCGCGACCTTCTTGCCCTTGGGCAGAAACCGCAGCGGCTCGAACCCGCCCGCGCGTTCGGTGTCGTATTCGAGGAAATAGCCGTCGTACTTGCATTCTCCGAACAGCCGCTCGCCCACTGGCTCGTAGCCGCCGGACGCAATCCAGGTCGAGCGGAAGTTGCCGCGGCAGACATGAGTAGTAATCACCATCTCGGCGGGCTTGCCTTCGAGCGATTGATTGATGATGCGCGTATAATCTTCAGCGATCCGATCGACGTTGATGCCGCGCTCCTTGGCCTTCTTCATTTCCTCTTTCGAGCACAGATAGGCCCACGCGGTATCGTCGAACTGCAGATAGCGGCAGCCCGCGTCGTAGAAACCCTTGACCGCCTGCCGGTAAGCCTTCGCGAGATCATCGAAGATGGCGTCGCGTTCCGGATAGAACTTCTTGTCCACCGCGCCCGGCTCCAGCCGGAAATGCATCACGGTCGGGCTCGGGATACACATCTTCGGCGTCACCTTGGTGTGCGCCTTCACGAACTTGAAGTGCTCTAGCATCGGATGCTTGGAGAATCCAATCTTGCCTGTGACACGGATGCTCTTGGGCTTCGTCTGCACACCCTGAAACTGGATACCATGGTCGAGCTCGTAGATCTCGACGCCGTCGAGCATGCCGAAGAAATCGAAATGCCAGAACGAGCGCCTGTACTCGCCATCGGTCGCGAGCTTCAATCCGACCTCTTCCTGCTTCTTGATCAGCTTCTCGATCTCGCGATCCTCGATCGCCTTAAGTTCGCTCTCGCTGAGTGCACCCTTTTCATGCTTGACGCGCGCGTCCTTGATCGCCGCCGACCGGAGGAAGCTTCCCACGTGGTCGGCACGATACGGTGCCATTGTTCTTTTCATTGGTTCTCTCCCTAGAATTCTTCGAGACTTCCAGCGTTGCTCTTCGGCCGCCACGGAAAGTTCCTTGCACGCTTGGCGAGGAGCGATCGGCTCGTCAAGCCAAAACGGTCATTTGGAAGCGGAATTCATGCGTGGGACCAATCCCATACTCCCAGCCGTCGCCGGCCTGCAACGACGCGCGCCCAACCTTGTCGTCCCACCGCTCCTCAAGCGCAAAAAAGCCACATGGCGCCGTAGATTGTGCGCCTTGCACCGTTTCCGGCTTTCGCCCTAATATCGCCCCAACTGGCCGACCAAAGCCAGGCGAAGTCGGCTTATCACCCTGGAGGAATTTTCATGATCAAGCGTATCCTTGCAGCTTCGGCTGCAGTGGCGATGTCTGCCTGTTTCGCCCAGGCGCAAGAGGTCAAAATTGGCCTCGTCGCGCCTTTCACCGGCATTGGCGCCGAATTCGGCCAGCAGGCCGATCGCGGCATCGAGCAATACCTCAAGCTCAACGCCGACAAGATCAAACCCTACACGATCAAGTTGATCAAACGTGACGACAAAAATCCATCGGGTGCGGACTCTAAAGTCGCCGTGCAAGAATTGTTGACGCAGGAAAACGTCGAAGCGCTCATCGGCTGGATCTATTCGCCAAACGCATTTGCTTCAGCGCCCGTCGTAACCGCCGGCAAAAAACTTGCCATCATCACGAACGCCGGCACCGCGCACATCACACTTACGTCGCCGTACTGGGTGCGCACCTCCTTCAGCATGTGGCATTCCGGTTTCCCCCTGGGCGAAGCCGCTGCAAAAATCTTGAAGGCTAAAACTGCCGTAGTTGGTTACAGCGACTTCCCGCCCGGCAAGGACGAACTGGCTGCATTCAAGCGCTCGTTCGAAGCCAATGGCGGCAAGGTGATCGACGAAATCCCGATGGGCGGCCCGGCCCAGGTGCCGGACTTCACACCCTTCTTCCAGCGCGCCAAGGACGCGAAGCCCGACGTCTTCTTCGTCTTCATCCCGGCCGGCGATCATTCCGCAGCGGTGGTCAAGACCTACGGCGCCCTCGGCATGAAGGAAGCCGGCATCAAACTGATCGGCCCCGGCGACATCACGCAAGACACCAAGCTTCAGGCCATGGGCGATGCTGCAATCGGTCTGATCACCATGCACCACTACAACGCCGACCTCGACAATCCCGAGAACAAGCGACTCGTAGCGGCATGGCACAAGGACTATGGCGCCAACTCCACGCCTGATTTCATGGCGGTCGGCGCTTATGACGGCATGGCCGCCATCGTCCATGCGATCCAAGCCACCAAGGGCAAGCTCGACGGCGATGCGGCCCTCGCGTCGCTCAAGGGTTGGAAAGATGTTAGCCCGCGCGGACCCATCATGATCGATCCCGAGACTCGCGATATCGTCATGAACGAATACTTGTCCGAAGTCGTGAAGGGGGCCGATGGCAAGCTTCACCAGAAACTGCTCGCCACGATCCCGAACGTGAAGGATCCCTGCAAGGAACTGAAGGTCGGGCCCTGCGCGGGCTCAAACTGATCGTTCTTCGCTAGACGGCCATTCGATCGCAACCGCCGCTCCGGGCTTCGGAGCGGCGGTTCGCTGTCGGGACGAAATTCCGCGTCATGGCACCGCCTTGCGGTTGCGGCCCGCCACCGCCTATCTTTCGGAAGTCATGCTCGGCCAAACAAATTGGGAGGAGACACCATGAAGCGGCTCATAGCGGCATCGGCCGCAGTCGTCATCCTTGCGAACTGGGCGCATGCGCAGGAGGTCAAGGTTGGCGTCAGCCTGCCCTACACTGGCGTCGCCGCCGAGATCGCCCAGCAGATGGATCGTGGGCTCGAACTCTACCTCAAGCTCAATGCCGACAAGATAAAGCCCTACAAGATCACGCTGATCAAACGCGACACAAAGGACCCTGCCGGGGCCAATGCCAAATTGGCGTTGCAGGAATTACTCACCCAGGACAACGCCGACATCGTCACGGGCTGGGTCTATTCGCCGAACGCCATTGCCATTGCGCCTATCGTCACGGCGGGCAAAAAGCTCGCGATCATCATGAATGCGGGCACCGCGCATATCACCAACTTGTCGCCCTACTACGTGCGCGTTTCATTCAGCATGTGGCACGCGGGCTTTGCCATGGGCGAAGCCGCCGCTAAGATCCTCAAGGCCAAGACTGCGGCGGTCGGCTATACCGATTTTCCGCCGGGCAAGGACAGCCTCAATGCATTCAAGCGCGGGTTCGAAGCCAACGGCGGCAAGGTCATCGATGAAATTCCGATGGGCGGCGCAGGCGCGGTGCCGGACTTCACGCCGTTCTTCCAGCGCGTCAAGGATCAAAAGCCGGACGTTTTCTTTGTGTTCATTCCCTCCGGCGACCACGCCGCCGCCGTCGCCAAGACCTACGGCGCGCTCAACATGCGCCAGGCTAACATCAGACTGATTGGCCCCGGCGACGTGACGGTCGACAACAAGCTGCAAGACATGGGCGCCGCCGCCGTGGGCATTATCACCATGCACCACTACAATGCTGATCTCGATAACCCCGAGAACAAACGCTTCGTCGCCGCCTGGAAGAAGGAATATGGCGCGGATACCACGCCGGATTTTACCTCGGTCGGCGCCTATGACGGCATGGCCGCCATCGTCCACGTCGTGCAGACGCTCAAAGGCAAGATTGTGACCGACAAGGCGATCGACGCGCTCAAGGGTTGGAAATTCAGCAGCCCGCGCGGCCCGATCATGATTGATCCCGTAACCCGCGACATCGTCATGAACGAGTATCTATCCGAAGTGGCTACCGGGCCGGATGGCAAGCTCCATCAGAAGGTGATCGGGACGATTGTCAATGTGAAGGACCCGTGCAAGGAACTGAAGATCGGTCCGTGCGCCTCCAACTGATCGAAGCACCGACGCGCTGCTTCGCCCGATGGCTGATGCTTCGAGCTTTCCTGCGATGGCCCCACTGAAGTTCAACCTGCGTCGGAGTCGCCTGTGATATTCGGGATTGACGTTGCAAGCATGGTGCTCGGCGGATTAGCCGCCGGCATGGTGCTTTTTATCGTGTCGGTTGGTTTGTCGGTCACGATGGGACTTATGGGCTTCGTCAATCTTGCCCACGGCGCCTTCGCCATGCTCGGCGGCTACATCGTCGTGCTGGCAATGAAAAGCTGGGGTATCGGTTTTGTGCCTGCACTCGCAGTGGGATTCATCCTCACAGCCGCAGTAAGCATCATACTTGAGCGGCTGCTCTATTCGCGCCTGTACAAGGCCGCTGAACTCGATCAGGTGCTCTTCACCATCGGACTGGTGTTCATCTTCATTTCCGCGGTGACGCTCATCGTCGGACCCGAGAACCAGCCGCTGTTCATCCCCGACGCGCTGCGCGGTCAACTCAATCTCGGCATCCTGCATTACCGCACCTACAGCATCTTCCTGATCGTGGTCGGCGTTACGATCGTGCTCGGGCTGTGGCTCGGATTCGAACGCACGCGCTTTGGCGCGCAAATTCGCGCCGCCGTCGACAACCGCCGCATGACGGAATCGCTCGGCATCAACATCGACCGGCTGTTTACCATCACCTTCGCGTTCGGCAGCGGCATGGCGGCACTCGGTGGCGGCTTGGGCGCCGAATTCCTCGGCCTCGATCCGCAATATCCGCTCAAATATCTGGTCTTCTTTCTGATCGTCGTCGCGGTCGGCGGGCCCGGGCGCGTCTTCGGCGCGTTCTACGCCGCGGCATTGATCGGCGTGCTCGATTTCGCGCTCAAGAAATACTTGCCCCAAGGCGGCACGCTTTTCATCTACGTCCTGACCATCCTGTTGCTGCTGTGGCGGCCGCAAGGCCTGTTCGGGAAGTCGGCATGAGCGCGCCGACATCCGCACACGAGCACCCTGCAGCGCGCGCACTCGCCGGGCGCCACCGCATTCGCCTTTGGGAGATAATCCCCTGGCTGCTCGCGATTGCATTCTACTTTGCATTTCCGCGCTATCTCGGTTTTGGCACCGAACTTCTGGTCACCATCCTGTTCGCGATCTCGCTCGATCTCGCGCTTGGCTATGCTGGCATCGTCACGCTCGGCCACGCCGCCTTCTTCGGCGCCGGCGCCTATACGGCAGGGATGCTTGCCTTCCACCACATCTGGAGCGAACCGATCACAGGACTGATTGCGGCGGCCGTGGTGGCTGGAGCTGTGGGGCTTGGCTCCGGCCTGGTACTGTTGCGCACCACCGGTTTGACGCTGTTGATGCTGACGCTCTGCACCATGGCGCTTCTGGAAGAAGCCGCCAATCTCGGCGGCCATTACACCGGCGGCTTCGATGGCCTGCCCGGCATAGATATCCCCCCGTTGTTCGGAATGTTCGAATTCAACCCGCTTTATCCGCGCGTGCAATATCTCTACGTCCTTGGCGTGCTGTTCGTATGTTTCGTATTCGTGCGCACGCTGGTCTATTCGCCCTTCGGCCAGAGCCTGACCGGCATCCGCGAGAACACGCTGCGCATGCACGCCGTGGGCGCGCCGGTGCGTGTGCGCCTCATCGTCTGCTACACCATTTCGGCGGCGATCGCCGGAGTTGCCGGCGCGCTGTGGGCGCAGTCGAACGCCTACGTAAATTTGAGCACGCTCGGCCTCGACCGCGCGGCGACCGTGCTGATCATCCTCGTATTGGGCGGCTATGGCAGGCTGTATGGCGCCTTCGTCGGCGCAGTCGCCTACATGGCGCTCTCGCATTTTCTTTCAAAATACTTTCCGACCGCATGGCAGTTGGGTCTGGGTCTTCTGCTGGTGGTGATCGCCCTGTTCGCGCGCAATGGCATCCTTGGCATTTTCGAGACGCTGCAGCGCCGCATTGGAATCAAACGCCCATCGCCATGACTACACCGCTCATCGAAACCCGTAATGTCGGCAAGAATTTTGGCGCCTTGCGCGCCTCACACGACATCAATTTTCAGCTCGAAGCCGGTGCACGCCACGCACTGATCGGACCCAACGGCGCCGGCAAGACCACCTTCATCAATCTTCTCACTGGCGTTCTCGCGCCATCGACCGGCCAAGTGCTGTTCAAGGGCACCGACATCACCAACGTTGCGCAGGCCGAACGCGTGAAGCTTGGCATCGCCCGCACCTTTCAGATCAACCGGCTTTTCCGCGGCCTCACGGTTTTGGAGAACGTCTACATGGCGATCTCCGAGCGTGTCGGCGCAGCACCCTTCATGTTGCGGCCTGCCGGCAAGCGCCGCGACGTGATCGATGAATCCATCGAGTTGCTCGAAACGCTCAAGCTCGCGGACTACGCGCACCTTCGTGTCTCGGAGCTGCCCTATGGCCGCCAGCGTCTAGTCGAGCTCGCCATCACGCTCGGGCTCAAGCCCGAAGTACTGCTGCTCGACGAGCCGGCCGCCGGAGTGCCCAGCGCCGAAAGCCATATCATCCTTGATGCCGTCGCCGCACTGCCGAAATCCATCGGCGTGCTCATCATCGATCACGACATGGATCTCGTATTCCGTTTTGCCCAGTACATCACCGTGCTAGTTCGCGGCGCTATATTCGCGCAAGGCACCCCGAAGGAAATCGGGGCCAACGCCGACGTTCGCGCGGTCTATCTCGGGCAAGCCACCCATGGCTGACGCGCTGGAACTCAAATCGGTCTCGGCCGGCTACGGCGAGACCGTCGTGATCGAAGACATCAACCTCGCCATCAAGGCGGGCGAAAGCATCAGCGTGATCGGCCGCAATGGCGTCGGCAAGACAACGCTGCTCGCGACCGTAATGGGCCATACCGCGCTGCATGCCGGCACGCTCGCACTCAACGGCCGCGACCTGGCGCGCGTGCCACCTTATCGCCGGGCGCTGGCCGGCCTAGGTTTCGTTCCGCAGGAGCGCGAGATTTTCCCTTCGCTGACGGTGCTTGAAAATCTTGAAGTCGGCGCGCGCGCCGGCCACTGGACCAAGGAACGCGTATTCGAACTTTTTCCGAACCTCAAAGAGCGACTCTCCAACATGGGCAACCAGCTCTCCGGCGGCGAACAGCAGATGCTCTCCATCGCGCGCGCGCTGCTCACCAATCCGACCGTACTGCTGATGGACGAACCTACCGAGGGCTTAGCGCCCGTGGTGGTCGAAACGCTCACCGCCGTGCTCTTGCGGCTGCGCGGCGAGAGCGACCTCTCCATCATTCTGGTCGAGCAGAACAGCCGCGTCGCGTTTGAGTTTTCCACGCGCACCCTGGTCATGGACAAGGGCCGCGTCGTCTACGACGGAGAATCGGCCACGCTGCGCGATGATCCGGAGCGGCTGGCAAAGCTGATCGGCGTCAGCGAGTAGCCCGTAGCGCTTCTCTCGAGGCGCAAAACTTGGCATCCTGTCCGCACGAAACCCAACTGTCTGGAGAACGCCATGCGATTGGCTCGCCGTCAATTTTTACATCTCATGGCTTGCGTCGGCGCGATTCAAGCACTCCCACGAACGGCCGCCGCACAAACCTATCCATCGCGGCCGGTGCGCTTCGTCATCGGCTTTCCCGCCGGCGGCCCAAACGACATCCTCGGCCGACTGATGGCGCAATGGCTGTCCGAGCGGCTCAAGCAGCCGTTCGCCGTGGAAAATAAACCTGGCACATCCGGCAATGTCGCAACCGAGTTGGTCGTGCGCGCACCGGCCGACGGCTACATGATTTTGCTGGTCGGCCCGGCCAACGCCATCAGCGGATCGCTCTATCCGAACTTGAGCTTCAATTTCCTGCGCGACATCGCGCCGGTCGCGGCCATCACCCGCGAACCGCTGGTGATGGTCGTGCACCCGTCGGTTCCGGCCAAGACCGTGCCGGAGTTCCTCAGTTACGCAAAAGCCAATCCCAGCCAAGTGAAAATGGCCTCGACCGGCAATGGAAGCTCACCGCATGTCACTGGCGAGCTGTTCAAGCAGATGACCAGTCTTAAGCTGGAAGTCGTGCACTACGGCGGCGGCGGACCCGCACTGAAAGCGATGATCGACGGCCAAGCCCAGATGATGTTCGAACCGATGTCGGCGTCCATCGGTCCGGTTCGGAGCGGCCAGGTGCGCGCGCTGGCGGTGACGACGGAGAAACGCTCGCAGGCTTTGCCGGACATTCCAACTGTGGCCGAGACCGTGAAGGGCTACGAAGCGAGTGCCGTGACCGGCATCGGTGTGCCCAAGGGAACGCCACTTGAGATCATTGCGACGCTCAACAAGGCCGTGAATGCCGCCTTTGCCGATCCTGCCATGAAGGCAAAGCTCGCCGACACCGGCGGCACGCCGCTCGCGGGATCGGCCGCGGATTTCGCAAAGCTGCTGGCCGCCGAGACTGAAAAATGGGGACGCGTGGTCAAGGCGTCCGGCACCAAGGCGAATTGATCGAGAGGCAATGCAGCGTGCAAACTACGCGTGCGCTTTGCGCTGCGGGTCGATGATCTTCTCAAGCTTGCCGAGCACGTGCATGCAGGGCAGCACTTGGGTAAGGCTTCCGTTCGGCTCGCGCTTACCCTGGATCGCGGCGATGAACTCGCGGTCTTCGAGCTCAATGCCGTCCATCGACACATCGACCTTTGACACATCGATCTTGTTGTCCTTGCCGTCGCTCAAGTCATCGTAGAACGCCTTGTACGTGCCGTTGTCGCAAATGTAGCGGAAGAACGAACCGAGCGGCCCGTCGTTGTTGAACGACAGCGACAGCGTCAGCATCGCCCCCGACGGCACCTTCGCTACGATCCCCATATCCATCGCAATCCCAAGCTGCGGATGGATCGGCCCCTGCGCTGCGTAGCAATCGGAGATGTTCTCGCCGGCCTGGTACTGGAACAGATCGATCGTGTGCGCCGCGTGATGCCACAGCAGATGATCGGTCCAGCTGCGCGCGTTTCCCGCAGCGTTGATGTTCTTGCGCCGGAAGAAATACGTCTGCACGTCCATCTGCTGGATTTTCAGCTCGCCCTTGACGATGCGCTTGTGCACCCACTGATGGCTGGGATTGAAGCGCCGCACGTGGCCGCCCATGGCGATGACGCCGGTTTCCTTGGCGATCTTCACAAGATTTTCGGCGTCTTCGACGCTGTCGGTGACCGGAATCTCGACCAACACGTGCTTGCCGGCGCGCATCACCTGCTCGCCCTGGCGAAAGTGCATCTTCGTAGGCGTAGTCAGAATCACCGCGTCGGCGCGCTTGATACCCTCGGACAGATCGCCCGTGAAATGCGGAATGCTGTATTTCTTGGCGACTTGCGCGGTGGAGTCCTGATTACCGCCGACCAGCGATGTGACTTCGACGCCGGAAATACGCTTGAGCGCGTCGAGGTGCTTTTGTCCAAAGGCACCCTGACCGGCAACACAAATTTTCATCACTTGCCTCTACGCACGTCCCGATTTGTCCGCAACGCCGCCGCGCGCTTGTGCTTAGCAGTGCCCGCACGTTTCTTGTTTTCAAGAATGATGTGCCCAACCGCTGTGTTCGACGCCGGCACGGTATAGAAGCGGTAGACCTCGTCCACCTTTTCATCCATCGCGCCGCGCATCACGAGCCACATCACCATCTCAATACCTTCCGCGCCCGCTTCCCGCATGAACTCCAGATGCGAGATCTGCGTGAGCTTCTTCGGATTCTTGACCATGTTATCGAGGAAGGCCTTGTCGAATTTTGAATTGATCAGGCCCGCCCGCGGTCCGGAAATTTGATGGGACATCCCGCCGGTACCGAACATCACTACGCGTAAATCCTCGGGATACGACTCGACAGCCCTACGGATGGCCTTGCCCAACATGTAGCAGCGGTGCGCGGTCGGCGGCGGAAACTGAACGACGTTCACGGCCAACGGAATGACCGGGCACGGCCACGTCGAGGGCGAACCGAACAACAGATTGAGCGGCACCGTGAGCCCATGATCGACCTCCATCTTGTTGCAGATGGTAAGATCGAACTCGTCGAGAATGACTGACGTCGCAATATGCGACGCAAGTTCCGGATGGCCCTTGACCACCGGCACAGGACGCGGCCCCCAGCCTTCGTCGGCCGGCGGAAATTCGGCTGCGCAGCCGAGCGCAAACGTCGGGATCATCTCGACCGAAAACGCCGACGCATGGTCGTTATAAATCCCGATGACGACGTCCGGTTTGGTTTTCGCCATCCACGCCTTGGATTTCTCGAAACCCGAGAACACGCGTTTCCAGTACGGCTCCTCGGTCCGCTTGTTATCGATCGCGGCACCGATCGCCGGCACGTGCGATGACGAAACTCCTGCGATGATTCTAGCCACGTTTTTTTCCTGACTTTTTGCTTGCCTTCGATTTCGCTTTGGCAGGCTTGCCCTTGCCCGACTTGCTGCGGTTACCTTCGACCGAACGGCCGCCCCCGAGCATCATCTTGGCGTAGGTCTCTTGCGTCGAGCCGGTCATCAGCGCGGCAAGGTGCTGAAATGAATGTCCATCCGTCGCGCCAAGTTTGGCGGTGAAATAGATATTGCCGCCGAGCTCGAGCATCCGATTGTATTGCCGCTTGAGGATCGCCTCGGTCTGCTCCGGCGACAGCTTAAACTTCTTGAGATATTCCGCCTCGTTCGCTTTGAAGGCCTTTCGATTTTCGTCCTTCATCAGCGACATGCAGAACATGTTGATGCCATATCCCTGGCGTGAGCGCTCCGCATCGAACACGAAGGTGCCGGGAATATCATCGTAGTCATGTTGCTCGCGTGCCATCGCCGCTACCTCCATCAACGCCAAGACGCCGTGGCTTGATTGGCTTGATATATCGCAATAAACCGCATGCTGTATAGCGTCGAGGGCATTGGGCCCCCGATTTCCTTGCATTACACCAATTCCAATAAAGCTCAATTCTAACTCCCGTAGGACTTTCATTTCCAATGCGGCGGCCATGTCTTCTGCGTGATCGGCAGCGTCTGCATGCGGCGCACCCAAGCGCCGATTTTAGGCCCCATGAAATCGGGGGGTACGAGACCGGATTTTCGTTTACCCATGCGCTGCACCAGCGCGACATAGGGATACAACGTGAAATCGACCGCCGATAGTGCGCCGGCCAGGTATTCGCCGGCGATACCGGTTTCCAAAATCGCCAGTTCCTTCTTCATCGTATCGCGGGCGCCAAAGATTTTTTCGTCCGACCATCGCTCCTGCGGCGTGAACAATATCGCCTCCACCAACCCCTCCAGCCCCGCGCCAAAGTATTGGTCCACTTCCCGCACCATGCGCCGCTGGACGCCGCGCTGGCGCAGGTCGGACGAAAACAGCAACGGCTCGCCATGCCATTTATCGGCAATGTATTCGACGATCGCCGCCGACTCGTACAGCACAAAACCATCATCGACGATGACCGGAACCCGCCGCCGCGGATTGAGCTTCGCATACTCCGGTGTGTTGAGATCTCCGGCATCGTAGGACACCGTCTTCAAATCATATGGAATGCCCTTGTGCTCCAGCGCAAGCCGTACGCGCCACGCATAGGGCGATCCCGACATATAGTAGACAGTGACGGCCATCGCAGCCTCTCGGTACAGTTCAAGCCCAGTAAAGTCGCATCGGATTGTCGATCAAAAGCGCCTTCTGCAGGGCCGCATTGGGCGCGATCTTCGGGATCATGTCGGTGATGACGCCGTCGTCGGGCGCCTCTTTTGGCATATTCGGGTGCGGCCAGTCGGTGCCCCAGATCACACGCTCGGGAAACCGCTCCACGATAGTGCGCGCAAACGGAACCACGTCGTCATAAGGCGCGCCGGCCACGGTAAATCGCTCCGGGCAGGTCACCTTGCAATAGAAATTCTTGTTCGCCCCGAGCAGTCGCAGAAATCTTTGAAAATCAGGATTGTCGAGACCTTTCTTCACATCCGGACACGCCATGTGATCGACCACCACGGTTGTGGGCAACGAAGTAAAGAACGATTCCATTTCGGCCAGGTCGGCCATCTCGAAATAGACCACGATGTGCCAGCCTAGGCCCGCGACCCGCGTGGCGATGCGATGCAGCACGTCGCGCGGTGTGAAATCAACCAGCCGCTTGATGAAGTTGAAGCGCACGCCTTTGACGCCTGCGCGATCCATCCATTTGAGTTCCGTATCGGTCACTTCCTCACCGACGAACGCGACCCCCTTGGCCTTGTTGTTCGACGTCTCAAGCGCGTCGACCATCGCGCGATTGTCTTTGCTGTGGCAGCTCGCCTGCACGATCACATTCTTGTCAAATCCCAAAAAATCCCGAAGCTGAAACAGTTTTTCCTTCGGCGCATCGCACGGCGTGTATTTGCGCTCCGGCGCGTAGGAAAACTTGGCCTCCGGTCCGAACACATGACAGTGCGCGTCCACCGCACCCGCCGGTGGTCTGTACTTCGGCTTCGACGGATTGGGATGAAACGGAATATAACCAGCACTCATCGGCACGTGACGTTTCTCCATTCTCATTTTTTCGTCATTCCGGGTCCGGCGCTTCGCGCCGTCCCGGAATGACAGAAGAAAGTCCTCACACCCGCTCGATCGCAAGCGAAACGCCTTGCCCCACACCCACGCACATGGTGGCGAGCGAGCGCTTCCCGCCGTCTTTCACCATGTGATGCGTCGCGGTGATCGCAAGCCGCGTGCCCGACATGCCGAGCGGATGGCCGAGCGCAATCGCCCCGCCGTTCGGATTGACGTGTTCGGCATCGTCGGGGAGCCCGAGCTGGCGCAGACACGCCAGCGCTTGCGAGGCAAATGCTTCATTGAGTTCGATCACATCGAAATCGCTAATCTTGAGCTTGAGCCGTTCCATCAGTTTGCGCGTCGACGGCACCGGACCAATGCCCATAATGCGAGGCGGCACACCGGCCGACGCCATGCCTAAGATTCGCGCATAGACCGTCAGTCCGTGTTTTTTCGCCGCAGCTTCGGAGGCAATCAGCATGGCAGCGGCGCCATCGTTGACGCCAGACGCATTTCCCGCGGTGATGGTGCCCGGATTGCGCACGAACGGTTTGAGTTTTGCGAGACCTTCGAACGTCGTGTCGGGCCGCAGGTGCTCGTCCTTGTCGACGGTGACCGGCCCGGATTTTCCGCCCGGCACGATGACCGGTTCGATCTCCTCGGCGAAATACCCAGACGCCTGCGCCTTCGCCGCGCGCTGCTGCGAACGCCACGAGAACGCATCCTGATCCTTGCGCGCGACCTGAAATTCTTCGGCGACATTCTCCGCCGTCTCCGGCATCGCATCGACGCCGTACTGCTGCTTCATCAGCGGATTGATGAAGCGCCAGCCGATGGTGGTGTCTTGGATCTCGTTCGTCCGCTGGAAGGCTTCCTGCGCCTTGCCCATGACAAGCGGTGCGCGCGTCATCGACTCCACGCCGCCGGCAATCGCAAAATCGATCTCGCCCGCGCGTATCGCCGCTGCCGCAGCTCCCACCGCATTGAGCCCCGACGCGCAAAGCCGATTGACGGTGTAGCCCGGAATCGAATCCGGCAGCCCCGCCAGCAGCAGCGCCATGCGCGCGACATTGCGGTTGTCTTCGCCCGCTTGATTAGCGCAACCGAAGATTACTTCGTCCAGTGCGGCCCAATCAACTTTAGGATTATGTTTCATCAGCGACTTGATCGGCACACTCGCGAGATCGTCCGCGCGCACCTTGGCAAGCGCGCCGCCGTAGCGGCCGATCGGGGTGCGCATTCCACCGCAAATGAAAGCTTCGGGCATCACGAAATTCCTTTACGCCGCTTCGCCGTGAGCGCGTGCCGTGCGGGAATGCAGCGCGCGCAAGACTTCCAGCTCGCGCGCGGTCGGCTGCGGCGTCTCGCCAACTTTTTCGGCGTAACGCACGTCCCAGCCGGTATTGTCCGCGATCTGCGCACGGCTCACGCCGGGATGAATGAACGTGACCGTCATTTCCCTGGATTTGGGGTCCGGCTCGAAAACCGCAAGGTCGGTGAGCAATTTGGTCGGACCCTTGGTAGCAACACCTAGCCGCGCGCGATGATCGCCGCCCTCGCCGTGCCCGAGCGACGTGATGAAGTCTAGCTTCGACACGAAGCTGCGCTTGCTCTGCGCCATGATGATGAAAATCTCACCGCACGAGATGGCAATCTCCGGCGCGCCGCCGCCACCCGGCAGCCGCACCTTCGGCTTGGCATAAGGACCAACCACAGTGGTGTTGAGATTGGCGAACCGGTCGATCTGCGCGCCGCCTAAAAAGCCAATCGTGATACGCCCGCCCATCAGCCAATAGCGGAACATTTCCGGCACCGACACCGTAGTGAGTGCGGTCTCGCACAACTCACCGTCGCCGATGGACAACGGCAGCACCGAGGGCTTGGTCGCGAGCGTGCCCGACTCGTAGATCAATGTGATGTCTGTCGCATGCGTCAGCCGCGCCAGATTGGCAGCCGCCGACGGCATGCCAATGCCGACAAAGCACACGTCGCTCGCCTTGAGTGCGCGCGCCGCAGCGATCGTCATCATCTCGGTCGGTGTATAATCCGCCATCAAATTTCACTCCGCCGCGAGCGCATTCTTGCGCGCATGCATAGCGAACACTCCCGGCCCTTCATCGATCACGTTGGTCTTCATCCACGCCAGGAAACTTTCGCGTTCGCGCGAGATCGTATCCCACACCTTGTAATAGGCATTGTCACGCTTGTAATACCCGAACGCATATGACGGATACGCCCCGCCCGACACATGCGCGATCGCGCCGACCGTCCACGCCGGCAAGATCACCGCATTGGGACTGCGCGGGCCGAAATCTTCCACAATCTCCTCCACCGTAACGATGGAGCGCTTGGCGGCCAGCACCGCTTCCTTCTGCACGCCGAGAATGCCTTCGATCATCACGTTGCCCGCCCGATCGGCCCTCTGCGCATGGATGATCGCCACATCCGGCCGGATCGCGGGGATCGCCGCAAGCTGCTCACCGGTGAACGGGCATGTGACGCGTTTGATGTTCGGATTGACCTTCGGCAGATCGACGCCGACATAGCCGCGGAAGATCGCGCACGGCAGCCCGGATGCACCCGCCTCGTAGGCATTGGCCATGGCGGAATGGGAATGCTCTTCAAAAGCCAGAGGCTGCGGCCAGCCGTTCTCAATCGCGTCGCGCACCCGGTGCAGCGATCCAACTCCCGGATTGCCGGTCCAGGAGAAAATCATTTTCTCCGCGCAGCCCATGCCAACCAGTTGGTCGTAGACCAGGTCCGGCGTCATCCGGATCAGCGTGAGACGCTTGCGGCGCTGGCGGATGACCTCGTGCGCGGCGGCATGCGGGATTAGATGGGTGAACCCCTCCATCGCGACCGCGTCACCGTCGCGAACGGTCAATTCCACAGCCTCCGCGAGGGATAAAAAACGCGACATGCCAAGGCGTTCGGGGTTGGACGAGGGTGGCGCATATTTACGAGCCATTGCCCGCAGGGTCAAATTCCGGCGATGCGGGAAAGACCGACGGCAAGCCTGCCAACTGGCCGGAGCGCGCACCGATCCAATCGGTTGACCAGCCTTGGTTGACCGGCCTTGGCAGACATGCGACCGACGAGGGATAAAGGGTCAGGGGCTTCAAGAGGCGTGACGAAACTCACCGTCAAGCGAGCTGAACGTATCCACTGGGGCGACTGCGACCCGGCCGGCATCATCTATTACCCGCGCTACTTCGAAATTTTCGACCGCTGCACGACGAGCATGCTTGAGCAGGCGCTCAGCATGAACAAACGCCAGTTTTTGATCAAGTACGACTTCAGCGGCTATCCGTGCGTCGAGACGGGCGCACGATTCCTGCACCCCACCACTTTTGGCGACGATGTCATTGTCGAATCGACCGTTATCGAACTGGGCCGCTCAAGCTTCAAGATCCAACATCGCCTGAGCAAGGACGGCGAACTCGCGGTCGAAGGATCGGAGACGCGCGTCTGGGTTCGCCGGCAGACCGCCGACTCCAAAAGCATCAAGGCTCATCCGATACCGGACGAAGTTGTCGCGCGATTGGGCGGGAGGTAGCTGCGATGCCGCGCCCCGTGACCCTGGTCACCGGCGCATCCGCCGGCATCGGCGCAGCTCTCGCCCGCGTGTTCGCCGCAAAAGGTCATGAGGTCGCGCTGCTGGCGCGGCGCGCGCTGCAACTCACCACGCTGGCGGACTCGATCGAAAGCGCGGGCCACAAACGGCCGCACATCCTGGCGATCGATCTGGCGCGCGCCGACGCTTCGACCCGCATCGACGATGAAATGCGCGGCCGCGATCTCGAACCGCAGTATGTGGTCAACAATGCCGGCTTCGGCCTACTGGGTCGCGCGGCCGAGCTCGACCGTGGCGAACAGCTCGCCATGATCGACCTCAATGTCCGCGTACTCACGGATTTGTCGCTGCGCTTTGTCGACAGCCTCACGCGCCAGCGCGGCGGTATTCTCAACGTGGCGTCGGTCGCAAGCTTCCTGCCCGGCCCCGGAATGGCGGTCTATCACGCCACCAAGGCCTACGTGCTCTCGTTCAGCGAGGCGCTCCACCAAGAGCTCGCGCCGCAAGGCGTGCGTGTCACCGCGCTCTGCCCTGGGCCGGTCGTTACCGAATTCCAGGCGCGTGCCGGAATTCCAGAAAGTTATTTCCCGCGCTTTCTTGCACGCTCGGCCGAACGAGTTGCGCGCGATGGCTACAACGGTCTCATGCGTGGACAGCGCCTGGTGGTGCCTGGCGCCGAAAACAAAATCGCGACTTTTCTGCCGCGCCTATTGCCGCGCGCGCTCGTGCTCAAATTCTTGAGTGCCGGCGCGCGCAAACAGTCGCAATCGAACATGTGATCTAGCTCGAAGCCTGCGACGTGCCGCGCGCTTTTTCGTAGCTCGCATCTTCCGCGAATTCGTTAAGCAGTTCGCGCTGGCGCTTCGCCCATTCCGAGGACGTGATCGGTCCGCACACCAGCATGAAATAATCGTAGGGCGCACGCGTGTCGTTCGCCATGATGAATTGATAGTGCAGGCGGAAGAAGTGCCAACTCAGGCTGCGATAGAACTTCTCCGACAACATGTCGCGAAATCGCACCTGCCAGGTCAGCGGGTTGCAGCGGCGCGGACCGGCATCGATGCCGATGCCCGCAACCGGGTCGAAATTATCGAAGTTCAAAATATCTTTGTTCGACTGTGCATCGATCCACAGCAATGACGGCTCGACGGCGATCCGTTCGATGATGGCGCGCAACTTCTTGGCCTTGGGATGAACCCCTGCGCCCGGCATGATCGACCCGAGCGTCATCAAGATCACAGCCGGTCCATGCCGACCGACATCGGGATCGAGCTCGAGCGCGCGCGCCACCACCGCCGGTGCGGTCACGCCGCCGCCGCTGTGACCGATCACGAGAATCTCATCCACCGCATTGGCCCGCGCGATCGCTACCAGCCGCTCGGCGCAAGCATTGATGGCCGGCTCGAAGCAAGACGGCTCGCCGCGCGCATATTCGCTCAAGTATGGCCAATGGTTGTTGATCTGAACTACAAACCAGCGATCGGCGAGCGGCCGCAGCAGCTTGAAGCACACGATGACGGCGGCGGCGCCCGCCACCGCGCTCAAGTAGACCGGCACGCCAAAAAAATGCGTGAGCACAAATCCCACGAACGCCCCGCCGGCCGCGGACAGCGAAATCCAGTAGAGCATCAGTATCTGAAAGTGCACCAGCGCAAGCCCATACCGCCACGAGGCCCGAAACACGCGAAACATCGCGCCGCTAAACAGATAATCGATGGTCCACCACAGCGCGCGGCGAACTTGCCGCGGCATCGGCTCCGCCATATTGGCGCGGATGAACTGCTCCTGCCGGAGGAATTCGTATCGCGTATGCACCTGCCAATTCGGCGCGGATGCATCGATCTCCCAATGCGCGAAAAATTCCGAATCGATCTCCAGCGCGCCGAGCTTCGCCTGCAGCGGCCAGATTTTTAGGAATCGTGTCCACGACCGCTTGAAAATGTCGTAGTAGCCCTCCGCGCCTTGCGGATCGTAGCCCTCGACGTAAAAGACATGCCGCCGCCGGATCAAGGTGTGGTCCCCGTTGTCACATCACGAGTGTCCCGAATCCGAAGTTCGCTTGAATTCACAGCACCCGTGTTAGCGAACTTCGGATTCGAAGGGACACTAGCAATATACGATTCTAGTGTGGTTTTGGTTCAGAAACTCCCTTGACGGACTCGCAACGAGGATGAAGGAAACTTCTGAACCACCACACTAGCAAGAGGTGGCATCAACTATGGTCGCCGCGCAAGCGCTCGCGCAACTTGTGTCTCTGGACCTTGCCCGTGGCGGTGCGTGGAAGGTCGGTAACGATCTCGAACCTGCGCGGCAGCTTGTAGTGCGGCAGAACCTGTGACAATTTTTCACGCGCAGCCGCCACCGCTGTTTTGCCGTCGCCGCCCGGCGCAAGCACGATGAACAGAGCTATTTCGGCAAGCCCGATGGCGTTCTCACCCAGCACAGCCGCAGTCTCCGTGATCCCGGAAATGCCCGCGAGCGGGTCCTCGATCTCGGACGGGGAAACCCAGATCCCTGAGACGCGCAACATGTCACCCGTGCGCCCGCGGTGATGGAAGAAACCGTCCGCGTCTCTGACGTATTCATCGCCGGTGGCAAACCATCCGCCGGACTTGAAGCGCTCCGCCGGACGCTGCGGCGGCTCGCCTAGCTTACTGTCAGTTGTACGATAGCCGACGCAAACCGAGGGCATGCGCACTTCAAGCCGCCCGGCTGTTCCGGGCGTATCCACGGCAACATCGTTTTCATCGACGATGCGAAGCTCGACGCTCGGCATCGCAAGCCCCGACGAGCCGGGCCGCCGTATGCCGGGAGAATTGCCGATCACCATATAGACCAGCTCCGAGCAGCCTAACCCGTCGAGGATCGGCAGCCCGCTCGCCGCTTCCCAATCCGTCCAAATCTTCGGCGGCAGCCGTTCGCCCGCGGACACATAATGCCGCAGCGCGCGGAAAGCCGGCGTCGCCGGCAATCCTGCATCCAGCAGCTTGTGATAAAGTGCCGGCACACTCAGCAGGATGGTCGGCGAAAATTTTTCGACGGTCGCAGCAATGCCTGCAACCGTGGCCCACTGCTCATACAGCACATTGGTCGCCCCGAGCCGCAGCGCGGCAAACATGTTTCCGATCGCATAGGCAAAATGAAAGCGCGAGGTCGCAAACAGTCGATCCGCCGGTGTCGCATCGAGAATCTGCTCATAATACTCGCCGCTGATGCCCACATTTTCGTGCCGATGTTCCACCGCCTTCGGCATGCCCGTGGTGCCCGAAGTCATCACCCAGAAAGCCGGATCGCTCGGCTCACACTGCGTGACGACGAGTTCGGTCTCGGACCGGACCTTCCAGGCGCGCAGTTCGCTCTGGCGCGACAACAGCTTGGTGTCCGGCGACGCCGCAGCGATTGCAGCAGCGGCTGTTTCAGCGAATTCGTCATCGGCCACGAGCGTGAACGGTCGCACGACGGCCAGAATTTGCGACAGCTCTTCGACGCTGGCGCGGTTCGAGAGCGCCGCCGCAATCGCCCCCGTCGCCATGGCTGCCTGATGCAGCGCCACAATGTCCGGTGTATCGAGCATCACCATCGCCACGCGATCGCCCGGCCGAACGCCGTTCTCGCGCAGCGCAGCCGCATATTTGGCCACCCGCGCGGTGAGCGCACCATAGCTCAAAGATTCTTCGGCCGAAACCAGCGCCGGATGTGCAGCCCCGGCGGCTTTGAGCCCATGCAGCAGACAATACTCAACGACGTTCATTGCGCGCGGCCTATTACGGCGTTCGGTAGAGACTGCAGCACATCAAAAAGTATCATGTCGTGCGCACAATTCCGATGCTCAACTGCGGCGCGCGTCGGCGGCAACCGCTTCGATCACTTCGATCGCCGGATGCGCGGTCGGTAAACATCGCGCAAATCGCAAATCCGCGCGCGCGAACAGTGCGGAATATTCCTCAAGCGTACGTTCCGCGCCTCCGGTCAACAGCATCACATGCAGATCAAGCCAACGGCCCGGACCGGGCGTATCGTCGACGGGGACCGATTTCTCCAGCACCAGCACACGCGCGTCCGGCCGCATGGCGCGGCGAATATTGCGCAGGATCTGCACGGCCTCTTCGTCGGCATAATCGTGCAGCAGATGGCGAACCAGATAGAGGTCGCCCCCTTCGGGCACGGCGTTGAACACATCGCCTGAGGCAAGCGTCACATTCGGCAGCGAACCACCGTCCCCGCGCTTCGCCGCCGCGATCCCTTCCGGCAAATCGAACAAAGTGGCGCGCTGGCCCGGGAACGCCGCGAGAATTGCGGACAGCAGCGAGCCATTGCCGCCGCCGATGTCGATGATGTGTTGATGGCGGGAGAAATCATACGCCCCGACGATCGCCGGCGTCTCCGGTCCGTGCACTTCGAGCATCATGCGCTGGAAGCGCGCCCCTTCGTCCGGATTTTTCCCAAGCCAATCGAACAACGGCTGCCCTTTGAGCGCCTCGAACGCCGTGCCGCCTGCAAGCGCGCCGTCCAGCTTGCCCCAGATATCGGCGTGGTATTCGGTGAGCAGGATCGCCGCGGTGCGCATCGAATGCGGCGAGCTCGAACCCAGCAGGCGACCGAGCGGCGTGAGCGTAAATCGGCGTCCGGCATTCTCGGTAACGATACCGGCCGTCGTCAGCGCACGCAGCAACCGATAGACCCGCCCAGCATCGAGACCATGGGCCGCGGCAAGCGCCGCCGGCTGGTCGACGCCTTTTTCCATTGCGTCGGCGAAGCCAAGACGGGCAAACGTTCCCACAGCCCGGGTCACCCACAGGCTGCTCATAAGCTGCATCATTTTTTTATGCAGTGAAACGGGATCGGCCGGCGCCTTGGGCGCTCGCACGCTTTCAACTTTCAAGCGGCCCTCCGACGCAACATCGTCAACCCGCAACCTCGGTCAAATAGCGATCCCATAAGGACAATCTACCAGCTTGATCGGGAAAATCACCCCCACCGGCAGCCTATCGTAAACGGCCGCGAGGAGCCTCGGATTCCTTTGCTGATGACAGCAATGGGCAGCCCCTGCGGCACGATCGACGTGCACAGTCTGTGTCGTCCATGAGCCGCGTTGCTTTCCTGCCCAACCGCGAACGCTATGCAGGCATGCGCAGCCGTGGGACGGCGGTAGTGTCCTAATTTGAGGAATTATCACCTAGACTTTTTCACGAAACGGTTTCGAATGAAGGCAATCACGATAAAAAGCGTTGGGGCAAACAGTAGCCGCTCGCTGAAATAACTCATCATTAGATCGGGACGGCTGTGTAACCAGACGGACAAGTCTTTGCCACCATCAGCTAGGTTGCTTATGGCGAATGCGATCACAGCAAGTATCAGCCCGTAGAGCGCAGCTCGCCAAAGGCTCCATTTCCTTTTCATTGTGTCGCTCGCTTCTCAGCGACAATTGCCGCCCTTACCGCCTCCACCGGCGACGTAATCGGCGCCTGATGCAGCACGGCAAAGAATCTCCGCTTATCGCTTTCTTCTATCGGCGCGGACCAAGCATAGGCACGCTTGGCTGTAGGGTGACCAATCAGGCTGAAAACATAGACGACACCTTCCCAGACCGTCTTGCCGCCGAATGAATCTTTGATCGGCACAGATTGGAATACCGTAGCCTTGCAGCCATGCTGAACTTCGACAGCCTTCTTTAATTGATCGGTATCCACCTCAACCATGAATTAACCCTGTAAATTGGACGCGATTCTATCCATATGCTATAAGAAATGGCGGCGCTGCGTCGCCTGGTCGATTACTCCCGACGACACAGCAACCGCTTACGTTTTAACGTGCGGTCTTTACGCACTGAACACCTGCCTTTCCCCGGCGCACACCGGTCTTGAGGTAGCGGTCATCAGCCGCCGTTAAATGTGAGGGCCAGAGCTGCAAGCTCTGGCCCAAACTTCATGGGCATTATTTACCCTTCCCCTTGTAGTGCTTGATCAGGGTCCAAATAGCATCCTGCTCAGTCTTCTCCATGTTTGAAGGGTCGAAAAGACCAAGCAGTATTTCCGATGGAAGCTTTGACGTGGGAGGATCATGCTCAATGTGTCCAATCCTTCCGCCACCGTCATTGTTACCAGTCCGATGCACCTGCTTGTCGGCTTTCGGCGCGCGCTTCTTGTTGGGAGTGGTGCGGGGCTTCTTATTCTTCATAATGTAGGGACTAATTTTGATCCCCGCCTCGCGGGCAGCATTTAGAAAAAACGTTTGGGATTTTCTCGACACATCTTCCGTCCCCGGATAGGTGGATCGAAACAACTCAAGAAATTGTCCTGGTGAAGCTGCTTCAAGATTGATCTTGAAAAGCGCTACATAGGCAGCGCGCACTATTTTGGACAGCACTCCGGGCCAAGCCTCAGACCCGGATTCGGCGCGGATGTGGACTACGGGCAGATAGTTAAATTTTACGACTCCGAGCCTATCGGTCCCGGCCGCTATGCCCCGCCGCGCGTGACAGGCGCGGCGCGCACAGTGATCGCTGGAGCCCCCGATCATGCCCACATCTCGACCAGTATGGTTGAGCGTCAAAACTTGACCATGCGGATGAGCATGCGGCGCTTTACTCGCCTCACAAATGCTTTCAGCAAGAAATTTGAAAACTTGCAGGCGGCAGTTGCGTTGCATTTCGCGCACTACAATCTTGTGCGCCTGCATAAGACTTTGCGCGTTACGCCAGCTATGGCAGCGGGAGTTTCTGATAGGATGTGGTCGCTTGAGGAATTGGTCGAGCAGACTTCACGATAACTAAAGGGGGAACCCATGGGCGGTTTAAGCTGGGTGCACTGGGCAATTATAATTCTGATCTTGGCAGCATTCGTACCGCCAGCAGTTAAGATTCTTCATCGAATGGGTTTCAGCGGCTGGTGGGTGCTGATTGGGGTAATTTCGCCCCTGAACATCATCGCTCTGTGGGTTTTGGCATACGCCAAGTGGCCCGCGCTGCCAGAAAAATCAAATTAGGACACTACCGGGACGGCCAAATGATGGACTCCCGCCTTCCGACAGGCTAACAGTTTTTTCGCTCAATCCCGCCCGCTCATAGCCAACCACGCCGCACCATACCGCACATCAGACAAATGGGAATAACCGGAGGAATTTTATGCGTATCGACGCCTACACCCATTTCATTCCGAAGAAATTCTTCGATGAGGTCATCGAGCGGGGCGCCCATGCCGATATCGGCAAGCGAGTGCGCGAAATTCCCTGCATCCATGACGTCAACGTCCGCCTCAAGGTCGTCGACAAGTTCAAGGACTACGCGCAGATCGTTTCCTATCCGATGCCGCCGCTTGAGATCATGGCGTCTAGCCCGAAACAGGTCGAAGAGTACGCCAAGATCGTCAACGACGGCTTCGCCGAGATGTGCGCGAAGCATCCCGACCATTTTCCGGGCTGGGTCGCGCAGGCGCCGCTTGCTTCCCCCGATGCCGGCGCGCGCGAATGCGAACGTGCGATCAAGAACGGCGCGTGCGGCGTGCAAATTTACACCAACATCGCCGGCCGGCCGCTCGACAATCCGGAATTCGCGCCGTTCTTCGAGACCATGAACAAGCTCGGCAAGCCGGTCTGGATGCATCCGGCGCGCGGCGCCAACTTCCCCGATTACCTGACCGAAAAAAAATCCAAGTACGAAATCTGGTGGACGCTGGGCTGGTCCTACGAGACCGCCGCCGCCATGTCGCGCTTGGTGTTCTCCAAGATCATGGACAAGCATCCCAAGCTCAAAGTCATCACCCACCACTTCGGCGGTATCGTGCCGATGCTGGAAGGCCGCATCGGCCCGGGCTGGGATCAGCTCGGCGCGCGCACCTCCGACGAGGATTTGAGCCTCGTGCGCAAAAGCCTCAAGAAACGCCCGCTCGATTATTTCAAGCAGGATTTCTATACCGACACCGCCGTGTTTGGCGGCAAGCCCGCCACCGTCTGCGGACTGGCTTTCTATCCCACCGACAAGATCGTGTTTGCCTCCGATTGTCCGTTCGATCCGGAAAAAGGCACGATGTACATCCGCGAGACGCTCAAGATCCTCGACGGCATCGACATGTCGAAGGCCAAGCGCAAAGCGATCATGTCCGGCAACATCGAAAAAATCACCGGCAAGAAGCTTGGGTAATGCACCCTTGGTTGTGAGTTATTTCCGCGCGCGGCCATGAAACCGCGCGCGTGATCTGCTAGCGTCCTGCCCCATGGACGCAGCCCGCGCTCTCCCCGTCACGGATGACACCGCGCCGCCCGCCGAGGCGGCCGCGCGCGCTGCCCCTGTAGCGCCCGGCGAAGCCGCGCGCGTGACGCCCATGCCGGCCGGAGACGCCGCGCGCGTCACTCCGATGATGCAGCAATATATCGAGATCAAGGCCGCCAATCCGGATTGCCTTCTGTTCTACCGGATGGGCGACTTCTACGAATTGTTCTTCGATGACGCCGAAGTGGCCTCGCGCGCGCTCGGCATCATGCTCACCAAGCGCGGCAAGCATCTCGGCAACGACATTCCCATGTGCGGCGTGCCGGTTGAGCGCTCCGACGAATATCTGCATCGCCTGATCGCGCTCGGCCATCGCGTCGCCGTCTGCGAACAGCTCGAAGACCCCGCGGAGGCAAGAAAGCGCGGAAACAAAAGCGTCGTCCGGCGCGATGTCATCCGGCTGATCACGCCAGGCACGCTCACCGAAGACACGCTGCTCGACGCCAACCGCAACAACTATCTGCTTGCCATCGTCCGCGCACGCACGTCGTCCGCAGGCGAAGACAGCCGCTTCGCGCTGGCCTGGATCGATATTTCCACCGCCGAGTTTCGCATCGCCGAATGCGACCGCTTGAGTCTCGCAGCCGAAATCGCGCGCCTGGAGCCGGGCGAGATCATCGTCTCCGATGCGCTCTATGGCGATCCCGAATGGGCGCCGTTCCTTCGCACCTTGCCCGCGGTCACGCCGCTCCCGCGCGACGTGTTCGACGGCGCCACCGCCGAACGCCGCCTTTGCGAGTTTTTTGCGGTGGCAACCACCGAAGCCTTTGGCGCCCTCTCGCGGCTCGAACTGAATGCCGCTGCGGCTTGCATCACTTACGTCGAGCGCACGCAAATCGGCAAACGCCCGCCGCTGTCACCGCCCGTGCGCGAGGCCGCCGGCGCAACGCTCTCCATCGACCAGGCAACGCGCGCCAACCTCGAACTCGTGCGCACGCTTTCGGGCGAGCGCCGCGGCTCGCTGCTCTCCGCCATCGACCGCACGGTGACGTCGGCCGGCGCGCGCCTGCTTGCCCAGCGGCTCGCCGCACCCCTGACCGATCCAACGGCAATCGCAAAACGTCTCGATGCGGTCGAAACCTTCGTCACCGACACCGCGACCCGAGCCGAGGTGCGAAAGCGCCTGCAAGCGGCCCCCGATCTCGCCCGCGCGCTCAGCCGCCTTGTGGTCGGCCGCGGCGGTCCGCGCGATCTCGCCGCCGTTCGCGATGGCATACTCGCAGCGTCGGGCCTCGCGGCGCTGCTCGACACGCTCCCACCAATCCCGCCCGAGATTGTCGATGCGTCAGCTGCGCTGCTGCGCCCGGACGCTTCGATCGCGGCCGAGCTAGCGGCGGCGCTCGCAGATGAGCTTCCCGCGTTCAAGCGCGACGGCGGCTTCGTGCGCGCCAGCTACGACGCAGCACTCGATGAAGCGCGCGGCTTGCGCGATGAATCGCGAAAGATCGTGGCGCAGCTGCAGGCGCGCTACGCCGAGGATGTCGGTGTGCGCGGCTTGAAAATCCGGCACAACAATGTGCTCGGCTATTTCGTCGAAGTCACCGCACAGCACGGCGAGAAATTGCTGAAATCCCCGCTCAATGCGACATTCATCCATCGCCAGACATTGGCGGGACAAGTGCGCTTCACCACCACCGAACTCGGCGAACTCGAAGCAAAAATCGCCAATGCCGCCGACCGCACGCTCGGCCTGGAGCTTGAGATCTTCGAACGCCTATCGGCCTGCGTCACCGCAGCCAGTGCCGCCATCAAAGTCGCGGCCGAGGCTCTGGCAACGCTTGATGTATCGTCGGCCCTCGCAGCCCTCGCCGTCGAGCGCTCTTACGTGCGCCCGCAGATCGACCGCTCGCTTGATTTCGTCGTGGAAGGCGGCCGCCACGCGGTGGTCGAGCAAGTGCTCGCGAGCGCCTCCTTCGTGGCCAATGATTGCGAACTCTCCCCGCCCGCAGACGCCGACGCCGGCCGCATCTGGCTGCTCACCGGCCCGAACATGGCGGGCAAGTCGACATTCCTGCGCCAGAACGCGCTCATCGTCGTCCTTGCACAGATGGGCGGTTTCGTGCCGGCCAAGCGCGTCAAGATCGGCGTTGTCGACCGCCTGTTCTCGCGCGTTGGCGCCGCCGACGATCTCGCCCGCGGCCGTTCGACTTTCATGGTCGAGATGGTCGAGACCGCGGCAATTCTCAATCAGGCGGGCGAGCGCTCGCTCGTGATCCTCGACGAGATCGGCCGCGGCACCTCGACTTTCGACGGGCTATCCATCGCCTGGGCCACCATCGAGCATCTGCACGAGACTAACCGCTGCCGCGCGCTGTTCGCCACGCATTTTCACGAATTGACCGCGCTCGCGGCACGACTAAAGCGCCTGCACAACGCGACCGTGCGCGTCAAGGAATGGCAAGGCGACGTTATTTTCCTGCACGAAGTGATTCCGGGCGTGGCCGACCGCTCCTATGGCATCCAGGTGGCCAAGCTTGCGGGATTGCCTTCAGGCGTGATCGAGCGCGCAAAACTCGTGCTCGCCGGACTCGAAGCCGAGAACCGCACCTCGCCCGCGCGCCGCCTGATCGACGATCTGCCGCTGTTCGCGGCAACGCCGCGCGCCGCGGCGCCATCGCCGCAAGACAGCGCGCTCGATACGCTCATCGCCGCACTCGCGGCCCTTAACCCCGACGAGATGTCGCCGCGCGATGCACTCGAAGCGCTCTACGCGCTC
Organism: Hyphomicrobiales bacterium; assembly: GCA_003169835.1. Lineage (GTDB taxonomy): Bacteria > Pseudomonadota > Alphaproteobacteria > Rhizobiales > Xanthobacteraceae > PNAI01. The sequence goes on along the minus strand of PNAI01000016.1, from coordinate 129,269 downwards.
AAATCCAGGCCACCGGATCATGGGAGGAAATCATGACGAAATTCCTCGCCGCATTTTTTCTGCTTTGCGGTCTTCTCGGTGCTGCGGCCGTTCATGCGCAAACCTATCCCACACGTCCCATTACATTTGTCGTCACCGCCGCGGCCGGCGGCGTGACCGACGTGGTGGCACGCGCCGTCGGCCAGAAGATTTCGGAAAGCCTTGGCCAGCAGATCATTATCGAGAACAAGGGTGGCGCCGCCCACGTGACCGGAGCTATGGCGGTCGCCAAGGCTCAGCCTGACGGCTACACGCTGATGGTGGCCGAGGCGGGTGTCTTCACCATCAACCCGACGCTCTATGGCAAGCGCAAAATCCCTTACGACGAAGAGAAGGACTTCCTCCCGATCGCCGGTCTCGTGCGCATCAACCAGGCGATCCTGGTCTCGCGCGAACTGCCAGCCAAGAACATCGGCGAATTGATTGCGCTCGCCAAGCAGTCGCCGGGAAAAATCAACTACGGCACCGCCGGCATCGGTTCCGGCCCGCACATGAACATCACGCTTCTTGAAAGCATGACCGGAGTGAAATTCACCGCCGTACATTACCGCGGTGCCGCTCCCGCGCTCAACGACGTCGTCGCCGGCCATATCAATCTCATGTCGGTGAGCATGAGTCTCGCGCTGCCCGCACATCGGGCGGGTCAGATAAAAATTCTTGGCGTCGGAAGTTCAAAGCGCCTCGCGCCCGCCGCTGATATCCCGACCGTCGCCGAAAGCGGCGTGCCGGGCTTCGAAGCGACGACTTGGTTCGGGCTGTTCGCTCCTGCCGGCACGCCGCGCGAGATCGTGATGAAACTCCACGCCGAAGTGCAGCGGGTGTTCGCCGACGCGAATTTCCAGGAAAAATTCATAGTGCCGCAGATGTTCCAGCCGATGACTTCTTCGCCGGAAGAGTTCGCATCTTTCATCAAGAGCGAAGCGCGGAAATGGTCGAAGGTGATCCGCGACGCCAATCTCAAGGTTGAATAGGCTTCGCGCTGGTCCGGCGCCGCAGCACCCACACGATCAGGTTCCACGCGATCGACACCGCCAGCGCGAGAACGAGCCCCGCAGGCGTACCGAGCGGCATCGTCGCCAGATGCACGGTGAACAGGCACGCGCTGAACCCGACTAGCCCCCAAAGCGTGTTGGCGATCAGCGTCGCTGTCGCAGGCCCTCCCGCGCGCGGATGGAAGATCAGCATCAGGCATGTCATCACGATCGGATAGACCGCGAGCAGCCCGGTGAACGTCGGCTCCACCTGGCCGCTCAAACCCACGACCGCGGCGACAAGTACGGACACCATGGTTGCGCGCAGCGGCACATCGTACCAGCGCCGCTTGACCGGCGGCATCGGCACGTTTCTAAAGCCAGACGTGAGTGCGATCGCGATCGCAAAGATCGCAAGGTTCACTCCGGCCACGGCCAGAAAACTCCATTCCGCCGAGCGCAACGGCAATGCCGCCGCAAACCACACGCCAACCGCGCCAGCAACGCTGATCATCGTTCCGAATCGCTGTGCCAACAGCACATAAACTATGGAAAAGATGCCGGTCGCCGCATGCGCCGCGATGCTGCCGAGTGCGCTTCGTGAAATGAATTCGGAATCGTGGTCGAGCGCCAAAAATACATACGCCGGCCCCGCCGCGATTGGCAATGTGGCCACCAGCGCGCCGACGATCGGCCCCGCGCGTTCGGTGACCATCGCCGCGCCCACGACAAAGCCTGCGGTGACCGCCATCTTGAGTACGAGCGCAAACCAGAATGTGAGATCGATCATGGCGGCGATTTACGCCGCATGGCTTACACGCGCTTGAGGCTGATCGCAACTGGTGGGCCGCTACAAATGGTCTGGTAGACCACGCAATAACGCTCGGTGAGCTTGAGCAGTTGGTCGAGCTTGTCTTGCGGGACGTCGGTATCGAGATCGAATCGCAGGCGAATTTCGCGGAACCCCACCGGCGCCTCCTTGTCGACGCCCAGCGTACCGCGAAAGTCGAGATCGCCCTCCGCCGACACAGTGCCCGATTTCAGCGCGATGCCAAGCGCGGTCGACACCGCCTTGATCGTTACCCCGGCGCACGCCACCAGCGCTTCCAGCAACATATCGCCGGAGCACAGTTCCAGCCCCGAACCGCCCGTCGCCGGATGCAAGCCGGCCACCGCCAGAGCACGGCCGGTCTCGACCTTGCAGGCGATGTTCGACTCGTCGAGCTTGCCCTTGGCTTTGAGCGTGATCAGCGCGGACTCGGGCGCGTTCTTGTAGCGCTCCTTGATCGGAGCCTGCATCGCGCGCAGTTCAGCAGCATCCATAGTGAAACTCCATTTCGGATTATTTGTGTTGGCGGCTTAGATGTCATTGCCTGCGTATCAACGCAATGGCCATCCCATTACCACCACAGGGCCGCACCGGCCTCACTCTTGGTCTCGCCATCATCGACCCGCACGGCGCGGTCGAGCGATCGGTCGAGCGCGGCCAGCACGCGCCGCTTGGCGAAATCGAACGCCGCCGACTGGCGATCGCGCGGGCGCGGCAGATCGATGACAATCTCATCCGCCACCCGCCCCGGACGCGGACGCATCACCACCACGCGGTCGGCCAGAACGATTGCTTCATCCACGTCATGCGTGACATGCACGAGCGTCGGCTTTTGATCCGCCCACAGATCGAGCAGATGGTCCTGCAGATCGATGCGGGTGAATGCATCAAGCGCGGAGAACGGCTCATCGAGCAGCAGCACCTCCGGCCGCGCCACCAGCGCACGGGCAATCGCCACGCGCTGCGCCTGACCGCCAGAGAGTTCGCGCGGCCAAACGTTTGCTTTCTCCGTCAACCCGACACGCTCAAGCGCACGTGCGACCCGCGCCTTGCGCTCGTCCTTCGGCCGGTCCGCAAGCCCGAAACCGACGTTCTCGGCGACCGTCAGCCAGGGCAGCAATCGCGGCTCCTGAAAAATAATGCCAATCTTTTCGTGCGGCTCAGAAATGATATCGTCTTTGAAGACCACCGCGCCTTGCGTGGGCCGATCGAGCCCAGAGATTGCGCGCAGCAGCGTCGACTTTCCGCAGCCCGAGCCGCCGACCACCGCAACGATCTCGCCAAGTTCCACGTCGAGCGACACGCCATCGAGTGCGCGCACCCCATTGGGATAGGTCTTGCCGATATGCTTGAGCGTCAGCATGTCACTGCTCCCCGGCCGGCTTAAAGACATCCTGCCAGCGCAAGAATGGCGCCATGACGGCGGCCAATATCGCGTCGGTCGCCTTTCCCAGCACCGCGAAGGCAAGGATCGCAGCGACGATCTCAGTCGGCTTACCGAGTTGCTGGCCGTCAATGAGCAGATAGCCAAGACCTTCCGAAGCTCCCATGAACTCAGCCGCAATCACAAACATCCAGCCGAGCCCGAGTCCTGAGCGCAGCGACACCACATAGGTCGGAAGCACAGCCGGAAGCAGGATGCGACGAACCATGCCAGCTCCCGACAGGCGGAACACCCGTCCGACCTCAACGATTTTGCGGTCAACCGACAGGATGGCATCCATGACCCCGAGATAAATCGGGAAGAACACGCCGACCGCGATCAACGCGACCTTCGAGGTCTCGAATATCCCAAGCCACAGAATGAACAGAGGAATCCATGCAATCGAAGGGACCGCGCGCAGTCCCTGTAGGCTTGGATCGACGAGGCGGCGTACCAGCCCGGAATAACCGGCGATCGCGCCGAGCAAAGTGCCAGCCAACGTCCCCAAGCCAAAACCGGCAGCAACTCTCATAAGTGTCGCGATGAGATGGCGGAGAAGTTCGCCGGAGCGCGCAAGCTCTGCAAACTCTTCATAAATACGCGAGGGCGGCGGCACCAGCCGGCCATCCGAAATTCCGAGCCATACAACGATTTCCCAACCGAGCGCGAGACCGACCGGCAGCAGCAAGCCCAACACCGGCCGTGCCCAGCGCACAACCCGCTCGCCCGCAGGCTTGGACTCGCTTGCTGTGGCGCCTTCCGCCTCAAAACTCATACGCACAAGAGACATGGCACGCCCAAGAAATGCAATGCACCAAACGGGAGGCTCTCTCCGCCATCGCGGCGGAGAGAGTATCCCTTGCGCATCTCGTCGCGCTCAGTTCGTCAGCGGTACGCTCGAATCGATCAGCGCATCGACCGTCGCTTTCACATCGACGCTGGCCGGAATGACACCGGCCTGCTGCAGCGCCAGGCCCGCAGCCAGGATCGAGTCGCGCTGCGGCGCACCGATCTTGCTGTGCGTCAGCTCAGTGCGTTCTTTGAGCTGCTTATCGACCACCGCTTCGGGAAGCTTAGTCGCGGTAATGAACACGCGCTTTTCTTCGGCGTAATTGGCGAGCGAATACTTGCGCGCCTCCTCGTACACCGCGAGCACGCGCTTCACGAGCGCCGGGTGTTCTTTGAGGAACTCCTCGCGCACGTTCAATATCCCCCAAGTGTTGGCGGCAGCGTTGCGATAGAACAGCCGCGCGCCGTCTTCGACTTCGGCCTGCGCCATCATCGGATCGAGCCCGGCCCAGGCATCCACGTCGCCGCGGATCAGTGCGGTCTTGCCGTCCGGATGCTGCAACAACACCGGCGTGATGTCTTTCTCTGTCAACTTCACGCTCTGCAGCGCACGCACCAGGAAGATGTGCGGATCGGTTCCACGCGTGACCGCCACGCGCTTGCCTTTGAGGTCTTCGATCTTCTGGATTGAAGATGTCTTCGTCGTCACCAGCGCGGTCCACTCCGGCCGCGAGTAGACATAGATCGACTTGATCGGATTGCCGTTGACTTTGGCAAGCAGCGCCGCGGACCCCGCGGTCGAACCGAAATCAATCGAGCCGGCGTTGAGGAACTCGAGCGCTTTGTTTGAGCCGAGCGTTTGAACCCACCGGATGGCAATGCCGTCCTTGGCGAATTCCTTCTCCAGCAGCCCCTTGTCCTTGAGCACCATCGAGACCGGATTGTAGGTCGCCCAGTCGATGCGAATTTCTTTCACGTCCGCGGCAAATGCCGTGGTCGGCAACAGCCCGGCCAAGGTGGCCGAGATCAGGAGTGAACGTCGAGAAATGACAGTCATAGCTACCTCCACACGTGGTTCGCCGGGCGCGCCCAAGGGGGCGCGTGACCGGTCGGTTGATGGAGGGCGGGATATATCGCCCGCCCGTCAGCTCATTGGGACGGGGCGGACCCCGACCGCTTTAGCTGCACTTGTTAAGCGCCCGCAAGCTGTTCGCTCAAATCGGCGCTGAGTTGATATTTAAATAGCTAAGTCATTGTCCGTCAATGAGATAATTATCCCCTTTCGATTGCCCCGCCTGGCATGCGGTTTCCTTGATCGCACGGCCGGGAGTGAACTTTTATTTTTCAGCGATGCCGGCGGGCGGTGACAGGGTTGCCACCCTCCGCTATGTCGATGCTCATGTTGCCAGCCGAACTTGCTTCCCATGGCGCGATCGATCTGTTCGATGAGCGCCCGATCGTCTCCGACCTCGAAAAGCTCGCGGAGACCCATGCCGGGCGCGAGCGCGAACTACGAACCGCCGTGGCGCAACGGTTGAAATCGGCGCTCATCGAAGGCCGCGCCGTCGCCGAGCGCCTCCTACTCAAGGACCGCCAGGGCCGCCGCTGCGCCGAACGTCTTTGCTTCATGCAGGACGAGATCATCCTCGTGCTCTACGAGTTTGCCGCCAAGCATCTCTATCCGTCGGACAATCCGTCGGAAGCCGAACGCATGGCGATTGTCGCAACCGGCGGCTACGGCCGCGGCCTGATGGCGCCCGGTTCCGACATCGATCTGTTGTTCCTGCTTCCATACAAACAAACCGCTTGGGGTGAATCGGTCGCCGAAGCGATCCTCTATTGCCTTTGGGATATGGGACTCAAAGTCGGCCACGCGACACGCTCGATCGACGAATGCATCCGCCAAGCCAAGGCGGACATGACGATTCGTACCGCGATCCTGGAGTCGCGATTTCTGCTCGGCGATCGCAATCTGTTCGGCGAGCTTATGACGCGGTTTGGCAAATCCGTCGTGCAGGGCACCGCCGCGGAATTCGTCACCGCCAAGCTCACCGAGCGCGAGGAGCGTCTCCGCCGCGCCGGCCAGTCGCGCTACCTGGTCGAACCCAATGTGAAGGACGGCAAGGGCGGCCTGCGCGACCTGCACACGCTGTTTTGGATCGCCAAATACGTCTACCGCGTGCGCGATGTCGAGGAACTCGTCGACCGTGGCGTATTCGACCGTGACGAATTGAAGGTCTTCCGCCGCTGCGAGGATTTCCTCTGGTCGGTGCGCTGCCACATGCACTTTGTCAACGGGCGCGCCGAGGAGCGCCTCTCGTTCGATATCCAGCGCGAAATCGCCGTGCGCCTGGGCTACACCGAACATCCCGGCATGAAGGACGTTGAGCGCTTCATGAAGCACTACTTCCTGACTGCCAAGGATGTCGGAGATCTCACCGCCATTCTGTGTGCAGCGCTGGAAGACCAGCAGGCCAAGCCCGCGCCGGTGCTCAGCCGCGTCATGGCAAGATTCCGCCCGCGCGGCCGCCGGCCGTTGCGCGAGAGCGAGGATTTTATCGACGACAACAACCGGCTCACCGTCACCGATGCCGACGTCTTCAGCCGCGATCCGGTCAACCTGATCCGCATGTTTCATCTCGCGCAGAAGCACAATCTGGTGCTGCACCCCGACGCCATGCGCGCCGCAACGCACTCGTTGAAGCTGATCGACGACGATCTGCGGAAAAGCACCGAAGCAAACCGGCTGTTTCTCGAAATCCTGACATCGCACGACGCCGAAATCGTCTTGCGGCGAATGAATGAGACTGGCGTGCTCGGCCGCTTCGTCCGCGCATTCGGGCGCATCGTCGCCATGATGCAATTCAACATGTACCACCATTATACGGTGGACGAGCATCTGCTGCGTTGCATCGGCATACTGGCCGACATCGAACGCGGGCAGCACGAGGAATTCGCGCTCGCCAACGACCTCGTGCACAAAATCCAGCCGCACCACCGCATGGTGCTCTATGTCACGCTCTTTTTGCACGACATCGCCAAAGGCCGCATCGAGGATCACTCTATCGCCGGCGCGCGCGTCGCTCGCCGGTTCTGCCCGCGCCTTGGCCTCTCTCCGGCCGAAACCGAAACCGTCGCCTGGCTGATCGAAAACCATCTGGTCATGTCGACGGTCGCGCAATCGCGCGACTTGACCGATCGCCGCACCATCGAGAATTTCGCCGCCGTCGTGCAGTCACTCGAACGCATGAAGTTGCTCACCATCATCACCACCGCCGACATCCGCGCGGTCGGCCCCGGCGTATGGAACGGCTGGAAGGCGCAGCTCCTGCGCACGCTTTACTACGAGACCGAGCCCGCACTCACCGGCGGCTTCTCCGAAGTCAACCGTGCGCAGCGCGTGTCAATTGCGCAAGCCGAACTCAAGGCCGAGCTCAAGGATTGGTCGCCCGAGCAGATCGACGGCTATGTCGCGCGCCACTATCCCGCCTACTGGCTAAAAGTGGACCTGCCGCACCGCGTCACCCATGCTCGTTTCGTGCGCTCGGCCGAAGCGGATAACAAGTCATTGGCGACTTCGTTTGCGTTCGATTCTGCGCGCGCCGTCACCGAACTGACCGTGCTGGCGCCCGATCATCCGCGTCTGCTGTCGATCATCGCCGGCGCCTGCGCAGCCGCCAGTGCCAACATCGTCGATGCGCAGATCTTCACCACCACCGACGGCCGCGCGCTCGATACCATCGCTGTGTCGCGCGAATTCGAGCACGACGACGACGAGGCGCGCCGCGCATCGCGCATCGCAGATACCATCGAGAAGGCCTTGCGCGGCGACCTGAAACTGCCGGAAGTCATGGCGCGGCGCTCGGGTACGAGAACGCCGCTCAAAGCCTTTGCGATCGAGCCGGAAGTCACGATCAATAATCAGTGGTCGAATCGCTATACGGTAATCGAAATCATGGGCCTCGACCGGCCAGGCCTGCTCTACGAACTCACATCGACGATCTCGAAGCTCAATCTCAATATCACATCCGCCCATGTCGCGACTTTCGGCGAGCGCGTGGTTGACGTTTTTTATGTCACCGATCTGATGGGCGCCAAAATTGCGTCGGCCACACGGGAGATGACGATCAAGCGAGCATTGCTGCAATTGTTCGTAGCACCAGAAGAATCAAAAAAATCCGCAAGAGGCCTCGCCGCGAACTGACGGCAATGCCCCAAAACGGCGGCGCGACCCCATGCTGTCTGCATGGGATCGCTGCCACAACAAAAACGCCCGGTGATTTTCCGGATTGGATCTACTTTGATTTCTTCTTCTTGCCCTTTGAGGATTTCGACATCGCCGCCGAGGGTGCCCACGGATGGAACGCGTCGTTGAAGAACGCCGCGGAGTCATTTTGAGCCTGAACCGCCGGATCGGCTTTCGGTTTCCTTGCGGCCGAAGCCGAAACCGTCGCAGATACAGCGAACGCGAGTGCGAGCAGAAGAGCGCCTTTGCGCATGTGAGTCTCCAAAACAGTCCCACCGGGATCCCCCGGAATCGCTACATCATGCATAAAATGCGATTCTCGAAAATATGGCAGGACCGCTCATCAACAGTCGGATTGATGCGATATCACATATCAGCGTCCGCCATTTCGCGGCCGGTATTGCGCGATTGTTCAATCGCTTAACCACCCCTTAAATTGCCAGAATTAGCCTGTACGCAAGATTCGGCGTGCATCGGCCGCCGGGGCTGATCCGCAGGATGAAACATGGCGTTGAATCGGCAAAAGGCGCACGCGCGCCACGAGCCCACCCTCGACGCAACATCGATGTCAGATCAACGTCCTGATTCTTCTCAACGCGGCAGCGCCGGTGAAGGTGCACCGCAGCACCCACGCCGGCGGCGCGGCCGAAGCGGCAAACGCTCGCGCAAGCGCGGTGGCCGTCGTCGGTCGGGCATCCGCCGGATAGCCTATTGGGGGGCTGTGCTCGGGCTGTGGATGCTGGTCGCCTCAATGGGCGTCATGGCCTGGACATTCGCGAACCTGCCGCCGATCCATTCGCTCGAAATCCCTAAGCGGCCGCCTTCGATCCAGATCGTCAGCCTCGATGGCCACCCGTTCGCCATGCGCGGCGACGGCGGGCCGGCGATTCACCTGCGCGACCTACCGCGCTATGTGCCGCAGGCCTTCGTCGCCATCGAGGACCGGCGCTTCTATTCGCACTACGGCATCGATCCAATCGGCATCACGCGCGCCATGCTCGCCAACATCCTGCGCCGCGGCGTGGCGCAAGGCGGCTCAACCATCACCCAGCAGCTCGCCAAGAACCTGTTCCTCACGCAAGAGCGCACGCTCACCCGCAAGCTGCAGGAAGCCGTGCTCGCGCTTTGGATCGAGCACAAGTTCCGCAAGGATGAAATCATCGAGCTCTATCTCAATCGCGTCTACTTCGGCGCCGGCGCCTATGGCATCGAGTCCGCAGCGCAGCGCTATTACAACAAGCCAGCCAAGCAACTCTCGTTGGCGGAAGCCGCAGTGCTTGCAGGCCTCGTCCGCTCGCCTTCGCGCCTGGCGCCCAGCCGCAATCCCAACGGCGCCGAGCGCCGCGCCCAGATCGTACTCGCCGCCATGGCGGACCTTAAATTCATCAGCGACGACGCCGCCAAGGCCGCGCTCATAAGCCCGGCCCAGGCGATCCGGCAAGTCGGCACCGGCTCGGCCAATTATGTAGCCGACTGGATCATGGATGTTCTCGACGATCTCATCGGTCACGTCGAAGATGACATCGTTGTCGCGACCTCGATTGATCCGCTCTTGCAGGCCGCGGCCGAGAAGGCGCTGGTCGACGAGCTTGCACAAAGGGGCGAGAAATTCGGCGTGACTCAAGGGGCTATCGTCGCGATAAATCCCGACGGCACCGTGCGTGCGCTGGTCGGCGGCAAGAATTATGCTGAGAGCCAATTCAATCGCGCCATCGCCGCCAAGCGCCAGCCCGGCTCTGCTTTCAAGCCGTTTGTCTACCTCACCGCGCTCGAACGCGGGCTGACGCCGGACACGATCCGCGAAGACAAGCCGATCGCGCTCAAGGGCTGGAAGCCAGAAAACTATGGCCGCGAATATTTCGGGCCGGTGACGCTGCAGCAGGCGTTCTCGCACTCTCTCAACACCGTATCCGTGCGGCTCACGCTTGAGCTAACTCCTGCAGCCGTGGTCCGCACCGCCTACCGCCTCGGTATCGCCTCCAAGCTCGAAGCCAATCCCTCGATCGCGCTCGGCACTTCGGAGGTCTCGGTGCTCGAACTGGTCGGCGCCTATGCGCCGTTTGCGAACGGTGGTAACGCGATCACCCCGCATGTTATCGAGCGCGTGCGCACCAATGATGGAAAATTACTCTACCAGCGCGCGCCGCAAAATCTTGGCGCCATCGTCGAGCAGCGCTATGTCGCCATGATGAACGCGATGATGCACCAAACGCTGGTGGACGGCACCGCACGCAAGGCCGATTTCCCCGGCTGGCCCGCCGCCGGCAAGACCGGCACCTCGCAGGATTTCCGCGACGCCTGGTTCGTCGGCTACACCGCCCATCTCGTCACCGGCGTGTGGCTCGGCAATGACGACGGCTCGCCCACCAAAAAATTGACCGGCGGTGCGTTGCCGGTTGATATCTGGAGCAAGTTCATGAAAACGGCCCATCAGGGTGTACCGGTCGTGAATCTACCGGGCGTCTCGGGCGATTCACCGCTTGCGGGCATCCTGCCACCTTGGAAGATTTTCGCTCCCAACCCGCCGCAGCCGGAACCCGCACCGACTCCCGCGGCCGACAAGCTCGACAATTGGCTGGTCGATCGCTTGTTCGGACGGCACTAAAAATATTCAAGCTCGGTGTTTATTTACGCATCTCATGCGTAAGCGCCCAGAGCACAAACGCGCCGCATCCCATGACTGCAACACCGATGGCGAGCGGCCACGCACTCTGACCCAGCAGATGCACGACAATGGCGCCGACCACCGCGCCTGCCGTCTGTTGCAAAAACCCGACCAGTGAGGATGCAGTCCCGGCCCGCTCCGGAAACGGCAGCAATGCGCCGGCTTGCGCCTGCGGCAACGCGAGCCCGAGCCCGGCGAGAAACACGGCAACCGGCAATACCAGCGCAGTCGCCGACGTAAATCCAAACAACAACGCCAGCACACCGGCAGCACCTCCGCCCGCCATTACGACGCATCCAAGCCCCAGTGTGCGATCGAGCCCAACGCGCGCGACGATATGCGCCGCAATCCACGTGCCGATGAGGTAGCCGACCGATCCGACCGCAAACGCCAGGCCAAATTCAAACGGCGTAAGGCGATAGAGATTTTGCAGCACAAACGCGGAAGCCGAGATCCAGGCGAACAATCCGCCGAACGCGCAAATGAGCAGCCCTGAATAAGTGAGGAAGGTCCGATCGCTGGCGAACGTGCGATAGGAGCGAAAGATAGAGCCGAACGAGACCGGTTCGGGCGCACGGCTGCGCAATGTTTCCGGCAGCAGCAGCGCCACCAGCGCCGCTGTCGAGACGCCGATGGCCGTCAGCACGACGAAATTCGCGCGCCAGCCGAAAAACGTCTGCAGCACGCCGCCAAGCAGCGGCGCAAGCAGCGGCGCCAGCGCCATGACCGCAGTCATGCGCGACAATTCGCGCGCCACGGCCAAACCTTCGTAGACATCGCGCACCACCGCACGCGCCAGCACCGTCATGCCCGCGCCGCCAACCGCTTGAACAAAGCGCGCCGCGATCAAAACCTCGATCGAAGGAGCGATCGTGCATACGACACTGGCCACAATGAAAACCGAAATTGCCGTCAGCAGGATCGGCCTTCGCCCATGCCGGTCGGAGATCGGGCCCCAGATCACCTGGCCGATGGCAAAACCGACAAGATAGAACGAGAGTGTGAGCTGCACCTGTGCGTCGGACGTCACGAGACTGCGCGCAATATCCGGCAATGAAGCGAGATACATGTCCACCGACATCGGTGCGATGCCGGTCAGCAGAGCCAGAAGCGCGGTCAGCGCGGTGGGATTGGGGCGCGGCATCATGGATTGTGGGTTGAGGATTGAGGCGATCAGATTTCGGCCGTACGCGGCCTTGCCTCGTCATCGGCGATGCCGTAGCGATGCAGATCGCTGCCATGCGCATCGAGCCATGCCCTGGCCCGCCCCTCGTCTGGGCAATGCGCCGCGACCATACGCCAAAACCGTGCCGAATGATTCATTTCCACCAAATGCGCGACCTCGTGCACTGCGAGATATTCAAGCACGAACGGCGGCGCCAGAATCAACCGCCAGGAGTACGACAGCACGCCGGTGCTCGAACACGAACCCCAGCGGCTTGCCTGATCGCGCACCGAGACGCGCTTGATCGCGACATCAAGCTTCTCGGCGGCACGGCAGCTCGCGGCTTCCAGCTCGCGCTTGGCCTCGCGCTTGAGATAATCGCCGATCCGCCGGCCGATATGCGGCGCCTGACCCGTCACGCATAGCAATTGCGCGCCATCGGAACCGGCCTCGACCCACACCGTGCCGCGCTCTTTGGGACGATGCACGATGCGATGCGGCTCTCCGCGCAGCGGCACGATCGCGCCATGACCGAACGGCGCAGCGATGGGCAAGCGCACCAGCCGCGCGGCGATCCAGGCCCCGTGCTTCTGGGCGAAGATCCTGGCCTCGCGCACGCTCCCGCGCAACGGCATGGTGAGCACCACGTCGCGGCTGGCCGCATGAACACGCAGTGTATAGCGGCGCGCACGGCGGTGCCGGCGCACCCGCACCTGATAGACCGCTTGCTCGTAAGCAATCTCGATCGTTCGCGGCTCGCTCGATCGGCGAAAGAACAAGGCGCTAAGCGGCATGGTTCGAACCGATGGGAATATTTCCGGATATGAGACGAAACATCTCCCGGCCCCCGATTGGAGCAAGTCAGACGCGCACAGTCAAAGGAGACGATGGACTTTAAGCCACCACGCGCACGGATGCCTTGCGTGCCACCGGCGCGCTGATGGAGCGGATGAAATCCGAGATGCGCGGAGCGATTTCGGCGCGGAATCGCGAGCCGTTGAACACGCCAAAATGGCCAACGCCAAGCTGCAGATAATGCGCCTTGCGCTCCAGCGGAATGTTCACGCACAGCTTGTGCGCAGCCTCGGTCTGCCCGACGCCTGATATGTCGTCTCTTTCGCCCTCGATCGTCAGTAGCGCGGCTCTGCGGATCATAGACGGATCGATCGGATGGCCGCGGTGGGTCATCTCGCCCTTCGGCAGCGCATGACGGACAAAAACGGTATCGACAGTCTGCAGATAGAACTCCGCCGTAAGATCCATCACCGCCAAATATTCATCATAAAATTCCCGGTGCTTCTGCGCTGAATCGCCGTCGCCGCCAACCAGATGCAAAAACATATTTTGATGCGCATCGACATGCCGGTCGAGATTCATGCTCACAAAACCATTGAGCTGCAGGAATCCAGGATACACATCACGCATGAGACCCGGATGCGGAAACGGCACTTTGGTGATGACGTTGTTGCGGAACCAATTGATGCCCCGCTCTTCTGCTAGCTTATTGACTCCCGTCGGATTGACGCGCGTATCGATCGGCCCGCCCATCAGCACGATGGACCGCGGCGCGTACGCGTCGTTGCTCGCTTCCATCAACGCTGCGGCGGCCAGCACCGGTACCGAAGGCTGGCACACGGCGATCACGTTGGTGTCTCCGCCAAGCCGATGCAGCATGCTGATGACATAGTCGATGTAGTCGTCGAGATCGAACCGGCCTTCAGCCACCGGCACCATGCGCGCATCGATCCAATCGGTGATGTGGACATCGAAATTAGGCAGGAAGGCCTCGACCGTGCCGTGCAGCAGCGTGGCGTAATGGCCTGACATTGGCGCCACGATCAGAAGCTTCGGCTGCGGCCGCTGCGGTACGCGTTCGAACACGCGCTCAAAGTGCAGCAGCTGGCAGAACGGCCGCTCCCACACGCAGCTGATATGGACCGGCACGCGCTCGCCACCGACCAAAGTGGAATCGATGTGCCACTCCGGCTTGCCGTAGCGGCGTGTGATGCGCTCGAACAATTCGGCGGACGCAGCCATTGTCTTGCCGAACTGGGTGCGCGTCAGCGGATTGAGCGGATTTTTGAAATAGAGCTTTGTCACATCGGCCATGACGCGCCAGGGATTGAGCGCGGCGTGGCTCATCTCATAGAGCCAGTAGAGGCCGGTCGAAGCCACCGGACCGCCGGTCTGTGGCGCCCCGCCAAATTCTCCAATTGCCATTTTATGGGCCCCGGCCCGATCTTGTTGCGATGCAGCATCCTGACGATTCGCAGCCATACCGTCAATATAACTATCGGCTTGTTGTAATCCGTTACCTTGAAAATTGACATGAATTCAGCAGGTTGTGGCCGCCGCATCGCAGCAATGCCTTATTCGCCGGTCTGCAGGAGCGTTCCGTGCCGGCGCGCACTGCGCAAAAGCATAAAGAACGCTACCGCCCCCGCCGCAAACAATCCGACATTGATGGCGAACGCTTCGATCATCAGGTCGGCGCGGAACACATGATCGATCAGCAGCGCGCGCATGCCCTCGAACACATAGGTCGGCGGCAAGGACCACGCGACCGGCTGCAGCCAGACCGGCAGCACCGCCACCGGATAATAGACGCAGGTGAGCGGCAGAAACAAAAACATGAAGGTCCAGGCAAGACTCTCAGCGCCGAGTCCATTGCGCAGCAGCAGTCCCGCCACGAAAATTCCGATCGCCCAGCTCGTCAAGATGAGATTGAGGAAGAACGCCGCAAGCGCGAGGCCGAAACCCCACAGATTGAATCCGAAAAATGCAATCGCAAGCAGCGAGACCGGCACCATGCCGATCGCCAGCCGGATAATGCTCATCACCATCAGTGCTGTGACGAACTCGACCGGCCGCAACGGGCTCATCATCAGATTGCCCATGTTGCGCGCATACATTTCCTCTAGAAACGAGATCGAGAATCCAAGCTGGCCGCGGAATAAAATATCCCACAACAGCACCGCACCTATGAATGTGCCGCCGGCTTTATTGAAGAAGCCGGAATTCTGGTTCAGATAGAGTTGCAGGAATCCCCACATCAGCATCTGCACCGCGGGCCAATAGATCAGATCGAGAATGCGCGGCCAGGACGAGCGCAGCAGATACCAATAGCGCAGCACCATCGCCAACACGCGCCGCGTCGAAAACATAACGGCTTCGTTTTCCTGCACGCTCATTGCGCGGCCTCGCGAGCGTCGGTGCGGCCGCGCGCAATGTCGAGAAAGACTTCTTCCAGCGTATTCCGACCGTAGCGCGCGATCAGCCGTTCCGGCGTGTCGTCGTCTTCGATCCGCCCGCGCTTCATCATGATGACGCGCTCGCACAGCCGTTCGACTTCCGCCATGTTGTGTGAGGCCAACAGCACGGTGGCATGCCGCTCCCTGCAATAGCGCTCAAGCCGCCCGCGCACCCAATCTGCCGTATCGGGATCGAGCGAAGCGGTTGGCTCGTCGAGCAGCAGGACGTCCGGTTCGTTAATCAGCGATTTTGCCAGCGACACGCGGGTCTTCTGGCCCGACGACAATTTGCCGGTCGGCCGGTCGAGCAGCTCCGTGAGTTCAAGTTCCGCGGCAAGCCTTGCGATGCGCTCAGGCAAATTCGCAACCCCATAGAGCATGCCGAAAACCGTCAGGTTCTGCTGGATGGTGAGCCGCATCGGCATGTCGACATAGGGACTTTCGAAATTCATACGGTGAAGCACGCGATGGCGCTGCCGCGGCATTTCCGCGCCGAGCACCGTCGCGCGGCCCGACGTCGGCGTCAGCAGACCCATGATCGTCGCGATGGTCGTGGACTTGCCGGCACCGTTGGCGCCCAGCAGCGCCGTGACCGAGCCCGGCTTGAGCGCAAATGAAATGCCATCGACCGCGACATCTTTTCCATAGATCTTGACCAGGCAATCGACGGTGATGGTGGGGTCGGCGGGCATGGTTGCAGCGGACAGCATGATGCCGCAGATGTGACGCGGCAAGCGCCCCGGCGCAAGCCCCACCGCGTCTTCGGCCGCAACAATAGGCGCAAGTTAACGGCCCAAGATAAAGCCCGCCAGCGCACAATCCGGTATTTAAGCCGGCCAAGCGAACCGCTACATTGCAGCCATGCTTGGTCAGGATTTTGACAAGCTCCATCTGCCGCAGCGGCGGCAGGTCCGGCTTGACACATTGCTGCGGCTGCGCTGGTTCGCGATCATTGGTCAGACCACCGCCGTAGTAGTGGTCTATTACGGCCTCGATTTCGAATTGCCGATCTGGCCATGCATGGCCGTGATCGTCCTCGCGGTGTGGCTCAACGTGATGCTGCGCGTGCGCTTTAGCACCTCTCAGCGCGTCGAGCCCGACCGCGCCGCTTGGCTGCTGGCCTTTGATACCGCCGAACTCGCAGCGCTTTTGTTCCTCACCGGCGGGCTGCAAAATCCATTCGCGTTTCTATTTCTCGCGCCCGTCCTGCTTTCGGCTACTGCGTTGCCGCCGCGCCTGACACTGGTCCTTGGCGGATTCGCGATGCTTTGTGCCACGATACTTTTGTTCGTGCATTATCCGCTGCCCTGGGAGAACGAAGACCCACTCGATTTGCCGTGGATCTACATGCTGGGAGTTTGGCTGTCGATTTTGCTGTCCATTCTCTTCATCGGTCTCTATTCCTGGCAAATCACCGAAGAAGGCCGCCAACTTGCCGAAGCGCTCGCCGCTACCGAACTCGTACTCGAGCGCGAGCAGCATCTCTCGCAGCTCGATGGTCTCGCCGCCGCAGCCGCCCATGAACTCGGCACGCCGCTGTCCACCATTTCGGTGATCGCCAAGGAACTCGAGCGCGCCATCCCGCCGGATTCACCACATGCCGAGGATGTGCGCCTGCTGCGCGAACAGTCGCAGCGTTGCCGCGGCATCCTGGCAAAGCTCACCGAGCTGTCGGCAAGCGGCGAGCCGTTCGACCGCATGCCGTTCACCGCATTGATCGAAGAAGTCGTGGCGCCGCACCGCAATTTCGGGGTCGCAATCGAAGTCGCAGTACCGCACCAGCTTGCACCGCCCGTCGGCGCGCGCAATCCCGCGATACTTTATGGACTCGGCAATCTGCTCGAAAACGCCGTCGATTTTGCCCAGAAGCGCGTCGAGGTCGCGGCCGATTGGAGCGGCGAGGATGTTGCCGTGACCATCAGCGACGACGGGCCGGGTTTTGCGCCGGAGATCATTGACCGTATCGGCGAGCCCTATGTGAAATCGAGCAAGCGGCGCCGCATGAATGCCGGCAGCGAAACCACGGGCTTGGGACTAGGCTTTTTCATCGCCAAGACGTTGCTCGAACGATCGGGCGCAACGCTGAATTTCGAAAATCGGGCATTTCCCGATCGTGGAGCGGTGGTTCGAATCCGTTGGGGGCGCGAGGATTTTGAGCGTCCGTTAACCGCGGCGGTTTCGTGAATTCATTTTGCTTGAGCTAGGCGCGTTACTTCTCTAATCTTCAACCAATGGCTGAAAATAGAGGAACGCGATGAGCGACGTCGCTACTTTGGCAAATGTGCCCGAGCGATCACTGCTGATCGTCGACGACGACAAGGCGTTCGTGCAGCGCCTCGCCCGCGCGATGGAGAGCCGCGGCTTCGAGGTGACGACCGCGGAGGCGGTTTCCGAAGGGCTCCAGCACGTGGAACGCGCACCGCCTGCTTTTGCCGTCGTCGATATGCGGCTGGGCGACGGCAGCGGACTTGATGTCATCTCGGCGCTCAAAGAACGGCGTCCGGACGCGCGCGCCATCGTGCTGACCGGCTACGGCAACATCGCGACCGCCGTGAACGCGATCAAGATCGGCGCCATCGATTACCTTGCCAAACCCGCCGACGCCGACGACGTGGTGGCGGCTTTGCTGGCACTCGATGGCAAGAAGGCCGAACCGCCGGAACATCCCATGTCGGCCGACCGCGTACGCTGGGAACACATCCAGCGCATCTACGAACTGTGCGCCCGCAACGTGTCGGAGACGGCACGCCGGCTCAACATGCACCGCCGCACCCTGCAGCGGATCTTGGCCAAACGCGCCCCGCGCTAAATCGAATTCTCTCAACTCGTCATTCCGGGACGCGCCAAAGGCGCGGACCCGGAATCCAAATGCTTGTTCTGAGTTTGCCTCTAGATTCCGGGCTCGACGCTTCGCGTCGCCCCGGAATGACAAAATCAAAAGTCACTTGATGAGCTCAGTCACCCTGTCGATGATCGGCTTTGGCGTCGCGTAGATTTTCTTGATCAGCGCCGCCAGATGTTCGCCGTCTTCGGGCTCCAACTCAAATTTATTGCGCTTGGCGTCCGCCACGAAATCGGCATCTTTCATGGTCGCGTTGAAAGCATCGCGCAGCATTTTGAGCCGATCCGCCGGCATATCCGGCGGTGCGACGAACGGCCGCCCAATCTCTTGTCCGGCGTACAAGAATTCCAGAACTTGGCGTTCGTCGCTGTTGCGCGCAAGATCGAGAACATTCGGTACATCTTTTAAATCGCGATGCGGCGCAGCTCCCGCCTGCAGCAGAACCGTCACTTTCTTGCTCGATATCCAATCCGGCCTGCGGTTCATCACACTGTCGAGGCTCTCGCAGATGCCATCGACCTCCCCCCGTTCCATCGCCAGGAACACATCCGCCGACGACTGAAAACCTCCGACCAGCTTGAATTTGAATCCGAGCAGATCGTTGAGCACTTTCGGATACGACCTTGTGCCGGTGCCCGGCCCGGTATCTCCCAGGATCAATTGTTTCTCACGCAGATCGGCCACACTCTTCACCGCCACCGTGTGATAGGCGATGCACACATTGTGCTCCTTCGTCGGCGTGCCGATCCACGAGAGTTTGGTCGCGTCAAATCGCGCGCCCGGCGCGCTGGACAGCGGCCCGAGCGCTGCATCGCGCGCGATGATCGCGAGCACCGTGCCGTCCTTCGGCGCGGCGCCATAGATGTGGCTCGCCGCGACATAACTGCCCGCGCCCGGCATATTTTGCGCGATGGTATTGGGCTTACCCGGAAGATGTTTACCGATGTGGCGCGCGACGAGACGGCCCCACATGTCGTAGCCACCGCCCGCACCAAAACCGATGATCACCGAGATGTTCTTGCCGGCAAATGTCTCGCCCGGCGATTGTGTGTGAACCGGCATAGAGCCGGCAAAGCAGAACACGAACGTGAGCCCGATCGAAGACGCAATCCATCCGAATTTTCCGGCCATATTCAACCCTCTGACCTGCCGCTCGGCGCATATTTTGCAGAATTCGCACGCTCGGGAAATACCTTTGCGAGCGCCCCGCGCGTGGCAGCAATCACGCCACGCTCGGTGATCAGCCCGCTCACCAGACGCGCCGGCGTAACGTCGAACGCGTAATTCGCAACGTCCGAGCCCTCGGGCACGACGCGCACCGTTGTAACGCCACCGTCAGCGCCGCGCCCGGTCACGTTCGCGATCTCCTCTGCCCCGCGTTGCTCGATCGGAATTTCGGCAATTCCATCGGTGACAGTGAAATCGATCGTCGGCGAGGGCAGCGCCACATAAAATGGAACATTGTTGTCCTTGGCGGCGAGCGCCTTGAGATAAGTGCCGATCTTGTTGCACACGTCGCCTTGCGCGGTGACGCGGTCGGTGCCGACGATGGCGATGTCGACCAACCCGTGCTGCATCAAATGCCCGCCGGTATTGTCTGCGATGAACGTATGCGGCACGCCGTGCTGGCCGAGTTCCCACGCGGTGAGCGCACCTTGATTGCGCGGGCGCGTCTCATCGACGAAGACATGGACTTTGATCCCTGCATCATGCGCGAGATAGATCGGCGCCGTCGCTGTGCCCAGATCGACCGTAGCAAGCCAGCCCGCATTGCAATGCGTGAGCACGTTGACTGGCGCATCGGATTTTTTCCGTCGCGCAATGTCTTCGATCAACCTTAGTCCGTTTTGTCCAATGGCCTGATTGATGGCGACGTCCTCGTCGCAGATTTCGTCGGCGCGGCGATAAGCAGCGGCCACGCGTTGATCGCGCGGCAAATTGCGCACCGCCGCCATCGCCTCATCGAGCGCCCATTTCAGATTGATCGCTGTCGGGCGCGTGGCCAGCAGCATTGAATAGGCGCGCTCGAGATTTTCGTCCGAAGCATCCACGCGCAGCGCCATGCAAAGCCCGTATGCGGCAACGGCCCCGATCAGCGGCGCGCCGCGCACCTGCATGCTGCTGATCGCGCGCGCGATGTCTTCCAGCGTCGCAAGCCGAATGGTTGCGAACCGATATGGCAACAACGCTTGATCGATCACGCCGACCGAGACGCCATCCGGCTCTCGCCAGACGCTGCGTGTGGATATGCCGTTAACTTTCATGGGCAACTCATAACGCCCCGCTCATATTGGAACAATCGGCCTCGCATATTTACTTGCCCGCGGTGCCCTCTTACCCCAATCTGCGGCCCGTGAGTCGGGAGCTGGGCATGCCGATTGATTACGAGGTCGAATACAACAACCGCGCGCGCGTGCCGGAGCATACTGAGATTTTTGCCCGCTGGCAGCGCGAAGCTGCCGACTACCGGGCAAAAGCCAGCGCGGAGGAAGGCTGCGCGCTTGGCATGTCCTATGGCGCGAGTCCGCGACAGTATGTCGACCTGTTCTTCCCCGAGGGCAGCGGAACCACGCCGCTCGCGATGTTCGTGCACGGCGGCTATTGGCGCTCGCTCGATCCTTCGATGTTCAGTCACATGGCGAGCGGGCTCAATGCGCACGGCGTCGCCGTCGCGCTCGCCGGTTACGACCTGTGCCCGCAAGTCAGCATCGCCGACATCATTTCGCAGATCCGCCAGGCCTGCCTTTACCTCTGGCGCCGCTTCGGCCAGCGCATCATGGTCTACGGCCATTCGGCCGGCGGACATCTTGCCGCCTGCATGGCCGCCACCGATTGGAAGTCGATCGCTGCCGACGCCCCCGCCGACCTTGTGCCCGCTGGCTATTCGATTTCCGGCGTCTTCGACCTGGAGCCGCTCATTCACGTTTCGATGAACCAGGAGCTCAAGCTCGATGCAGCGCTCGCGCGCCGCGTTTCGCCACTGCAATGGCCGGTCGCCAAGACTTGTGTCTTCGATGCGGTCGTAGGCTCGCTGGAATCGTCCGAATTCTTGCGCCAGAGCCAGATCATCGCAGAAACTTGGCGCGCGCGCGGCGCCACAACGCGCTACGAAGCGATTGCCGGCACCAACCACTTCACCATCGTCGATGCGCTGCCCGATCCCAACAGCGCCATGGTCGATCGACTCGCAGCGCTGTGCTTGCATACGCAATCTTAAATCGCGTAAGCGGGTTTCAAAAAAAACAAATCAGAAAAACGCCTGTATGCCGGTCTGCGCACGGCCCAAAATCAGCGCATGGATATCGTGCGTGCCCTCGTAGGTGTTGACCGTCTCGAGGTTGCACATCACGCGCATGACGTGGAACTCATCCGAAATGCCGTTGCCGCCGTGCATATCGCGCGCCAGACGCGCAATATCCAGCGCCTTGCCGCAATTGTTGCGCTTGAGCAGCGACACCGCCGGCGGCGTGGCTTTCCCCGCTTCGAACAAGCGGCCAAGCCGCAACGCCGCGTGCAACCCGAGCGTGATCTCGGTCTGCATGTCGGCGAGTTTCTTCTGCACGAGCTGATTGGCCGCGAGCGGCCGGCCAAACTGCTTGCGATCGAGCACATATTGCCGCGCCGCGTGCCAGCAGAATTCCGCGGCTCCCATCGCACCCCAAGCGATTCCGTAGCGCGCGGACGTGAGGCAGCCGAACGGACCTGCGAGGCCCTTCACATTCGGCAGCAGATTTTCCTCCGGCACCGCCACATCGGTCAGCACGATCTCGCCGGTGATCGAGCAGCGCAATGAAAGCTTGCCTTCGATCTTCGGCGTGGAAAATCCTTTGCTGTCGCGCTCGACAATGAAACCGCGGATCACGCCGTCGAGTTTCGCCCACACCACCGCGATATCTGCGATCGGCGAATTGGTGATCCAGGTTTTCGCGCCGTTGAGCTTGAACCCGCCCGCGACTTTTTCCGCGCGCGTGACCATCGAGCCCGGATCGGAACCATGATCTGGCTCGGTGAGCCCGAAGCAGCCGACGATCTCGCCGCGCGCCAACTTGGGGAGATATTTCTTGCGCTGTGCTTCGGTGCCATAGGCGAAGATCGGCTGCATCACGAGCGAGGACTGCACCGACATGGCGGAGCGATAGCCGGAATCGACGCGCTCAAGTTCGCGCGTGATCAGCCCCGCCGCCACGTAGCCAAGCCCCGCGCCGCCGTATTCTTCCGGAATCGTCGGCCCGATCAGGCCGAGCTTACCCATGTCGGAGATGATGCTGCGATCGAACCGCTCTTCGCGGTACGCCATCAGCACCTGCGGCATCAGTTTGCCTTGCGCAAAACCGCGCGCGCTCTCGCGCACCATGCGCTCTTCTTCTGTCAATTCGCCATCGAGATCGAGCGGGTCCTGCCAGTTGAAATCGGAATCCTTGAGCACGGCCGCGGGCTTTTCCTCGCGCTTTTCGACAACTTGCGACATAGGGGTTTCCTCCGGCTCCTTTGAGCGCGCGCCTATTCGTAGAGTGCACTATAGAACGTCAAATGGGGTGACAGCCACGGCTTGTGCACGGTGTATTCGCGCTCAAGCCACCGCGAGATGACAACCCGCCGTTGCTGCATCCACGCCTATCGGCTATCAAATGCCTTGATCCCGCGCCCGTAGCTCAGCTGGATA
The DNA here is from genome assembly GCA_003169835.1 of Hyphomicrobiales bacterium. Classification (GTDB taxonomy): domain Bacteria; phylum Pseudomonadota; class Alphaproteobacteria; order Rhizobiales; family Xanthobacteraceae; genus PNAI01. The sequence goes on along the minus strand of PNAI01000016.1, from coordinate 106,386 downwards.
GAGCGCTGCCCTCCGAAGGCAGAGGTCACAAGTTCGAATCTTGTCGGGCGCGCCATCCACTCATCACCGTGTGATCGATCGACAAAAAGGGTGAGCAACGATTCCGTTGCCCACCCCATACATACCGTCCAATGAGACCGCTCAGTCCTTGAAGCCGTAATCCTTCCAGCGCCTCTCCACCAAATCCATGTCCTGCTTCTCTGGAATGACCATCGGCGGATAGCGCTTGCCGCCGTAATTTTCTTCCGGCTCGAAATCGAGATTGACGGTGGCGTCGATCAGCACGCGGCACCATTTGCCCGTGCCATACATGGACGTGTTGCGGTATTTGAGCCGCGTGCTCGGATCGAGCGCCGAGCCGAACGTGCCGGGAAAGAACACGATGTCGTCTTCCGCAGCATTGACCCGATATGCAAACGCCCAATCGAGCGCGCCGTAGTCGTGGATGTCGATGTCCTCGTCCACCACCCAGATATTCTTGTACCGCAGGTGCGCGGCACTCGAGCCCCAGATCGCGGCGGCCGCCTGCTTGGCCTGCCCGCGATAGGTCTGGCGCAGTTGGATGATGAGCGTTGTGCCGTTGTTGGCGGGCGGACAATGCACGTCGGTCACGCCCGGAACGCCCGAGCGCTCCAGAATGTTCCACGCCAGCGCCGCGCGCTGCACCGAGCTCATAATGGAATTCTCGTTGAGCATCTTCGGCATGGTACCTTCGAGCGTGCCGCGGAAGATCGGCTTGTTGCGATGTGTAATACAGGTCACGCGCACGCGATGCTTGGGCGCCTGATCGCCGCCGAAATAGCCGGTGTATTCGCCGAACGGCCCTTCCATTTCGAACGTCGCCGGATCGGACGAAATCCAGCCCTCGACCACCATCTCGGCGGTGGCCGGCACTTGCAGCGGCACCGTTTCACAATCGACCAACTCCACCGGCGCGCCGCGCACGGCGCCCATCACGTCATATTCGGAAACATCCGGTGGAATCGGAGAAGACGCGCAAAACGGCAGGCACGGCTCCCAGCCATAGATGAACGCAACCGGCATCTCCTGATGTTTGTCGGAATATTTCTGCATGTCCTGGCCCCAATTCTGCGGCCGCCATAGCAGAACCGGAATGGTGTCCTTCTTACCGATCATGCCGCGATAGATGCCGACGTTCATGCGGCCGGAAACCGGATCGCGCGTCACCGAGCCTTGCATCGTGTTGATGTAGCGCCCGCCGTCGAGCCGGTGCCAGCGCGGCACGGGAAACTCGAACAGATCGATGTCGTTGCCCTTGAGGATATTCTCCTTCACCGGTCCGGTCTTCACCGTCACCGGCGGCACGCGGCTCGCGTAAGCCTTGCGCGCGGCTTTGACCAAATCCGTGATCGGCGCGTTCTTCGGCAGCCCGAACATCATGGCGACGCGTGAATAATTTGAAAGCCCACCGGTGAACAGCTGCGTGCAGCGTCCGCCTTTGTTGTAATCCTTGATGTTGTTGAACATCAGCGCCGGGCCGTCGCCATTGCCGAACACGCGCCGCGTAACCGTGCCGAGCTCGCAATCCCAATCCACTTCCGTGTTGATCTCGTGCAGCTCGCCTTCTTTTTTCAGCGCCGCGATCCACCCGCGCATGTCGCCGAATTGCACGCGAGTGTCCTTCTCTGCCGGCGCAGCGGCTCCTGATGTTCCATGCATGAGATCTCACTCCTCCCGTTGTTACGTCTTTTGATGCCTCAAAACCGGCTGATAGCCGAGGCCTGCTATTGTCCTAACATTTCTTCTTCGCTCACCGCTATGTTTCGCCCGCATAGCGCGTTCGGGGCAGACGCGGGGCTAGCCCGCGGATTGTGCAGGGCTGGAGCAATAACGTTTAAGCGCTGCTTACTGATCGACCTTGGCCACGCCCGAGTCCTCGATCACCTTGCGCCATTTCGCCACTTCGGCCGCGATAAACGCCTTGAATTCCGCCCGCGACATCGGGCTGGGTTCAGCACCGATCTCGATCATGCGCTTGCTTAAAGTCGGATCGGACAGCGCCTTGACCGTCTCTGCGTTGAGCTTGTCGACAATTGCCGCCGGCGTTCCCTTGGGGGCAACAAATCCGAACCAGGCAGAGGAATTGAAATTCTTGACGCCTTCTTCCTGCATCGTCGGAACATCCGGGAGAACCTTGTTTCGTTTCGCGGTGGTAATCGCCAGGACTTTCACCTGCCCGGTTCCGAGCGGGCCAAGCACCGTCGGAATATTCTGGAAGGTAACCGGAACTTCGCCTTTGATGAGATCGGTCATCATCTGCGGCCCGCCCCGGTATGGCACGTGCTTCATTTTTATGCCCGCTGCCAGCTCGAACTGCACCGCAGCGAGGTGCTGCGAGCTTCCGATTCCGATCGACGAATAGTTGATCTGGTCAGGGTGCGCTTTGGCATACGCGATGAACTCCTGGACGTTCTTGACCGGAATGATCTTTGGATTGATCACCAGCAGATTGGGCAGTACCGCAGAGAGCGAGATCGGCTCAAGATCGGTTTCCGGATCGTACGGCATCTTCGCAAACAGCGTCTTGTTGATCGCAAGCGGCCCGATCGCCGAGTAGGCCAGCGTGTAGCCGTCCGGATCGGCCTTGGCCACCGCATCGGTCCCGATATTGCCGCCCGCGCCGACCCTGTTCTCGACCACAAAATTTGCGCCCATGCTTTCGCCGAGCTTTTCCATGAGCAGCCGCGCCGTGATGTCGCTCGCCGAGCCCGCCCCAAATGGAACGATCACCTTCACCGGCCGCGACGGATAGGCCTGCGCATTCGCTTGCCCGATCACAAAGACTGCCGCCAGCAGCGCGCCAACCACGCCGCTCGCAAAATGAAAGAGCCGACCGCGCCCGAATGAATTTTCCATCTTCAAGCCCACCTCTTTTACTCAGCCGTTCTCGGAATGTTGCACCATCGCAATACCCAGACGCAATGCGAGTTTCGTCACAGGTGCGACGGCCCTGACGACACGACCGCCAGGCCCGGTAAAATCTGCTCAAATGTCGGGTAGGCCATGCGCTTTGCAACCGGTACGATCAAGGGCAACATCCCCGCATGGCTGCTCTGTTTCCGGCAGCGGGAAATCCATCATAATGATGGCACGCGCGTCTCGACACGCGGCAGCGGTTGAGATCATAGACCGGGCGGTTGAAGGGAGAGGCCGATGTTTGAATTCAAGACATTGAAATGGTCCGTGCAGGCGCCACCGAACGCGCCCGACGACAATTGCATCGGACTGATCACGCTCTCCCGCCCCGAAGCGCTCAATGCCATCGATGTTCGCATGCGCGTCGAGCTCGATCTCATTCTCGATCAGATCCGCCGCGATGATCGTTTGCGAGTGGTCATCATCACCGGCGAAGGCCGCGGCTTCTCAGCCGGCGGCGATCTCCGTTCGGAAGCCGCGCCCTTGGGCGCGCTCGACAACGAGCACGACTTCGGCGACTTTGGCCCTTACAAGGAACTGGCGAATTATTTCTTCAACGACCTGCGCCACGTCGTGATCCAGCGCGCCATCCGCAAGCTCGAGGAACTCCAGGCGGTGACCATCGCCGCCATCAACGGCCCCGCGGTCGGCATCGGGCTTGAGCTCGCGACCGCCTGCGACATCAGATACGCATCGGACAAAGCAAAGCTCGGCGAGGTCGCGGTGCCAGCCGGCTTCGTGCCGGAGTCGGGCGGAGCGCGCAACCTTCCAAAATTCGTGGGCCTAGGCCGCGCCATGGAAATGATCCTGACTGGCGAGATCATCGACGCCGCGGAAGCCGAACGCATCGGCCTTGTGGAACGCGTGTACCCGCACGACAAGCTCATGGAAGAAGTATTCAAGATCGCCGGCCGCATTGCGAGCGCGCCATTCCTCTCCGTGCGCCACGCCAAGGCGCTGGTGCGCCGCTACTGGGATCACAACAAAAATGCCGAGGGGGCGCAGGCCGAACTCGATGCAGTGATGGAGATCACCCGCACCGCCGATTGCCGCGAAGGCATCCGCGCCTTTCTCGATAAGCGCAAACCCACCTATCGCGGACCGGGCTACGGAGCTTGAGGACTTAAAGCGATGAATCTCGCCGAAGTCGCATTGCGTCTTGGCCGCGAAGGAGCGCGTGCGGATCGCAACGCATTTCTCGCCGCGCAAGGGCCGGTCAGCAACGCCGCGTTCCAGCGCATGGTCTTCCTGATCGTGGCCGATCTCCTGAGCGTAGGAGTGAAGCCCGGCGACAAAATCCTCCTGCGCATGACGAATTCCGTGGAATTCGCCGCAGCTTTGCTCGCGGTGATCTGGGTCGGCGCCGTTCCGGTCCTGCAGAACTCGCAATTCGGCCAAAGCGAATTGGCACATATCGTTGCGCTGTCCGACCCGAGATTCTTTCTGCTGGCCGAAAGCCTGCACGACGACCCGGCCATAGCAGGCCTCAAGCCCAATGCTCTTCGTCTTGTCGTGACCCACGAAGGGCTTTCTGATTTGAGCGGCAAGAAACTCAACGCAAACTCTGCCACCCCACCCGCTTTCGACACAAGTCGCGACACGCCCGCACTGATCGTGTTCACCTCCGGCACCACCGGAAGGCCGAAAGGAATTGTGCACGCGCATCGCTGGCTCGAAGCGCTCGGCGATTCCAACCGTGCACGCGTGCCGCCGCAGGCAAACGACGTCGTCCTCGCCACCGGCGAATGGAGCTTCATCAGTGCACTCGGCCACAACATGCTCTTTCCCCTGCGTAACGGCACCATTGGCGCCGTCATGGAGGACCGCGCCAGCCCCGAGCGCATTTTACAAACCATCGAACGCGACCGCGTGACGTTGCTCCATAGCGTCGCCACACTATATCGACGCATCCTCGGCACGCCCGGCATCGAAAAGCGCTTCGACTTGAATTCGCTGCGCGGCGCCAATTCCACCGGCGAGCCGCTGGAGGATTCCGTGCGCAACGAATGGCAGGCCCGCATCGGCTGTCCGATCTGGGAGCACTACGGAATTTCCGAAGCGCAGATGGTGATTGGCGACGGCCCCGGAATCAAAAAGCGCGCCGGCTCGACCGGCAAGACTTGGGGCGCGCGCGCCGCGATCCTTGACGACAACCTCGCGCAGCTTCCGGCCGAAAGCACAGGCACACTCGCCTTTGGCTTCGACTATCCCGGCTTCTTCCTCGGCTACCTCGGCGACGAAGCGCAGACACGCGCCGCCGTGCACGAAAACTACTTCGTCACTTCCGATCTCGCCCGCATGGACAAGGATGGCTATGTCTACATCGTCGGCCGCGCCGACGACTGCTTCAAAAGCAAGGGCGTACTAATCGCACCGCGCGAACTCGAAGACGCCATCCTGGGCCTGGGCGAATTCGAAGAGGCTTGCGTCTTTCCGATCCCCGATCGCGAGATTGGCAACAAAATTGGTGCGGCCGTGGTCTGGCGCACCGGCGCAGTCAGCAAGCAGACGAACGAAAAGAGCCTCGCGAGTGCCCTTTCCGGCCGTATCGCACCTTTCAAATTTCCCCACCGCGTCTTGGCGTTCGAGCAACTGCCGAAGAACGCCAACGGCAAGACACAGCGCAGCCAGGTCGCTCGCATCGCGATCGAACGCATGTCCGCTTCCGCACCGACGCCTTAAGCCCGGCAACACTGCATACGATGCATACCGCGATGGCCGCCTCGCACGAGGCTCGCTGCTTGACCGTCAGACGCGTTCTTGTAGGCTTTAAATGGGTTGGGGTTCGCGATCCTCATCCGATAAAACACCAACAATAACGAGGAACATTGTTATGGCCATGTCGGCTGCCGAACGTGCGACGAGCGCTCCCAACCGCACCTACCCCGATCTGCACGAGCATATTGCGGCGCTGCGCAAGGCGGGCTTGTTGATCGAAATCGACCGCCCGATCAACAAAGACACCGAAATGCACCCGCTGGTGCGCTGGCAATTCCGCGGCGGCATCCCGCCCGAAGACCGGCGCGCTTTTCTTTTCACCAACGTTCACGACAGCAAGGGCCGCAAGTACGACATACCGGTGCTGGTTTGCGGCCTTGCCGGCAACAACCAGATTTATTCGATCGGCATGGGATGCAAGATCGAAGAGATCCGCGACCGCTGGATCAAGGCGATGAGCAATCCGCTCAAACCGCGCATGGTCAAGGACGCACCCTGCCAGGAGATCGTCTATCAGGACGCCGACCTGCGAAACGGCAACGGCCTCGACGCCATTCCGGTTCCGATCTCAACGCCCGGCTGGGACAACGCGCCCTACACCACGTCGAGCCATTTCATCACCATCGATCCCGACACCGGCATCCAGAACATGGGCAACTACCGGGGCATGATCAAAGCGCCCGATCGCATGGGCATGAATCCATCCATCGAGCTGCGCACCGGCGGCTACATGCACTGGGCGAAGTGGAAGGAAAAAGGCCAGCCGATGCCCTGCGCGGTCGTTCTCGGCTGTCCGCCGGCGGTCTCCTACACCGCAGTCCAAAAGGTGCCGGAGATTTACGACGAACTCGACATTACAGGTGGTTTGATCGGCCAGCCGCTCAACGTCGTCAAATGCAAGACCGTCGATCTCATGGTTCCGGCCGAAGCCGAGATCATCATCGAGGGCTTCGTCTCGACTGAATTTCTCGAACCCGAAGCGCCATTCGGCGAGTCTCACGGCCACGTCAATCTGCAGGAATACAATGGCGTGCTCGACGTCACCGCTATCACCCGCAAAAAGAACGCGATCATGACCTCGTGGGTAAGCCAGGTGACGCCGTCGGAGTCGAGCTGCATCAAACGCCCGGCTTACGAAGCCGCCCAGATGCTGCATCTCAAGAACAACCTCGGCATCCAGGGCATCGTCAAAGTGACCACGCACGAGCCGCTGACATCGCTGCATAAATTGATCGTGATCCAGTTCGAGCGGAACACCAAGCGCACCGAGATCTGGCGTGCGCTCTACGGCGTTGCGTCATTCCGCCGCGCCGAAGGCAAATGGGTCGTGGCCGTCGACAAGGATATAGATGCTGACAACTCCGATGCGATCTTCTGGGCCATGTCGTATCGCTGCAAGCCGCATCGCGACGTGGAAATGCTCAAGCACAAGGACGAGGGCCACGGCCCACGCAGCCTGATCGACAACGAGGACTCAGCCGTGCTCATCGATGCGACGCTCAAGGAGACCTTCCCGCCGATCTCGTTGCCCAAGCGTGAATACATGGAAGCCGCCAAGGGGATTTGGGAAAGTCTCGGCCTGCCGAAATTGCGCCCCGAAATGCCGTGGTATGGTTATGATCTCGGCGAGTGGAACGAGCACCTCGAACGCCAGGCTCAACTCGCGGTGAAAAGCGAATACTGGCAGACCGGCGAATGGTGCCGGCAGCGCCGCCGCAGCGATGTTCCGATGAACACCGAAATGCGCACGCTGGAGGACGATCCCGATTACGGCCCCGCGCGCAAAGAAAAGCAGGCGCAGAAAGACAAAAAGTAAACGATACCCTGCGCGCAACCGCGCGCTGATCCAAAACGCCAGTTGTGATAGGAGTGCATCATAATGCGAGTGAGGATGACAAAACTGACCGCGGCAGCGATCGGCCTTCTGCTCGGGCTTTCGATTTCCGCCTCGGCCCAGACGCTGACCAAGTGGCGGCATGGGCTTGTCTCCGCCAAGGGCGACGCCGGCATCTTCTATATGGCGATCGAGAAGGGCTTCTTCAAAAATCACGGACTCGACGTTGAATATGTCGAGCTGCGGGGCGACGCCGACGTGGTGCGTGCGCTGCTCGCCGATCAATGCGACAGCGTGGAAGGCTCTCCCGGCCCCGCACTCGTTGCCATCGACCGCGGCGCCCAGATGAAGTTTATTGGCTCTTCGATGATCGGCTATCCCTACGCGTTGTACGTGAGCAAGAACATCAATTCGTGGGAAGACCTGAAGGGGAAGACACTTGGAACCTCCGCGCCGGGCGCAACGCCGGAGCTGATCGCGCGTGAAATGATCAAGCGCAAGGGCGGCGACCCGAATTCCCTCCAGATCGCCAACGTCGGCGGCACGTCGGGCCGCATCAAGGCGCTCGCCGGCGGCAAGATCGATGCAACCGCCGCCTCGACCGAATACATCCCCGAGCAGGAGAAACTCGGCATCAAGGCACTCGGTCTCGCGCACGAGATCGTGCCCGAATGGCCTCGCTTCCTCATCAGCGTTCAAAGCAAAACGCTCACCACAAAACGCGATGAAATGGTGAATTTCATGGCCGGCTATATCGAAGGCCTGAACTACGCGATGAGCCATCGCGACGAGACCATTGCGCTCGGCGCCAAGATTACAAAGATCGCCGCGACTGAGCCGATCTTTGCCGCGGTGTTCGACGAAGCCAAGAAGGGCGACTACGTTTCGCCCACGGCGGAAATTCCAACCGAAAAGCTCAAATGGCTTGTTGGTGTCCTGCTCGAAGCCAAGCGGCTGAACAAGCCGCTCGATCTCACGCCATTCCTCGACGAATCGGTGCGCGTGGATGCGCTCAAGATCGTCAAGAAATAGCGGGCGGTCTTTCGGCCTCGGCGTTCGCGGCTCTTGCTGATCACGGAGAACTTGGTTGTGACGTTCGCCGGCCCCAAGGTTCGCGTCCGCGATCTCACAAAAGAATATTACGTGAGCACCGGTGGCGGCACGCAAGTCGTCAACGCGCTCAACGGCATCTCCTTCGATATCCGCGCTGGTGAGTTCGTAGCTCTGACCGGGCGCAGCGGCTGCGGCAAGACGACATCGCTGCGCATCGTACTTGGGCTGGACGAGCAGACCTCCGGTACAGTTGAAATCGACGGCCGCGAGGTCAACGGCTGCGGCTATGACCGCGGCATGGTGTTCCAGCACGCCGAGCTGCTGCCCTGGCGCACCGCGATCGAAAACATCGAGTTCGGACTGGAACTCAAAGGCGTTCGCAAGGACGAACGCCGCTCCATTGCAAACAAAATGCTCGACCTCGTGGGCTTGAAAAAGTCGGCCGACCGGCGGCCCTACCAGCTCTCCGGCGGCATGAAGCAGCGCGTCGGCCTCGCGCGCGCCCTCACCACCGATCCGGAAGTGCTGCTGATGGATGAGCCGTTCGGCGCGCTCGACGCGCAAATTCGCGAGGAGATGCAGACCGAGCTCTTGAGCTTGCACGAGAAGACCAAGAAAACCGTCATGTTCGTCACCCACGATATCGACGAAGCCGTGCTGCTCTCCGACCGGGTCGTGATCTTCACGCCGCACGGCACCATTCATGAGATCGTCGATATCAACATCCCCCGCCCGCGCAACGATCCGATCGGCATTCGCGGCACCGAGGAGTTCCAAAACAAGCGCTATCACATCTGGCGGATGCTCAAACTCACCGACCAGCGTCCGGCAGATCTGGCGATGTGAGGCGAGCGGTGATGTTGGACACAACCGGAACAAAGCAAAGCGCTGCCCCGCCGCCCGCAGCACGCGCGCGCGCCCGCCGCAGAGGGTTTGGCGCGAGCGTGCCGAGTTCCGTGATCACGATCGCCTCGCTCGTCATCATGCTCGCGTTCTGGGAAATTTTCGGCCGCGAGATCAATCCGATCTTCGCCTCCTATCCGTCGGAGATATTCAAGGCCGGCGTTACGATGGTCGAGGATGGCGAACTCTTTGAAGCGTTCATCCAGAGCATGAAGCCGCTTTCGCTCGGCTATTTTATAGCGGCCGTTGTCGGCATCCCGCTCGGGCTGCTCACCGGCCGCTATCGCTGGGCCGAAGCAGGTCTCGGGATGTACGTGACGGCAGGCTACGCCATGCCGCTGGTCGCGCTCATTCCGCTGTTTATTCTGTGGTTTGGCTTGGGCTTCGCCGTGAAAGTAGCCATCGTTTCCGTGCTCGCCGTATTTCCCATCGCCATCAACACCTGGGCCGGCGCAAAAAGCGTTCCGCGCACCCTGATCGAGCTCGGTAAAACCTACGTCGGCTCGGATTTCCAGATCATGACCAAAATCATCATTCCATCGACGCTCCCCTTCATCATGGTCGGATTGAAGCTTGCGGTCGGCCGCTCGATCATCGCCATCGTGGTGGCGGAATTCTTCACGCTGCTCACCGGGCTTGGCGGCATTATTCTCAAGGCCGGCGACAGTTTTGACACCGCGCGCATGTTCGTACCCGTGGTCGTGCTCATGGCGCTCGGCATCGGCCTGACCTGGCTGGTCGGCTGGCTCGAGCACAAGGTCGCGCCCTGGCAGCGCGATATCGCCGACAGCGAACGCTGATGCTGTTATGATCTGAATTGCTTCAAGACCAATCAACAGGGGATGGCGATGGCGCAAGCCGCAACGCAAGACATCACACAAGACACGAGCAAAGAAACCACTCAGGTACTAGCTCGCTTTGCCGCCACGCTGCGCTACGAGGACATCCCCGAAAAAGCGCGCGAGCATTGCAAACATCTATTGCTCGATGCGCTCGCCTGCGCGCTCGCCGGCAACCAGGGCGAGGAAACGCCGCAGATGACGGCGTTCGCCGAAGCGCTGGCGCAATCCAAGGAATCGAGCGTGATCGCCGGCGGGCAACTTTCATTGACGGGCGCGACGCTGCTCAACGGTTATCTGATTACCGCCGTCACCATGTGCGATGCGCACCGCCCGACGATGGCTCACGTCACGCCGGAAGTGATCCCGCCGGCGCTCGCAATCGCCGAACGCGACAACCTCTCCGGCCGCGATCTTCTCGTCGCGATTGCCGCCGGCAGCGAAATACTGACGCGCATCGGGCTCGGCCTCGACTACGCGGCGTATCGCAAACAGGGATGGCATGCGCCGGGCGTCCTTGGTCCCTTCGGTGCGGCCGCAGCCGTCGGCCGCCTGCGCGGCTTCGATGCCGAAACCATGGCGCGCGCATTTGGGTTGGCAGGAAGCCAGGCCGCCGGCACCTATGCCGCCTGGGGCACGCCTTCGGTGAAATTTCATCAGTGCCGCGGCGCGCTTTCCGGGCTGCTTGCAGCGCTCCTCGCCGAAACGAAATTCGTCGCCACCCGCGAGTTCCTCACCGCCAAGGACGGCGGCCTGTTCAACACCTATGCCGGCGGGGGAAAGCCCGAGCTTGCCACAGCCCAACTCGGCACGCACTGGGAACTCGAACAGATCGCGCTGCGTCTGTGGCCATCGGCATCGTTGCAACAAGGCTTGAACACCGCCCTGTTCGATCTTCTTGAGCAAAACGAAATCGATCCGGCGAACGTCAAGCAGATGCGCGTTGCGATGGCCCCGGCCGCGTTCGACTATCACGGCAAGCTGCCGAAATATAAGGGCAAGTTTGAAGCCCTCATTTCCGCGCACTACACAGCGGCCGTGAGCATCTTCGATCGCGCGCTAACGCTGGCGCAGTTCGAATCCGCGCGTTACGACGATCCGAACGTGCGCCGCTTCGCCGAACAGAAAATCGAGATCCGGCCCGATCCGGCCCTCAACGGCGTGCAAACCATTGTGGAGATCGAACTCGCCAATGGTAAAAAGCTTGTCAGCCGTTGCGACCATCCGCGCGGTTCGTTCGAAAACCCGCTTTCGCGCGCGCAGATCGAGGAGAAATTCCGCACCTATGGCAAAACACGTCTGTCGGCCGCACGCGTGGAAGAGATCATCGACGCCGTGAACCGGCTGGAGGATTTCCCCTCAGTGCGCAAGCTGATGGACTTGCTGCAGATAACACGACAGGCCAAGGGCGAACGCGCGGCTTGAAAAAGTCTTTGTCATTCCGGGATGGCCCGAAGGGCCGGGCCCGGAATGACAGTAATTATTTCTGCTTTCTCACATACACGTCATCGCCCTCGATCTTCACCTCAAAGGCTTCCAGATCCTGCGTGGCGGGTCCCTCAAGGCATCGGCCGGTGCACACATCGAAGCGTGCCTGATGCAGCGGGCATTCAATCTCATGGCCGTCAAGAAAGCCTCCTGAGAGCAGCGCAAATTCATGCGTGCAGGTGTCGCTGATGGCATAGACGCGCCCCTCGAACTCGGTGAGCACGATCGAATCATCGCCCAGCAGCGATGCAAGCACCACATCCGGCTTGATATCGGCGCGCGATGCCACGCGTATCCAGTCGCCCTCGTCAGCCATGGTCATTCCTGCGTCTTTTGCGGCCTAAACCCCTTCGCCGCGGCAGCTGTTTCAACACGTTCCGCGTGCAGGCCCGATTGTAGGAGCGCGGGCACAAAATTCAAACGAAACAACAGTGCAGGTGCACGGTTGAACTGGGATGGCTGAAACGACTAACATCGACGCCAAGACTTGAAGAATGGGGGAAAAAGGGAGACGTCACGTGGCTTTCCAGCATCGCTCCGCAGCTTTCCGGCAATTCGGGTTGTTCGTTCTCACACTCGCTTTGATGGCCGCGTTCGCCATCACGGCCAATCCGGCATGCGCGCAGGATTTCACCTTGAAGTTCGCGACGCAAACCATCAACGACATCCAGCATGAATACATGAAGGTGTTCAAAACGGAGCTGGAGAAAGCTTCAAACGGCAAGATCAAGGTCGAGGTCTATCCCGCAAGCCAGCTCGGCAACTTTCAACGCATGATGGAAGGCATCCGGCTCGGCACCATCGAGGCCATCATTGCGCCTGCGGAATTCTATGTCGCCGTCGACCCGCGCTATCAGGCAATCGCCATGACCGGCCTATGGGGCGACAACGAACACGCCGTCAAGGTTCTCAATCTGCCGGAAACGCGGCAGACCATCGCCGCCCTCGGCGAAGGGCGCGGCTACATCACCGCCTCCTTGATTCCCTACGACACCCAGCTCATCGGCAGCAAAGCACCAATCCTCAAACTCGCCGACTTCTCCGGCAAACGCATCCGCGTACTTGCCTCCGAAGCCGAGCAAGCCCAGGTGAAGGCGCTCGGCGCGGCAACGGTTCCGATGGCGCTGCAGGAAGTTCTGCCCGCGCTGCAACAGGGCACAATCGACGGCGTTAATGCCGTGATGACCGTGTTCACGGCGTTCCGCTACTACGACTCCGCGACGTATCTCCTCGAAACGCGGCTGTGGTCGCTCATTTCAACGACCGTCATCAGTAAGATCTTCTACGACAAGCTGCCGCCCGATCTGCAGAAACTGGTGACCGAAACGGCCGTCAAGATCGAGCCGCAAATAAACCAATGGCAGATCGCGCGCCTCGCGGCGGACCGTGAAGTCTGGACCAAGAACAACGGCAAGTTCGCGAAATTATCAGACGCCGAGCAGGCCGAAGCGCAAAAGCGCGTGGCGGAATCACTTCAGCCGATGTTTGCCAAGGACGCCGCGCTGAAGACCTTCTATGACAAGCTCAAGACATTGGCCGCGAGCGTGAAATAATCGCGTCTTCGCGCCTCGATCGCGCGGCGTGCGGACAATAATACGCTGAGTGAGGGCGGGCGCTTGCGGCAATTTCTTCTCGGATTTGGTCGGACGATCTCCGGCATTGGGCTCGGCGTCGCAGGCGCCTGCCTGATCATTGTCACCGCCATCAATGGCGCGAACGTCGTCGCGCGCTATGTATTTTCCCAGCCATTTTCCTGGGCGGAAGAGGCGATGGTCTACATCATGATCGCCGGCGTATTCTGGGGCGCTGCGGCCGTCGCCTGGCGGCAGGTTGACATCCACATCGACGCCTTCGTCAATCTCGCGAGCGGCCGGCTGCGCGCAGCTCTGCACACATTCGCGACACTGATCTCAATCGTAATTCTCTGCACGTTGTTCTGGATGAGCTTGCGCGTCACCTCGCAGCTCTACAGCTTTGGCCAGCGCAATGACGCCCTCGGCATGCCAGTGTGGATTGCACACGTCACATTCGCTTCGGGTCTTCTGTTGATCATCCTGATGACAGTCGCGCGCCTGTTCGCGCCCGAAGACCCGGACGCGCAAAACCCCGGCAAACAAGCACCCGGCAAAGACGGCTAGGACATCGCATGGTTTCGTTGGCGCTGATCCTGCTCCCGCTCCTGCTTTTGGTGCTCGGTGTTCCGATTTACGTCGCCCTGCTCTCGGCGGCCGGCGCCGGCCTCTTGGCGTCTGGCTATACGCTCTCGCAGATGCATATTTCGATGTTCGGCGGCCTCGATAATTTTCCGCTGCTCGCTATTCCGCTGTTCATCTTTGCAGGCGAAGTCATGGGCCGCGGCGGCCTCGCGCGCCGGCTGGTGGAATGGGCGCTCTCGCTGATCGGAGGCGTGCGCGGTTCGCTCGCACTTGCCACCATCGCGTCGTCCGAACTGTTTGGCGCCATGTCCGGCTCAAGCGTCGGCTGCGTCGCCGCAATCGGCCGCCTGATGGTGCCGGAACTCAAAAGCCGCGGCTACAGCCCGGCCTTCGCCGGCAGTTTGATCGCGTCGTGCGGATCGATCGCCGTCATCATCCCGCCGTCAATCCCCATGATCATCTATGGCATCGCGGCGCAGCAGTCAGTGCCGCTGCTGTTTCTTGCAGGCATCGTGCCCGGCCTGCTCATCGGCGCACTGATCTCCGTTTATATCTTGTACTACGCTCGCGTGAACATGATCCCGCTCACGGCGGGATTGCGCTGGAAGAATGTCTGGCTCACCACGCTCGATGCGTTCTGGTCGCTGCTTGCTCCGGTCGTGATCCTCGGCGGCATCTACGGCGGTATTTTCACACCCACGGAAGCGGCCGGTATCGCCTGTATCTATGCAGTACTGGTTGCACGTTACATCTATCGCGAACTCACCTGGCGCGAAATCTGGCTGGCCGCGGTGGACTCCAGCATCTTGATTTCGCAGATCCTCATCATCGTTGCCGCCGCCGGCGCCTATTCCTGGCTGATTACCGTCAGTGGCTTCCCGGCGAAGCTCGTTGATTTGATTACCAGCCTGAATATGGAAACCTGGCTCATCCTGCTGACCATCAACGTCGTGCTCTTGTTCTTCGGCAGCGTGCTCGAGCCGCCGGCGGCGATTTTGATCCTCACTCCGCTCCTGGCGCCGCTGATTCAGCAGACCGGCGTTAATCAGATTCATTTCGGCATCATCGTAACGGTCAATCTCGCGGTCGGCCTGTTCATGCCGCCGTTCGGGCTGAACATCTTCGCCACGCACGCGCTGTTCGGCATTCCATTGCCGCAGCTCTATCGCGGGATGTTTCCGTTCCTCATCATCTACCTGATCGCACTCGCGCTCATCACCTACATTCCGGCGATCACACTATTCCCGCTCAAGTTCCTTCACTGAGGTAGATTATGTTGCTGACCGGTAAGGAGTACCTCGCGTCCATCCGCGACGGCCGAAAGGTCTATATCGGCAGCGAGCTGGTCGAGGACGTCACCACGCACCCGGCGTTCCGCAACGCCGCAAAATCCTTCGCCGATATTTACGAGCGCAAGCGCGCGCCCGAGAACCGCGACGTGATGCTCTGCGAGGAGGATGGCGATACCTTCTCGGCCTATTACCTGTTGCCACGCACGCGCGAGGACCTTCAGCGCCGCTTCGAAACCCACCGGCGCATCGCGTCGTGGACGCACGGCCTGATCGGCCGCTCGCCCGATAATTTCCCGAGTTACGTAAGCGGCCTCGCCATGGACCCCGCGATGTTCGATCGCATCCGCCCCGGCTTTGGCGACAACATCACGAAATATTACCGCCACATGCGCAAGAACGATATTTTCGCGTCCCACACCGTCACAAATCCGCAAGGCTGGCGCATGGCGCCCGGTGACGCGGCCACGCGCACTTCTCCAACATTGCGCGTGGTCGCCGAAGACGACCGCGGCGTCACCATCAACGGCCTGAAAATGCTCGGTACCGCAACGGTCTTCTGCCACGAGACTTGGTGCGGCAACTTGCAACCTGTCGCGCCCGGAAACGAGAAGGAAACGATCACCTGCGCCGTTCCGCTCAATTCGCCTGGCGTGAGCATCTGGTCGCGCAAACCCTATGAGCGCTATGCCCGAAGCGAGTTCGACAGTCCGCTCGCCGCGCGCTACGACGAAAACGACGCCGCGGTATTGTTCGAGAACGTGCACGTCCCATGGGAGCGCGTTTTCTGCCACGACAACATTGAAATGACTCGCGCGATTTACATGCTCACCCCGGGTCACGCCATGGCCAATCACCAGGCTAATGTGCGCTTCCTCGAAAAGCTGAAATTCATCGTTGGCGTCGCGGGCAAGCTCGTCGAGATGAACAGCGTCGGTCAGATTCCCGCCGTGCAGTTTACCCTTGGCCGCCTCGCCGCCATGCAAGCGACGCTCGAAGGCCTCATCATGGGCCAGATCAATTGCGGCGAAGCGCAAACCCAACCTTTCCACACCGTCAATCGCCGCTATGTCTATGCAGCGTTGCACTGGTGCACCAACCATCACGCGGAAATCTGCGACACCGTGCGTGAATTGATGGGCGCCGGCGTTTTCCAGATGCCGGCCGACGCGTCGGTGTTCGACGACAAGGTGACCCGCGAAAAGTTCGAGGCCTATTGGTCGGTGCCCGGACAGACTGCGAAGAGCCGCATGAAGCTCCTCAACCTCGCGTGGGATCTGCTTGGCTCCGATTTCGCGGGACGTCACATGCAGTACGAAAAATTCTACGCCGGCCCGGGCTTCGTGATGAACATGTACAGCAATTCGACTGCGCCCTGGAAATCCTGGACCGCCGAGGTGGACACATTGCTCGCCAGCTACGACGCGCCGAAATAGTCACGCATAGGCGCCGATCAGGCTCGTGCCCAGCATGATGAGTGCGATGCCAAGCCATTTGATCGGCGTGACTTCTTCACGCAGGATCAATTTTGAGAGCAGAGCAACGAACGCAAAGCTCAAAGACGCAATCGCAAACGCAGCGCCGACCGCCAGAAATCGCAGCGCCGCGGTATAGAACGTGAACTGCACGACGAACACCGAGACGCCCAGCAGCACCCAAAAAATCCGCCGCCGCCGTTGCAGCCGCGATTTCTTGAAAAGTATCTCGCCAATGCCTTCGACCAGCGAAGATAGCACCACCAACAGAATGCCGACCGCGGTCTGCGTCATGGCGATGCGCTCTTGTCCCGGACGGTATTGCGCGGTGCGCGGCTGATGCACCAGGCCCCCGCGCAGACCAGCACGATGCCCACGACCTGCGCGGGGCCGATGAACTCTTGCAGAAAATACGCCGACGCCAGACACACCGTGATGCGCGAGAGCGAAAAAAACGGCTGCGCAAAGCTCAAGTCCGCCTGCCCGAGAACCGAAAGCCAGATGAACAGCTGACAAGTCATCAGACCAATAACCAGAAGAAACAGCGGCTGGTTCAGCGCCATCTCGACTGCTTCCCACGACGGCATTTCCGGCAATGTGACCGCGGCTATCTTCCAGAACAGCTGAACAAATGTGTCCATGGCGATAATCAACGCCAGCCCGATCGCAACCTTGTAGGGAAAGCCGGCGGAGGGTGGCATGCGTGAACCGGACAGCCTTGAATTGAATGAATGGCTATGCCCCTGTCGGGGCCTTAAGCTGCGCTTGAGCTTTGGCTACTCTATCGAGGCTCGCGCGTACATCCGCAAGCCCCGCGCTCCGCAAAAACGACACCTTCGAAGCGAATTGCACCCATGACGTCGATCATGCCATCCATAACAACCCGCGGTGCCGCAATGCCCGCAATTGGATTTGGCACATCTTCGCTTTCGGGCAATACCGCCGAGATCGTCGCCGCCGCGCTGCAAGCCGGCTATCGCCACATCGACACCGCCTGGAAATACGGCTCCGAGCGCGCCGTCGGTCAGGCGCTTCGCGCCTCGCAGGTGCCGCGCGGCGAAGTCTTCCTCACCACCAAGGTGTCGCACGAATATTTGCGCGCCGACGATTTCGCCCGTTCGGTCGACGAGAGCCTGAAAAATCTCGCCGTGGACTACGTCGATCTGCTGCTTGTGCACTGGCCGAATGAGGCGATCCCGCTGGCCGAGACCATGGGCGCGCTCGCCATGTCCAAAAGGCGCGGGCTCGCGCGCCACATCGGGGTGGCCAATTTCAACACTTCGTTGCTCGACCATGCGAGCCAACATTGCCCTGAACCTCTTGCGGTCCTGCAGGCTGAGTATCACCCCTATCTCGACCAGACAAAGCTGCTGGCGGCCTGCCGCCGCCACGAGCTGATCTTCACTGCATTTTGTCCGCTAGCGCGCGGGCGCATGTTCAACGATCCGGTGCTGGGCGCGATCGCGCGCCGGCGCGGCCGCACCATCGCGCAGATCGCATTGCGCTGGCTGCTGCAGCAAAACGTCGCCGCCATCCCGCGCTCGTCGAATCCCCAGCGCATCGCCGAGAACATCGACATCTTCGATTTCGCGCTGACTGACCACGAGATGAAGCAGATTTCCGCGCTCAAGAAATCCGACGGCCGCATTGCCAATCCAGCCGGCCGCGTCAGCGGCTGGGATTAGGAGTATGGCTTAACGCGTGATTACGCCGAGACCACAATCAGGCTGGCGCCAATCATAATTAGCCCAACGCCAACCCAGCGGTTCACCGTCACCGGCTCGCGCAGCAGCGTCGGATTGTAAACCAAGCCCTAACGACAAATGAGGTTTTGACGGAGCGGCGCGCCAATTGATGGCTCAGGCGCCCTCGATCAAGGCCCAATCGACCTGCCGGCGCGGCTGCGGGATGTAGTACTTGCCGGTCCGCACCATCGGACGCTGCGCCAGGAAGATATTCACCAGCCGATGCTGCAAAGCCTTCGGCGACATCGGCTTGACCAGCAGCTCGTGGGCGCCGAGCCGGATCGATTCCTGCACGCGCGTACGCGTTCCGCGCTCGGTGACCATGATGACCGGCAGGCTTGCTTTCGGAAATACGCCGGGCGAACGGATGATGCGCATAATTTCCGGAGCGGTAAGCACCGGAATAGCCCAATCCAGGATCATCACATCGGGATCGAGCGTGCGAATGGCTTCGAGCGCTGCAACGCCATCATCAACCTCATAGATCGACTTGGCGCCGATATTTGTCAGCATCATGCGCGTGGTCTTGCGCATGTGCTGGTTGTTGTCGGCAACCAGGATCGTGAGTTCTTCGATGAGTTGGGCGACTTGTGCGTGCGCGAGCTGCGTTTCGTGCATTTTTTGAGCGTATCTTCCGGACAACTCTGATTTTGCCGCGCCTTCTCTACCGGAAGATCGTTGTAATGCGGCTAATTTGAAATTCGCAATTGTCGTCAATCATGCGTTAAGCATATGCCATGCGCCGTCGCGACCGCGTCAGCAGCCACAGCACGATACCCGCATTGAGCAAGTTCCATAGCGTTCCGTTCAAAAATGCCGCTTGGTACGAGCCGGTGAGATCGAAGATCGCCCCCGACATCCAGCCACCGAGCGCCATGCCGAACAATGTCGCCATCAGCACGATGCCGAGCCGTGTGCCGGCTTCCTGCGCCGAGAAATACTCACGCACGATGATCGCGTACATCGGTACGAGGCCGCCCTGAAACAGGCCGAACAGCGCCGAGACGACGTAGAGCGATGTCAGGCCGTCAAACCACAGGTAAAGAAACAGCGCCACGCCCTGCAACACCGATCCCATGAGCAGAGCCGACAGCCCGCCGATGCGATCCGCGATAAGGCCCGCCGCTAAACGGCTGATGATGCCAAAGCCCATCATCATCGAAAGCATCTCCGAACCGCGCGCCGTGCCGTAACCAAGATCGCCGCAATAGGCGACAATATGGACTTGCGGCATCGCCATCGCGACACAGCAAGCGACGCCGGCAATGCACAGCAACACCATCAGCGCATTCGATGAAGCGCCAAGCGACCCGCGCGCCGCCGTGGCGCTCGCACCCGCAACCTCTTCATGATGCACCGGCGCGCGCCGCCGCAATGCCATCACGAGCGGCAGCATGGTGACGACGCATATAATCCCGATACCGATCTGCGTCGTGCGCCATCCGTCGGTGGCGATGAAATGCTGCACCAGCGGAGGCCAGATCGTCCCGGCCAAATAATTTCCGCACGAGGCGATCGCCACCGCAATTCCGCGCCGGCGCGTGAACCAATGCGAAATGTCGGTCATCAACGGCCCGAACGTAGCGGAGCTGCCCAACCCGATCAGACCCTGCGCAAGCGCAAACCATAAAAGGCTGCTCGCCATCCCCGTCAAAATGTAACCAACGCAAAGCAGGAGCGCGCCGCAGGCGGCAGGAAACACGATGCCAAAGCGATCGGACAGACGGCCCGCCACAACGCCGCCAATCCCAAAGCCGATCATGGTCAGCGTAAATGCCAGCGACGCATCGGCGCGTGTCGCTCCGAAGTCGGCTTGCACCGACGGGAGCGCTACCACAAAGGACCACATACCGATGCTGCCGATGGTGCCGAGCGCCAGCGCAATGCCAAGCCGCATCCGCGCGTAGGCGGACTCAGGCGCCGGATCGCGCGCGCCGATATTCGCGTTCTTTGTCACAGACCTGTTCCCGGCAACGCGTGTCAACAGACGTATCAGATAACTTGCAACGTCCTAGCATCAAGAAACGCATCCGGCCTAGAGCGCGGCACGCAATTCAGCGATGCGCGGCAATGACAAATTTCAATGCCGCCATCAATTCGTTCAATTGATTATGCGTTCAATGCAGCCGCGGCGCCTTGAGGAAGCGATTGCGATCACCCGACTTGACCCGCAAATCCAAAGTCTTGCCATCGCGATAGGCGCGCACCGGCACTTCGACGCCGGCGTCTCCAAGAGACCACACGCGCCGGAACAATCCGGCAAGATTGCGCACCTCGGTGCCCCCGACCGAGAGCACGATGTCGCCGGTGCGCAGATCGGCGCGCTGCGCCGGTCCATTTTTCGCAAGTCCAACCACCACCACCTTGTCCTCGATCTCGGTGGCATAGAGGCCAAGCCAAGGCCGCGGCGGACGATTGGGCTGCCCGCGCGTCTGCAAATCCTCGAGGATCGGCTTCACCAGATCGATTGGCACCATCATGTTGATGTGCTCGCTTTTCCCGCCCTCGCGCGCCTGTTCGAGCTGCAGCGAGCCAATGCCGAGCAGATCGCCCGTCGGCCCGATCAGCGCCGTTCCGCCCCAATGCGGATGCGCCGGTGCAACGAACATTGCTTCGTCGAGTACGTATTCCCAATAACCTGCAAATTCCTGCCGTCCCACGATGCGCGCTGCGACCGAACGCTGCCGTCCGCCGACGCCTCCGATCACCACCTGCTCGTTCAGCGCCGCTTCGCTCGACTGGCCGATCTGCATGACCGGCAAGTCCAATCGCGCCAGCGCCTGGATCAATCCAAATCCGGTCGCCTGATCGTAGCCAAGCGCATGGCCGGGCACCGCACGGCCATCGACCAGAGTGAGCCACACCGTTTCGGCTTCCGTGATGATGTAGCCAATGGTGAGCACCAGACCATCGGCGCTGATGAGCACACCATTGCCGGTGCGCTCGGTGCCAAGCGTCTCGGCGGTGAAAGCATCGCCGGGAATGACGGTCCGCACGCCGACCACCGACGCCAAGGCGTGGTCGAGGTCGTAGCGATAATCTTCCGGCTTCGGCTGCATCGATGAAGGGATCTTCCAGCCGCTCAAGGACGCCATTCGTCAAACTCCGCGCGCGTTGGTCGCAACCCCAACCATCATATCCATATAATGACAGCCGTCATCAGCCTGGATCATCAGACCGGCACTATGAATCAAACTTATGCATGCTAATGACACTATGAACTTGCGCTTATTCCACATGAGTTTCGTTTCTTGTAATAAATCCTTCAGCATCGCCAAATCCTGCATCATGGTATCGCCCGCGTGAGCACGCCCCTCTCCGTCCTCGATTTGTCACCCGTGACCACCGCCACGCCCGGTGCGATGGCTCTGCACAACAGCCTGGACCTCGCCCGCCTTGCCGACCGGCTTGGCTACACGCGCTATTGGGTCGCCGAGCATCACAACCTTCCGGCCATCGCAAGTTCCGCGCCAGACATCATCATCGGACAGATCGCAGCGGTGACCATGCACATGCGTGTGGGCTCCGGCGGCGTGATGCTGCCCAACCATGCCCCGCTCATGGTGGCGGAACGCTTCAAGGTGCTCGAAGGTCTCTTCCCCGGCCGCATCGATCTTGGCCTCGGCCGCGCGCCCGGCACCGATCCCGTGACGTCCTACGCGCTGCGCCGCCGGCAGGAATGCGCGCCTAACCCGGATGATGATTTTCTCGAACGGTTCCAGGAACTGCTCTTGTTCGAGCAGGGAGGCTTCCCCGAAGGCCATCCGTTCCGCAACGTACACGCCATGCCGTCGGACGTGGCATTGCCGCCGATCTATCTGCTCGGCTCGAGCGGCTATAGCGCGCAACTCGCGGCACAAGTCGGCGCTGGATTTTCCTTCGCACACCATTTTTCCGATTTGGATCCGGTCGCACCGATGACCATCTACCGCAAACACTTCAAGCCCTCGCCGCAACTCGCCAAACCACTGGCGATCCTCGCCGTGCAAGCCATCTGCGCGGACACCGACGCGGAAGCGGACCGGATTGCGGCCACCGTGGACCTCAATTTCGTGCGCCGCCGCAAGGGCGAGTTCTCGCCGCTTTCAAGTCCAGAGGATGCCGCCGCCTATGAGTACGCACCGATCGATCGTGAACGCGTGGCGTACAATCGCGCACGCATGATCGTCGGCAGCAAGGCGACAGTGTTGGACAGGCTGGAGCCTTTGATCAAGGCAACCCAAGCCGACGAAGTGATGATCACCTCCATGATCTTCGACCACGCCGCGCGAAAACGCTCGTACGAGTTGATGGCCGAAGCGTTCGGACTTGCAGTACAATCCCGCTGACTGAGACGGACAAGTTTGGGGACAACGATCATGCGCGCCGCCTGGAAACTCATGCCCGCCTTTGCGGCCGCCGCTGCGTTTGGCCTTTCGGCACCTGCCATCGGTCAGGACACTTATCCGAGCCGCGTCGTAAAAATCGTCAACCCCTACGTCGCCGGCAGCACCACTGATGTTCTGGCCCGCGCCATCGCCGTGGGATTGTCGAGCAAGCTCGGCCGCGAGTTCATCGTCGAGAACAAGCCTGGCGCTGGCGGCTCGATCGGCGCGCTGTCCGTCGTGCGCGCCGATCCCGACGGCTACACGTTGCTGTTCGCGCCCGCGCTTGTGCTCTCCGTCTATCCGCAGGCGCGCACCGACGCAGGCTACAAGCCCGACGCACTTGTCCCGGTCTGCCAGACCTTCACCAACGCCATGGCGCTCGCTGTTATTTCGGGCACGCCGATCAAGAACGTCGCCGATCTCGTGGCGGCGGCGAAATCGCGTCCGGGCGCGCTCAACTACGGCCATCAAGGCGTGCTCACGATCCCCCATCTCGCGATGGAAGAATTTCTGCAAGCTGCCAAGATCGACATTAAAGACATCCCGTTCCGCGGCGAGCCGCTGGTCCTGACCGACCTGCTCGGCGGTCGGCTTGATGTGGCCTCCCTCGTGCTCGGCAGCGCCGTGGGCCAGAACATCCGCGTCATCGGCATTTTTGATGAGACGCGTCATCCCGCGTTTCCCGATGTGCCGACCGTCAAGGAACAAGGCTACGACGTGAGCCTGGCGAGTTTCGGCGGTCTATTTGCGCCAGCCAGCACACCTGCACCGATCCTGGCCACTCTTGCTGCCGCTTGCGCGATCTCCGCCAAGAGCGAAATCTACGCAGCCGTGGCCAAGCGCGCCGCCCAACCGACGAATTACTACGCTGATGCTGCGGCCTTCAGCACACGGCTCAAGCGCGACATCGAAGCCAAGGCGCGCGTGCTCCCCCGCATCAAGACGCAGTAGCCGCGCATACCGCCAAAAGCTAGATCGGGCCTTGGCGAGCGGGGCCTCGCTGGACTAAACAATCATCACAAAAACATCAACGTGGGAGGCTCATCATGGGCAAGCATTTTTCACTCACCGCCGCCGATCAGCACAAGCTCGGTGCCTATCGCGCCGATCCGAAAGGCGCGCCGAAAGGCGGCATCGTCGTCATCCAGGAAATATTCGGCGTCAACCAGCACATCCGCGCGGTCTGCGACCGTTTCGCGGGCGAGGGCTATGTCGCGGTCGCGCCCGCCTTGTTCGACCGCACGCAGCCCAATTTCGAATGCGGCTATACCCCGCCGGAAATCGAGGCCGCGCGTAAATTCATCGCCAAGCCCGATTGGGACGCCATGCTGCGCGACACCGACGCCGCGATTAAGGAAATTAAATCCGTAGGTCCCATCGCCATCGTTGGCTTTTGCATGGGCGGCTCGATTGCGTTTCTTTCCGCCGCGCGGCTTTCCGGTTTGCGCGCTGCTGTGTCCTATTACGGCGGCCGGATCGTTGCGTTCGCCGACGAGATACCGAAATGCCCGGTCCAGATGCATTTCGGCGAGACCGATCACAGCATCTCGATGGCCGACGTGGAAATTATCAAGCAGAAGCGTTCCGACTGCCAGATCTATGTCTACAAGGGTGCTGGCCACGGTTTCCACTGCGACGAGCGCGGCAGCTACAACGCCGACGCCGCCAAGCTCGCCTATGAGCGCACGACGGCCTTCCTGAATAAGCATATGAGTGGGAAGTAACACTCTGCCATTCCTCCGTTCGTCCCCGCGAAAGCGGGGACCCAGTCCTAAAGCAAAACGACTGGATTCCCGCTTTCGCGGGAATGAGCGAAGTAATTCTGAATCTGGCTAGAAAATCTCAGCGCTCTTCCGTCACAGTGACGACTTCGCCCGGCTGCACCGGACTCGTCAGCGCCGACGGCGCGCGCGCGCCATCTTGACCGTCGCTGCTGACCGTGACCGCGGCCTTGTTGGCGCGCGGCTTCAGGCCGCCCGCGATGGCGATCGCGGTTTCCGTCGTCATGTTGTTGACGTACGGATATTGCCCAGGATTGGCGACCTCGCCGCGGATGGTGAACGGCCGATAGGTCTCGATCTGAACCGCCACATGCGCCTCGCGCAGTTTGTTCTGCTTGAGCCGCCGCTCGATGACGCCGGACAATTGGATCGTGTTGAGCCCGCGCGCCAGCACCCTGCCGATCGATACGATCTCGATCGCACCGCCCGCATCGAGCTCATAGGAATTGCTCAACGCATCCTGGCCGGCCACCAGCACGCGCACCCGATCGCCAGTATCAAGACGATACGCGCCGTTGAGTTCCATTCCACCCGCGCGCGGCGTGCTGAGCGTTTGTCTCTCGGCGATATTGGCCGATGACTTGTTGCTCGACGAGGTCGGCGTCGGCGTGCCTACGAACCACGGCGGCAGCAGCGAGCAGGCACCGAGCAAGATCGAGATCAATGACAACGGAAGTAAGCGGCCTGGCCGCATGCTTTGACTCCCGAGACGGCAAATCTTCAAGCTCAATTAACCGTAGTTATGGTTAACAAAGCTTTAAGCCGCCTTCGCGCAAAGCCGCGCCAGACCTGAAGTCTGCAGCTTGCAGGCGATTATGCCGCCGTCACCGAAGTGCCGATCGGGCACGACACGCCCGTGCCGCCAAGTCCGCAATACCCGCCCGGATTCTTGGCGAGATATTGCTGGTGATAGTCCTCGGCAAAGTAGAATTCCGGTGCATCGATAATTTCGGTCGTGATCTTGCCGTAGCGTTTGGCAGAAAGCGCTTTCTCGAACATCGCCTTCGAGGCTTCCGCCGCCTTCTTCTGCTCCGGCGAGGTGACATAGATTCCGGAGCGATACTGCGTGCCGGCATCGTTGCCTTGTCGCATGCCTTGCGTCGGGTCGTGGCTCTCCCAAAACGTCTTGAGCAACTGTTCGTAGGAGATTTTTTTCGGGTCAAAAACCACCAGCACGACCTCGTTGTGGCCGGTGCGGCCGGAACAGACCTCTTGATAGGTCGGATTGGGCGTATGTCCGGCCGCATAGCCGACGGCCGTCACATAGACCTTATCGCCCAGCTCCCAGAACTTGCGCTCCGCGCCCCAAAAGCAGCCCAGGCCGAACATCGCCGTGTCAAGCCCCGGATAGGGGCCCTTCAGCGCATGGCCATTGATGAAATGCGTTTTCGCGGTCGGGATCGGCGCGGGCCGGCCGGCCGGGGCTTGCCCGGGGGTGGGCATGTCGGCGGATTTCTTGAACAGGAACATTTTTTCTTCTCCAGGTTTGTTGAGGCAAATATAAGCCTCAAATCCCCCGCGCGCACGTACCCTTAGCCTCACATTCCGGCGATACGCAGAAGCCTGCGTTTTCACGGTTGCGCGAGCGCGTCCCATTCTGGCGCGCTTTTTATGACGTCAGGCGATGACGGGCCGGTCAGCCGGACGACACTTAAACTGAAACATGAGGAGTGCACCCGGACAGAAAATCTGAATTCCAATTTAGCCGGGCGCGCTCTAGTGTCGCCACACGTAAAGATGCGGAGACCACATGATGACGTCAGTGACGATCTCGACCGCGCGCGCGCTTGCGCTGAGCGCGGCCATTGCCAGCTTTTTGTTGGGCGTAAGTTTTGCTCGTGCACAGACACCGGCGCAAACCATGCCGCCGCCCTATGGCCCGCCCATTACTCTTGATGCCGCAAAACAGGCCATGTCGGGTGCGGAAGGCGAAGCGGAGAAGAACAAGTGGCCGGTCGTGATCGTCATTCTCGACAGCGGCGGCAACATAGTAATGTTGCATCGGCGCGATGACACCCAGCTCTCCGCCATCGCCACCGCCGAGGGCAAAGCGCGCACGGCACTCTTCTTCAAGCGTTCGACCAAGCTGCTTGATGAGGTCGTCTCGGGCGGCGGCGCCGGAATGCGCTATCTGGCGCTCAAGGACTTCGTGCCGCTCGAAGGCGGCATCCCGATTATGATCGACGGCAAGATCGTCGGCGCGATCGGCGTTTCCGGCGTGCTCTCGGCCCAGGACACTCAAGTCGCCCGCGCCGGCATCGACGCGATCGGGAAGTAGGCGCAAGCATGATCCCAACCGGTTTCCCGCCTTCGCGAAGCCCGCTTCGGCGGGCGAAGGAAGGTCGGATCAGATCATTCTCAAACAAGCTCACTCCCGCGCGTATCCGATCAGCGGGCGCTTCTTGCGTCCCAGCAGGATGAGAATCACGCTCAGGATTCCGAACACCAGCGCGATCGGCTGATCGAGGATCGGCTCGACCACCCAGCGCCAGATTCCCACGCCGGCACTGCGCTCGACGGCTTCCCGCAGCATCTGCAAGCTGCGGCTGTGCACCTCGGTCCAGAATTGCTCGACCCTGGTGGCATAGAACATGTGGCTCGCGATCGACTTCATGCCGTCGTAGACCACGAATATGAAGGCCAGCGCGAGCAGCACAATTCCAGCGAACCTGAACAGAAAGCGAATCATAACCTCTTTCCACGATTGCCTGCCGCAA
Source organism: Hyphomicrobiales bacterium (assembly GCA_003169835.1). Taxonomy (GTDB): domain Bacteria; phylum Pseudomonadota; class Alphaproteobacteria; order Rhizobiales; family Xanthobacteraceae; genus PNAI01. The sequence continues at coordinate 79,084 of PNAI01000016.1, read as the reverse complement.
CCGATTAGCGCGCGCGCCGTCGCGATTCAACTGCCGAACGCGGCGACACACGGTCATCCTTTGCATCGCCTCCCTTGAGTCGCTCCCGCTCCTTCCGCTAACGTCGAACTTTCGGCCTGTTGGCCGGTACGTTAGGAGTTGAAATGTCCGCTAAATCTAACGGCCGCGGCAACCGTCCGACCTTCACCGACCAGGAAGCGCTGCTGTTTCATAGCCAGGGCCGGCCCGGCAAGCTCGAGGTCGTGGCCACCAAGCCGATGGCGACCCAGCGCGATCTTTCGCTGGCCTATTCGCCCGGCGTAGCTGTCCCAGTGCTGGCGATCGCCGAGAACGAAGAGCTGGCCTACGACTACACGGTCAAAGGCAACTTCGTCGCGGTCATCACCAACGGCACCGCCATTCTAGGCTTAGGCAATCGCGGCGCGCTTGCCGCCAAGCCCGTGATGGAAGGCAAGGCGGTGCTGTTCAAGCGCTTCGCCGACATCGATTCCATCGACCTCGAAGTCAACACCGAGGACCCGGACGAATTCATCAATTGCGTGAAATTCCTCGGCAAAGGCTGGGGCGGCATCAATCTTGAGGACATCAAGGCGCCCGAGTGTTTCATCATCGAGCAGCGGCTGCGCGAATTGATGGACATTCCGGTGTTTCATGACGACCAGCACGGCACCGCGATCATCTCGGCGGCCGGATTGATCAATGCGCTCGATCTGACCGGGCGCGATATCAAAAATACCAAGCTCGTTTGCAACGGTGCGGGCGCCGCCGGCATCGCTTGCCTGGAACTGCTCAAGGCCATCGGCTTCACGCCCGGCAATCTGATTCTGTGCGACACCAAGGGCGTGATCTATCAGGGCCGCACCGAAGGCATGAACCAGTGGAAGTCGGGCTATGCGGTCAAAACTTCCGCCCGCACGCTGGCGCAGGCATTCGAAGGCGCCGATGTGGCTTTCGGGCTTTCGGTCAAAGGGGCATTCACCAAGGAGATGGTCAAGTCGATGGCGGAAAAGCCGATCATCTTCGCCTTGGCCAATCCCGACCCGGAGATTACCGCCGAAGAAGTGGCGGAAGTGCGCGACGACGCCATCATGGCCACCGGCCGCTCCGACTACCCCAACCAGGTCAATAACATTCTCGGCTTCCCGTTCATTTTCCGGGGCGCGCTCGATGTGCGCGCCACCACCATCAATATGGAGATGAAGATCGCCGCGGCGCGCGCGCTGGCGGCACTCACGCGCGAGGACGTGCCCGACGAAGTCGCCGCCCTGTACGGGGCGCGGCCGAAATACGGACCCGATTACATCATCCCGGTGCCGTTCGATCCCCGCCTTATTTCCTGCGTTCCACCCGCGGTTGCCAAAGCGGCGATGGATACTGGCGTTGCGCGCAAGCCGATCGTCGACATGGATGCCTATCGCGCGCAGCTGCGCACGCGGCGAGACCCGGTCGCAGGCGTGCTCCAGCGCGTGTTCGAGCACCTGCGCCGCGCGCCCAAACGCGTCGTCTTCGCCGAAGGCGAGGAAGAGCAGGTGATCCGCGCCGCCGCAAGCTTCGTCCACGAGGGGCTCGGCACCGCGCTCCTGGTCGGGCGCGAGAACCCGATCCGCGAGATCGCGCAAAATCTCGGTATAGATCTCGGCGGCGGCATCGAGATCATCAATGCCGCGCTCTCAAAGCGGAATGCGCTTTACGCGGCCCATCTGTACGAGCGGCTGCAGCGCCAAGGCTACCTGTTCCGCGATTGCCAGCGCATGGTCAACCAGGACCGCAACACCTTCGCGTCCTGCATGGTGGCGCTCGACGATGCCGACGCCATGATCACCGGCGTCACGCGCAATTTCTCGGTGGCCCTCGAAGACGTGCGCCGCTGCATCGATCCCAAGCCCGGTCACTGCGTCATCGGCATCTCATTGGTGTTGGCGCGCGGCAAGCAGGTACTGGTCGCCGATACGGCGGTCAACGAAATGCCAAGTGCAGAATTACTCGCTAATATCGCGGTCGAAGCGGCCGGAGTCGCGCGCCGGCTCGGCTACGAGCCGCGACTCGCATTGCTCGCTTTCTCCACTTTCGGCCATCCCCCTGGCGAACGCTCCGCTCACGTACAGGGCGCAGTGAAAATCCTCGATGGTCGCCGCGTAGATTTCGAATACGACGGCGAGATGGCCGCCGACGTGGCCCTCAATCCGGAAGCCGCCGCGGCCTATCCGTTCTGCAGGCTTTCAGGGCCGGCCAACGTGCTGATCATGCCGGCGTTCCATTCCGCTTCGATCTCCACCAAGCTACTGCAGGAACTGGGCGGCGCCACCGTGATCGGGCCGCTGCTGGTCGGGCTCGATCGTTCCGTGCAAATCGTGTCGATGACCGCCAACGACAGCCAGCTCGTCAACATGGCCGCGCTCGCGGCGTTCAATGTAAGCGGATGACGATTTCTTTATTGGCGAGGATAACGACATGAGCGAGAGCAAACTCCGCGGCGTGATCGCCGCAATCGCAACCCCGGTGGATGAGCGCGGCACGCCCGATATCGCACGTGCGACCAAGCTTGCGCGTTACCTGCTCGACAACGGCTGCGACGGGCTCAACGTGCTCGGCACCACCGGCGAAGCGACCTCGTTCTCGCTCGACGAGCGCAAGCGCGTGATGAGCGCCTATCGCGACGCAGGACTTCCCCTCGATCGTATGATGGTCGGCACCGGCGCCGCTGCCGTCTCCGACGCCATCGCTCTGACCCAACATGCCGCGAGCTTGAATTTTGCCGGTGCGCTGGTGCTGCCGCCGTTCTACTACAAGGACGTGCCCGACGACGGGCTGTTCGCCTATGTGGAAGCGATCGTCCAGGCGAGCGCGCAAAAGCCGATACCGATTTATCTCTATCACTTCCCGCAGCAGTCCGGTCTGCCCTGGCCGGTCAAGTTGATCACCCGGCTGCTCGACGCCTTCGGTCAGCGCATCGTGGGTCTCAAGAATTCCTCCGGCGACATGGCCTACGCGCGCGAGGCCGCGGCGATTTCGAAGACCTTCGACGTATTTCCCTCGACGGAGGCTGTCTTGCTCGAGGCGCGCGCCGGAGCCTTTGCCGGCTGTATCTCAGCGACCGCCAACCTCAACGCCGATCTGTGCCAGCGCGCCTGGGCCAAGGGCGATCAGACCGCCATCGATCAGGCAGTCATCATTCGCAAGTTGTTCGACGGCAAGCCGCTGGTCTCCGGCGTTAAGGCGCTGCTCGGTCATATTCATGCCGACCCGGCCTGGGCACGCGTCAAGCCGCCGCTGGCGCCCTTCTCGGCGGCCGACCGCGCGTCGGTGGTTGCGGGATTCGATCACGTGCGCGGCAAACGCGTGGCGTGATTGACGCCTCAATTGGCGTCCGCGCGCGAGCGCTCGCGGACGTTGACGCATCTGGGGCACCTGATTATAAGCGTCACGCATCAGGCGGCGAGAGCCCTCGCCGCCATTGAATTTTGGCGACATAAGCATTTATGGCTTAGACGATCATGGCCACCACCAGTTCAGCCCGCAAGGCGATCCGTCAGATCGCCCGCCGCACCGAGGTCAACAAGGCCCGGCGCACACGTGTGCGTAAAGCCGTGCGCCAGGTCGAGGATGCGATTACCGCTGGCGACCGCAACAAGGCGCTTGCTGCCATGAAACAAGCGGAGCCCGAGCTCATGCGTGCGGCGCGTCGCGGCCAGGTGCACAAAAACGCCGCCAGCCGGAAGGTCTCGCGACTCACCAAGCGGATCGCCAAACTCGGCAAATGACCGCCCTTTGGTCGTCAAACTTCAGCTTCTAGCCCTCAAAATCCCCTAGACCACTGCAAAGTGGTATTCGGATCGGGTAGATCCCGTTTTAACTTATTTCAACGTCAATTCTTGCAGATAAATCGAGCTGTGACGGATTTGCCACAGTCGTCTGCAGAACACCATTTTCACGCCGAAATACGTATTTTTACTTAGCCCTCTGGAAGGCATTTTGCCTCTTCGCTGGGCATCTGACACGGGGGCTACCCTGCAATTTCGAACAAAAAAATATCAAATAAAAGAACGGCTTATAAGGAAAGCGCCGGCAAGGACTCGTAATTGTTAACAGGCTCTTAAAATCGGCCGGCGCCGTATCGCGCCCGTTCGTGCGTCCGCATCGCGCCTCGAACGCAGGCTGGCAGCCCCAGATTCTCTGCAATGATTCAATAGCTTGCAAGCGGGCTCAAACACACCACCTTCCCGCGATCGGCGACCGCGCAAGACAGCGCCCAAAATTGCGGCCTTGCCCGGCGTTGCGGGCGAAACTGGCACTGTGTAATTTGCGCCTGCTTCCAAGTTGGCGGCACGGTCAGTAATACAGCCGTATTCGGGCTCGCCGAGGAAGAGAACAGAATCGTATACTTAAATGTTCTCGGCCTGGGCATCCCAAGTATAGGTAAGTAAAGGCGGTTTAAATCTTGATCTGATCGTGTTGAAAACAACCGCTATAGTATGCGGCGGCTGGAAGTGAGTGCGGCGTAACAAAATCTAGTCAAATGTAACGGACGACCATCACAGCTCTGCTGTGGTGTGAGAGGGGGTTTATCATGTCGACAGAGTGGCTGAGCTCGCCACAGGCGAGAGCGTGCGCACGCGCACAAAGCGTAATTGCGCAGACAGTGCGCACGCGCGAGATTGTTTCCAGCATTGCCGCGATTGCGGCCGCGTTCCTGACAGCGCGATTTGTGCCGCCTTCGAGCGGCTGACGACACCATAACGCTACGGGTTGCCGCGCTGCCTTCATTGGGCGTCGCGACGCCATCGTCATCCCTTTAATTGCTCACATCTTTGTATCGAGTGATGTGACCGCCCGTAATGGATAGCGGACCAATGTCTACCTCCCGTGCCACCGAGTATCACAGCAACGTCGAACTGACCGAAACCAGCAATCCGACGATCCAGGATCAAGAACGCTGGACCAGGGTCAAAGGACGGCTGCGCGCCGACGTCGGCGACGACATCTTTCTGAGCTGGTTTGCGCGCATGGACCTGGAGCGGATCGAAGAAAACACCGCATTTCTGTCCGTGCCGACCCGCTTCCTCAAAAGCTGGATCCAGTCCCACTACACCGAGCGCATGCTCGCGGCCTGGCAGGCCGAGCAGTCCGAAGTGATGCGCATTGAGCTGAGCGTGCGCGGCGCCGTGATTCGCCTCAACCCGCCCAAACCAAAACCGGTTGAGCAAGTCGATCTCGCACGCGAGCCGCGCGGCCTGAAGTATGACGGCGATGTGCGCGTGGCCTTTGCGCCGGTCTCGGCCGGACACGAGGCACTCGGCGGCTCGCCGCTCGATCAGCGCCTGACCTTCGACACGTTTGTCGTCGGCCGTTCCAACACGCTCGCGCATGCGGCCGCCAAGCAGGTGGCAATGGCCAAGCGCGGCGACGTCGTGATGTTCAACCCGCTCTACGTCCACGCCGGCGTTGGCCTCGGCAAGACGCATCTGCTGCAAGCCATTACCTGGGCGGGCAATTCCGGCGCCGAGCGCAAGGTGCTCTATCTCACCGCTGAAAAATTCATGTACGGCTTCGTCTCGGCACTGCGCACGCAAACCGCGCTCGCATTCAAAGAGGCGCTACGCGGCATCGACGTGCTGGTGATCGACGATCTGCAGTTCCTTCAAGGCAAATCCACACAGGCCGAATTCTGTCATACCCTCAATGCGCTGATCGACGCCGGCCGGCAGGTGGTGATTGCCGCCGACCGGCCGCCCACCGACCTCGAAAGCCTTGATGACCGCGTGCGCTCGCGGCTCGCTGGCGGCTTGGTGGTTGAGATGGGGACTTTGGGCGAAGAACTCCGTCTCGAAATTCTCAAGGCTCGCGTCACGGCTGCGCGCTCGCACCATCCGAGTTTTGACGTGCCGGCCCCGGTGCTCGCCTTCATCGCGAAGGCGGTAACGCACAACGGCCGCGACCTCGAAGGCGCGATCAATCGGCTGCTCGCGCACAGCAAGCTCACCGGCCAGTTGGTCACCATGGAAATGGCCGAGCGCGAGGTGCGCGATCTAATCCGGCCGCAGGAGCCAAAGCGCGTCAAGATCGAGGAAATCCAACGCATCGTCGCGCGCCAGTATAACGTCAGCCGCGCCGATCTGCTGTCGTCGCGCCGCACCGCCAACGTGGTGCGTCCGCGCCAAGTTGCAATGTATCTTGCAAAAACCTTGACGCTGCGCTCGCTGCCCGAGATCGGCCGCCGCTTCGGAGGCCGCGACCACACCACGGTGCTGCACGCCGTGCGCAAGATCGAAAATCTGGTCGGCAACGACACGGCTCTCGCCGACGAAATCGAGCTGCTCAAGCGTCAATTGCAGGAGTGAGCAGCCATCCCGTCTCTGCGGACGAGTGACCTCGTCCGCAGCGGCGTCTGTCACAAAACGGCTGGGTAAAACGGGGACGGGCCATTCGCCCGCCCTTGCGTTACGCATGTGCCCGCGCCACCCTTCTCGTCCCTTTAATTGAGCATTGCCACAGACGCAGCAGGCTTCCGCATGAAGGTCACCGTCGAGCGCGCAGAGCTGCTGAAATCGCTCTCCCACATGCATCGTGTGGTCGAGCGCCGGAACACGATTCCCATTCTTGCCAACGTGCTCGTGCGGGCGGAGAAATCGGCGCTCCACCTCAAGGCCACCGACCTCGACCTCGAAGTCATCGAAACCGTCGCAGCCGAAGTCTCTCCCGGCGGGGCGACCACGGTGCCGGCGCATATGTTCTACGAGATCGTGCGCAAGCTGCCGGAAGGCTCGCAGGTCGTGCTCGAGGCCTCAGGCGACCGCGCCGTGCTCTCGATCCGCGCCGGCCGTTCGCGTTTTACGCTCCAGACGCTGCCGGAGAGCGATTTTCCCGATCTCGCCGCCGGCGACATGACCCACAAGTTCAAGCTTCCCGCGGCCGATCTCAAGCGCCTGATCGACAAGACCCAGTTTGCGATTTCTACGGAAGAGACGCGCTACTACCTCAACGGCATCTATCTGCACACGGCAGGCACCGGCAAATCGGCAAGGCTGCGTGCGGTTGCAACCGACGGCCATCGCTTGGCGCAGTTCGAGCTTGCGCTTCCCTCAGGTGCCGCCTCCATGCCCGGCGTCATCATCCCGCGCAAAACCGTCGGCGAAGTGCAGCGCCTGATCGAGGACAGCGAGGCGGAAATCGAAATCCAGCTCTCGCAGGCGAAAATCCGCTTCAATGTCGGCGATGTGGTGCTCACTTCCAAGCTGATCGACGGCACGTTTCCCGACTACGCGCGCGTGATTCCGACCGGCAACGACAAGGAACTCACGGTCACCAAGAAGGACTTCGAAGCCGCCGTCGATCGCGTATCGACGGTCTCGAGCGAACGCGGACGCGCGGTAAAACTCTCGCTCACCGGCGGCCGGCTTGTGCTGTCCGTCACCAATCCGGATTCCGGCAGTGCGACCGAGGAGCTCGAAGTCGAGTACGGCTCCGATCCGATCGACATCGGATTTAATTCGCGCTACCTGCTCGACATCGCCGCCCAGCTCGACGGCGAAGTGGCGCTCCTCAAGCTCGCCGATCCGGGCTCGCCCACGCTGATCCAAGACAAGGAATCCAACGGCGCGCTTTATGTGCTGATGCCCATGAGAGTGTAATGCGGGTGTAGGCCGTTTACCTGGCGACAGCTGCCTCTTACCCTCTCCCCTTGTGGGAGAGGGTGGCTCGACCGAAGGTCGAGCCGGGTGAGGGGTCATGCCCATCAGCGCACATCATCGTCCAGTCAATCGTCTGGGTCTAAAGCACGCGAAGCGCATGCGGCGTGGACCAACCGATGCCGAAAGCGCCATGTGGCTATTGTTACGTGACTGGCGGTTAGCAGCTCATAAATTTCGTCGGCAAGTACCCTTTCGAAGCTATATCTTGGACTTCGTATGCTTCGACCAACGGCTCGTCGTTGAAATCGATGGCGGCCAACACGCTTCATCGCTACGCGACAAGATACGCGATGCCGTCTTGAGGCAACAAGAAGGCTTTCGCGTCCTGCGTTACTGGAACAACGATGTCCTCAAGCAGCCAAAAGCAATTCTTGAAGACCTATTCGCGCGTCTCAATCCTGACGATCGTTGACCCCTCACCCGGCGCGCTTCGCGCGCCATCCTCTCCCACAAGGGGAGAGGGTAAGGAGCTGCGACCCGCTGCCCGGGTACCGCAATGACCGCCGCCGCGATCCACCATCTCAGCCTGACCAATTTCCGCAGCTACCACGCGGCGAGCTTAGACGTGTCGGGCAATCTCGTTCTCCTCGTCGGACCGAACGGCGCCGGCAAGACCAATCTCATCGAAGCTATCTCGCTGCTGATGCCGGGTCGCGGCTTGCGCCGCGCCACCTTCGAAGAGATTGCCTTCAGCGAATGCGACGGCGCGTCTGACGTTTCTTGGGCCGTATCCGCCGAAATCGAAGGCATGCTCGGCCTCGTCACACTGGGCACCGGTATCGAACCGCCCACAGCCGACATAACGCCCGCGCGCAAATGCCGGATCGACCGCGAGCCGGTCACCTCGGCTGCGGCATTTGCCGATCACCTGCGTGTCGTGTGGCTCACGCCCGCGATGGACCAGCTTTTTTCCGGCCCCGCCTCCGAGCGCCGCCGTTTCCTGGACCGTCTGGTACTTGCCGTCGACGCCGAGCATCCCGGCCGCGTCAATGCGCTGGAGCGTGCCTTGCGCTCGCGCAATCGCCTGCTGGAGGAGCCGCGCCCCGACCTGCACTGGCTCGATGCCATCGAGCACGAAACCGCCGAGCTTGGCGTGGCGGTCTCAGCCTTGCGCGCGGAGACCGTGCGCCGCCTGCAAGGCGCGCTCGCCGCCCGTAAGGACAGCGTATTTCCCGCAGCCGAGATTGCGCTCGACGGCTGGATCGAGCGCCTGCTGCCGGATCATCCGGCGAGCGAGATCGAGGATCGCTACCGCGCTGTGCTCCGAGACAACCGCTCCCGCGATGCCGCCGCCGGCCGCACTACCGTCGGCCCGCATCTGACCGACCTCGCGGTCACCTACGCGCCTAAGAACATCCCGGCTTCCGACGCCTCGACCGGCGAGCAGAAGGCATTGCTCATCGGACTTGTGCTCGCCCATGCCGGGCTGATTGCCGAGATGACCGGATCCTCGCCGCTGCTGCTGCTTGACGAGATCGTGGCCCATCTCGATCCGGCGCGGCGCAGCGCGCTCTATGAGGCGCTTGAACGCCTCGGCGCGCAGGTCTGGATGACCGGCGCGGATCCTTTAGCCTTCGCCGAGATCGCAGATCGCGCGGAAGTCTTCGAGATCAGCCCCGGACGCGTGCTGCCCAAGCGCTGAATGCGCAGGCGCGCGATGACCCCCAGGCACACAAATTTTAGGGAAAAATTAACTCCTGAAAAGCATTCAAAACCGCGCCGTTTTTCAACCCGATTCCAGGGCGCTTTCCGGGGCCCCTGCCCCTTTAAAAACCATCACGAAATCAATATATTAATCGCGTCACTTTGGGCTGTACGGCACCCCCTCAAACGTGCCAAATCAATCACGATTCTTTTGTCCTTTTCCTAGTCCGATTCGAAGGTCCCCCGATGGCCGAACCTGCCCTCAAAACCGGCGGCGACATACCCTCCGACTACGGCGCGGAATCGATCAAAGTCCTCAAAGGCCTTGATGCGGTACGCAAGCGGCCGGGCATGTACATCGGCGACACCGACGACGGCTCCGGCCTCCACCACATGGTGTACGAAGTCGTCGACAACGCCGTCGACGAAGCGCTCGCGGGTTACGCCAAGGAAGTTCTGGTCACGCTCAACCCCGATGGCTCGTGCACCGTGCGCGACGACGGCCGCGGCATCCCGACCGACATCCATAAGGGCGAAGGCATCTCCGCCGCTGAGGTCATCATGACCCAGCTCCATGCTGGCGGAAAATTCGACCAGAACGCCTACAAGGTCTCCGGCGGATTGCACGGCGTCGGCGTTTCGGTGGTCAACGCGCTCTCGAGCTGGCTCAAGCTCACCATCTGGCGCGACGGCAAAGAATTTTTCATGGAGTTCCACGACGGCGACGCGGTGAAGCCGCTCGCTCAAGTTGGCGATTCCAGCGGCAAACGCGGCACCGAAGTGACTTTCCTGCCCTCGACCAAGACCTTCACCATGGTCGAGTTCGACTGGGCGACACTGGAACACCGGCTGCGCGAACTGGCCTTCCTCAATTCCGGCGTCTCGGTGGTTCTCTCCGACAAGCGCCACGCCGTCGAGAAGCGCGAGGAAATGCGCTACGAGGGCGGCGTCGAGGAGTTCGTAAAATACCTCGACCGCAACAAGACGTCGCTCGTGCCCTCTCCGATCATACTCAAGGGCGAGCGCGACGGCGTCGCCGTCGAGGCGGCGCTCACCTGGAACGACGGCTATCACGAATCCGTTTTGTGCTTCACCAACAACATTCCCCAGCGCGACGGCGGCACGCACCTTGCGGGCTTCCGCGGCGCGCTGACGCGCCAAGTCACCAGCTACGCCGAAAAAGGCGGCGTCTCGCAAAAGGAAAAGATCACGCTGACCGGCGACGACTGTCGCGAGGGCCTCACGGCCGTGCTGTCATGCAAGGTGGCCGACCCGAAATTCTCATCGCAAACGAAAGACAAGCTGGTCTCCTCTGAAGTGCGCCCTGTCGTCGAGAGCATCGTCAACGAGGCGCTGCAATACTGGCTCGAGGAGCATCCCGCCGAGGCCAGGATCGTCATCGGCAAGGTGGTCGAGGCGGCCGCCGCCCGCGAGGCCGCCCGCAAGGCGCGCGAACTCACCCGTCGCAAGGGCGCGCTCGATATCTCTTCGCTGCCCGGCAAGCTCGCTGACTGCCAGGAGCGCGATCCCGCCAAATCCGAACTGTTCATCGTCGAGGGCGATTCCGCCGGCGGCTCCGCCAAGCAGGGCCGCAACCGCGCATTCCAGGCGGTGCTCCCGCTGCGCGGAAAAATCCTCAATGTCGAGCGCGCGCGCTTCGACAAAATGCTGGGGAGCCAGGAGATCGGCACCCTGATCACCGCGCTCGGCGCCGGTATTCGCGAGGATTTCGATCTTTCCAAACTGCGCTACCACAAGATCATCATCATGACGGACGCCGACGTGGACGGCGCCCACATTCGCACGCTGCTGCTCACGTTCTTCTACCGGCAGATGCGGCAGATCGTCGACCAGGGTCACCTCTACATCGCCCAGCCGCCACTCTACAAAGTCAATCGCGGCAAGTCCGAGCAGTACCTCAAGGACGAGCGCGCGCTGGAAGATTTTCTGATCGCCACCGGCCTCGACGGCGCGGTACTGCGACTCTCATCCGGCGAGGAACGCGCCGGCGCCGACCTCAAGACGCTGATCGAACAGGCGCGCGCGATCCGCAACATCCTGCTTGGCTTGCACAGCCGCTATAGCCGCGTTGTGGTCGAGCAGGCTGCGATCGCGGGCGTGCTCCGCTCCGATATCTTCGGTGACACGGAAAAGGCCAATGCCGCCGCGCAATACATCGCCAAGCGTCTTGACGCGCTCTCGGATGAAACCGAGCGCGGCTGGAAGGGTCAGTTCAACGAAGGGTTCCAATTCGAGCGCACCGTGCGCGGCGTCAAGGAAGTCGCCATCATCGACCAGGCGCTGCTCGGTTCGGCAGACGCCCTCAAGCTCGACGAATTCGCAGCTTCGCTGCAGAAAATTTATCCGCGCCCGACTCCGCCTGCGATGCTTCGGCGCGGCCCCGAGACATTCGGCATCCACGGCCCCGTTGGCCTGTTTGAGGCGATCACCGGCGTCGGCCGCAAGGGTGCAACGCTGCAGCGCTATAAGGGTCTCGGCGAAATGAACCCGGAGCAGCTGTGGGAGACCACGCTCGACAGCAATGTGCGCTCGCTGTTGCAGGTGAAAGTCAAGGAAGTCGACGAGGCCGACGACATTTTCACCAAACTGATGGGCGAACTGGTCGAACCGCGCCGCGCATTTATCCAGGAGAACGCGCTCGCGGCCAGCGTGGACGCGTAGGAGATCAACATCTTCTTCGTCATTGCCGGACTGACAAGAAGCGTTACGGCGCGGCGCCCAGCGCCTTGAAGCTATCCCTCGCCGACTGCAGGTTCGGATTAATGGCAAGCGCGCGCTTATAATCCGCCACCGCTTTTTCCTTTTCGCCCTTGGCGCGATAGGCATTGCCGCGGTTGTTGTAGGCGGCGGTGTAGCCCGGGTGCAGCTTGATCGCCGCCGAATAATCGGCGATGGCATCGTCGAAATTGCCCTTCTTTTCCGACACCGCGGCGCGGCTGTAATACGCATTGGTATGCTTGGGATAGAGCCGAATTGCTTCGGTGTAATCGGCGATCGCCATGTCGTGGTCGCCCTTGTCCTCGTAGGCGTTGCCGCGCGTGAAATACACCGAGGAAAACTTCGGATTGAGCCGGATCGCCTCGCTGTAGTCGGCAATGGCGTGATCCTTGTCACCCTTGGCCTCGTAGATCAGGCCGCGGCTGATATAGACATCGAAATTGTTTGGATTGAGTTTGATCGCCTCGTCGTAATCGGCGATGGCGCGGCCGTAATCGCTTCTCTCGCCGTAGGCGCTACCGCGGCTGTAGTACGCAGCGGCGCGATCTTTAACGGACTCCTTGCGCGCCTCGATGATCTTCGAACATCCCGTAATGTTGCGGTCGGGATGATCGGCCCGGCAATCCTGCCAGTCTTCTTTGCTGCCAGCCTGCACCTGGCTCGCGACAGCGAATATCGCAAAGAGCGATACGACCCCTAAACCAAAACGCATCACTTCACCCGCCGACTCTCGTCACACAAGGATTGTATGCCATTTGCGGCAATTTTGTAGCTTGAAACCGCAATGCTGGCCCGCGCGCCACTCAAAATAAATCGAAATATTCGCGTTGCTCCCAATCGGTGACTTCGGTTGAGCCCTTGTTATCCTTGGAATCTTTACGGAAACGGGCGATCTCGGCCTCCTTGATGTGCGCGTAGTAATTCACGAACGCATCCCCGAATCCCGCACGGAAACATTCGTCCTTGCGTAGCGCGGCCAGCGCCTCATCCAGCGTTTTGGGCATCGGCTCGGCGGAAACTTCGTATGGCGAATCGGCGGACGGCCCGGGATCGAGCTTGCGCGCAACGCCGTCGAGCCCCGCATGAATTTGCGAGGCCATGTAGAGATAAGGATTGGCCAGCGGCTCACCGGCACGGTTCTCCAGATGCGTTGCCTCTTCTCCTGCATCGCCCATCACCCGCACCATGACGCCGCGATTGTCGCGCGCCCACACAGCCTGGATCGGCGCCATCGAATTGACGCCGTGATAGCGCTTGTAGCCGTTGATGGTGGGTGTCGCGAACGCGGTCGCCGCGCGCGCATGCGCCAGCAGGCCTGCGAGAAAGCTGCGGCCGAACGGCGAGAGCAGATCCTTCTTGTCGCGCGACACGAAGACATTGGATTTCGTTTTGCGATCGAGCAGCGATTGATGCAGATGCCAGCCGCTGGCGAGCGTATTGGGCAATCCTGGCCGGCACATGAAGCTCACGAGATAACCATACCGCCGCGCCATCTGCTTCATGGCGCTGCGCAACAGCACCATCGCGTCGGCGGCGACCATGCCCAATTCGGGCGCAAAGGTGAATTCATACTGGCTAGGGCCAAACTCCACTTCGAGCGAGCGCAACGGCAGGCCGAGTGCTGCGATGTTTTTCCGCAAAATCTCCATGATCGGAGCGACTTGGTCGTAGCGTCCCTCGGTCAGATACTGAAAGCCGTGCGTGGTGTGGCTTACTCTTGGCGGCTCGGGCGGCCAGGTGAGCGTCTCGGGCGCAAGCCTTAAATCTTCGATCTTGAACAGATGAAATTCGACTTCGAGACCGGCGAAATAATCGAAGCCGACCTTCGCAAGCTTCGCCAATACATCGCGATAAAGCTGGCGCGTGGAGAGCGGCACGGGTTTACCGTTGTCAAAAAAGATATCGCACAACACCCAGCCGGTGCTTTCCGCCCACGGCAGCACGCGAAAGGTTTCCGGATCGGCCACCATCACAATGTTGCCCGCGCCTTCCATCTCGGGAATGCCCATACCGCCACAGGCCCCGAAGAGTGAAAACACGTTTCGATGCGATGTGTCTTTCGCGAGCAGCGTGCTCGTCATCGTGACGCCGTCACGCATGGCACGCGCGGCTTCCGATGCAACGAGTGTCTTGCCGCGCAAGATCCCGTGCTGATCGACGAATGAGAATCGCACCAGCTCAAGCTTTTGCTGCTTGATCGCCCGCTCCACACCAAGCGCGGCCTTGGCCTGCGCGCCGGTCCACAGACTGTGGCGATCGACGAAGCTCAAGCCGGACGATCGTCGCTTGTGCGAGGACATCACCGGATATCAGCGGCCGTTGGCCCAGCTTGCGGCCTTGCGCTTGCTCGCGTCGGTCTTCTGCCAGTAGCCCTGCCAGTCGTCGGTCGGCCCGATGCCGTCGATAGCGGCCGGCCCCATGATCTTGGCCGCCGATTGCGCATCGAGCACCATCAGCGGTGTGCCGCCCTTTTCCACCTCGTCAATCGCCATCCTCAACAGACGCCGGTACGCCGTGATCCCTTTGTCCGATTGGCCGAGATGCTCCTGCGTGCGATCCGCGATCTCGCCCATCGACTCGCACGCCCATTGATCGTGCACGTTGATGTCGGCTCCCATGCCCGTATACGTATCGTGCTCCTGCTCATGCGGATCGAAGCCATAATCGTTGCGCTTGTTTTTGCGCGGGATGTAGTCGGGCAATTCATACAGCTCAAGGCGCTGGCGCCGCATCTCGTCTTTGTTCACCGGTGCACCAAAACTCGTGAAGATGGCATACCAGTAGTGCCGCTTGTCGTCGATCGGCACATGCCACTGCGTGATCGTCATCTCCCGGCTCATCGGGATAATGAATGCATTGGGAAACATCAGATTGGTCACGCGCACATGCGTGTTCTTCTCGCTGATCTCTCGCAGCGTGACGACGCGCATGCCGTAGTCGGTCGGCTCCACCTCGATGCGCGGGCGCGGGAACTCGCGCATGATTTTCGTCATCGGCATTTCCGAATCGATCGAGGTGTCGCGGAACAATTTGCCGTAGCCTTCCTTCGGGTCCTCGTCGTGGAAGAAGCGATGCAGGAATGACGTGTGCGCCGGATCGATGCCCACTTCGAGCGACTGCAGCCAATTGCAATCGATCATACCCTTGAACGCGAACGTGTGTGTTGCGGGCGCGACGAAGCAATCGAAATGAGGAAATTCCGGCGCCTCGCCCGGCCCCATGTAAGCAAATAAGATTCCGCTGCGTTCCACCACCGGATAGGCCTTGTGCTGAATCTTGGCGCACAGATTGCTGTCTTCCGGCTCGGCTGGTGTCTGCAGGCATTTGCCGTTGACATCGAACAGCCAGCCATGGAACGCGCAGCGCAAGCCGCCGTCTTCGAGCCGCCCGTAGGCCAAATCCGTGCCGCGATGCGGGCAGGAGCGCCCGACCAGGCCATAGTGTCCCTTGTCGTCCTTGAAAATCACGAGATCTTCGCCGAGCAGCTTGATGGCTTTGATCGGCCGGTTGCCGGTGAGTTCATCGACCAGCGCAGCAGGCTGCCAATAGCGGCGCAACAGCGTTCCGGCCGGCTTGTCCGGCCCGACGCGGGTGATGCGATCGTTTTGCTCGGCGCTCAGCATGGCTTGCGGTCCTCTTACCCGTAACTGCCCTGCAAACTTAACCTTCGGAGCCCCTCGCGTCTATTTCCGCATTGAACGCGGATCGCGCGGCGGCCAGCGGCCTGCCTCAACCCGGCCGATGAAATCGCCGACCATTTGATTGAAAAGCGCCGGCTCTTCTTGATTCACGACATGTCCGGTCTTGGGGAACACCACCAACCCGGAGGGCGCGATCCATTGTTTGAGCCGAAAGCTTGGCTCCAAGCACGGCTCGTCCTCATCGCCAACCACGATCAGAGTCGGCACCGCTATGCGCCGGATGTCGGTCTCAAAATCGTACAGCGACGGCCGCGCGGCCTGAAACCCGCGCATGGTATGCGCCGAGCCCTGCGCGTCATGCGCGGCGAAGGCCGCGTTGAAATCGGCAAACCCGCGCGGGTCCTTCAACAGAAACGAAATTCGTGGCGGGCTGAGTCCATAAGTCCGCACCACTTCCGCCGAACCGAATTTTTCAAACAAGTCAGCCGTGGCCAGCGCATTTTTTCTAAATTCCTCCGTTTGCGCCCGCTCCGAGCCCGAGCCCGCACCCGCCGCGGTCAACGACAACGCGCGCCCCGGATGATGGGTCCCGATCAGCACCACTGTGTAACCGCCCATGGAGAGGCCCACGAAATGCGCCTTGACGATCTTTAGATGATCGAGCACCGCGATCGCATCGCTGATCCAGTGCTTGTAGGTATAGGCGCCGGCGTCGCTCGGCACGTCGGACGGCTTATAGCCGCGCGCGGAATAGGCGATACAGCGATGCCGACGGGAGAAATAGCGCATCTGCGGCTCCCAATTGCGATGGTCGCCGGCGAATTCGTGCACAAACAGGATAGGCGTGCCGCTTCCCGCCTCTTCGTAATAGAGCCGCACCTTGTCGCTGGTCGTCGCGTGCGGCATCTTGTCCTCCTCGATCAATCGTCGACGAACGGCAGGCCGACATAATTCTCGGCGACGGTGGTTCGCGCCGCCTTTGAATTTAAGAGATATTCCAGCTCGGTGTGCTGCAATTGCCGCTCGAACGGCGTGTGCTGCTCAAAGCGATGCAAGAGCGAGGTGAGGTAGCTCGAATAGCGCACGGCTTTCCACACGCGTTTCAGGCATACTTCAGAATAGCGTTCCAACCGCTTGCGCGACCCGGTGCGAAAAAATTCGTCAAACGCCCGCGCCAGCACCCACACATCGGCCGCCGCCAAATTGAGCCCCTTGGCGCCGGTCGGCGGCACGATATGCGCGCTGTCGCCGGCCAGGAACAGGCGGCCGTGCTGCATCGGCTCGACCACGAAGCTGCGCATCGGCGTGATGCCCTTCTGCACCATCTTGCCTTCGGTGAGCTTGCGCGCGCCGCCCAGCCGCTTGTGCAGCTCGTCCCAGATGCGCGCATCGGGCCAAAGATTAAGATCTTCGTCCGCCGCGCATTGCACATAGAGCCGCGCGATGTGTGGGCCGCGCCGGCTCGCCAGCGCAAACCCGCGTTCGTGATTGGCGTAGGTCATCTCCGGGAACGGCGTCGATTCCGAAATGATGCCGAGCCACCCAAATGGAAAGATGCGATCGTAGATCGAAAGCACACTTTCAGGGATCGCTGGCCGGCTCACGCCGTGGAATCCGTCGCACCCCGCAATGAAGTCGCATTCGATCGTGTCCTCGCGGCCATTCTTGCGATAGCGGATGTTCGGCCGCTCGCTGTTCAATCCGTCGAGCCCGAGCGCCTCCGCTTCGAATTCGATCGACCCGCCGCCCTTGACCCACGATGCAATTAAGTCCTTCACCACCTCCTGCTGGCCATAGACCGTGACGATCTTGCCCGGCGTGAGTTCCTTGAGATCGATGTGGATGATGCCGCCCGCAAAGCGAATATCGAGCAGCGGATCGGGCATTCCTTCGCGCTTGAGGCGCTCGCCCGCACCGACCTCGTGCATGAGATTGACCGTGGTCTGCTCCAGCACGCCGGCGCGCACGCGCTTTTCAATGTAATCGCGGCTGCGCGACTCCAGGATCACACAATCGACACCCGCACGCCGCAATAGATGCGCAAGAAAAAGCCCGGCAGGCCCCGCACCAACGATACCAACTTGTGTGCGCACGTCGCCCTCGCGCCCCGGATAACTTTAGGATTTGTGATCGAGAAATTTCGCCAGCGCGCTAGTCTCGTCTTTCTTACCATCAAAATCCGTGGCGATCCGCGTGTAGAGATTAGCAAAAGCCTCGAACATCTGACGCGCCGCGACGTCCTCGCCGACGAAATCGGCGATCTCCTCCATTTCGCCCACGAAGCGATAGGCTTTTGGAAACATGTTGGGCACTGAGCGCTTGAACCACGCGAGCAGCGCCGGCTGACTGCGCGCCAATTCACCTTGCAGCGCTTCCGCCGCACCTTCGCGCGTCGCCGCAAGCAGCATCGCCGACGCGAGTGCGGTGAGTCCTTTGGTAATCCCGGCGTAGGACATTTTGAGCGCGGACGCCGCTCCAATCGGACCCTCGATCACGCGCACATCGAGCCCAAAGCTTCCAAGCGGCGCAAAGCGCGTGGCATCTTGCCCCGACGCATACATCGCAGGCCCCTCGTGACCCTGCTGCGGTGGCGCGCCGATGATGCCCACATCGACAAAGGGCGAACCGCATTGCGCAATCACGCGCGCGATCTTGGTTTTGGTCGGCGGGTTCACTGCGTTGCAATCGACATAAATCGGCTTGCGGTTGAAACGTGCGATCAGCGCCGCCATTTTTTCGGCGAGCGAAAGCGCGTCAGCCGGCGGCACGATGGAGAGAAAGAAATCCGCGCGCGCCACATCCTCGTCGGACGCAGCCGTCATGCCGGCCACACGCGCCCGCTTGACGCTCGCTTCGCTCCGCCCGGCAAGCGAAGTGGTCACCGCCAAGCCGCGTTCGACCAGCCGCTTGCCGACCGCGCTGCCCATGGCGCCTTGTGCAATGATCGCGACGGTTGGATGCATCTTGTTATTCCTCACGCAATTGTATTGTCATGCCTCGTACTGGCCGGGACGGATGATGACAGCGCCACCAAAAGGCTGCAAGGACGCTACCGAATGCATGTGAGTCCATCAAAGCGCGTCGTTATCATCGGGGCGGGTCCCTGCGGACTGATCCTGGCGATCGAACTCGGCCGCCGCGGAATCCACACCATTATCATCGACGAAAAAACCTCGCCCGTCCGCTTTCCTGCCGCCAATGCAACGCAAGCGCGCACCATGGAGCACTACCGCCGACTCGGCTTTGCCGACAAGATACGTGCGCAAGGGCTGCCACCCGATTATCCGACCGATATCGCCTATTTCACGCGCTTCACCAAGCACGAATTGGCGCGCATCAGCCTGCCGTCCGCACGCGCCGCGACCGATCTGATCAAGACCCTCTCCGGCTCGTGGAGCGCGGCCGAGCTACCACATCGCTGCTCGCAGATGTACGTCGAGCGCGTGCTGCGCGAGCAAGCCGAAGCGTTGGAATCCGTTTCGATTCTGCCTGGCTGGCGCGCGACGGCCCTGCGCGAAGATACGGACGGCGTCGAGGTCGATGCCGAGAACACGGATGGACGCGAGCACAAAACTTTTCGCGCCGCCTATTGCGTCGGCGCCGACGGCGCGCGCAGCTTCACGCGCAAGACCATTGGCGCGAGTTTCAGCGGCGAAGGCTCCGCCATGCGAAATTTTCTTGGCGGTCAGATGTTCGCGATCTATTTTCGTTGCCCCAAGCTCTACGACCTGATCCCACACCCCCGCGCGTGGATGTATTGGACCGTCAACAAGGATCGCCGCTGCCTGATGCCGGCGGTCAATGGGCGCGACGAATTTGCCTTTCATACCCAGCTCGAAAGCGGAAAGAACCCCAACGACATAACCGATAACGAAGCCAAGGCGATGCTTCAGGCCGCTGTCGGCGCGCCGCTCGATATCGAAATCCTCGCGCGCTCATCTTGGAACGCGGGCTACACGCTGGTTGCGGAAAAATTCTCGCGTGGACGAATTTTCATCGGCGGCGACGCCGCCCATCTGTTCACGCCGACCGGCGGCCTTGGCTACAACACCGCCGCCGAGGATGCGGTCAACCTCGGCTGGAAGCTCGCGGCCTTGATCAAAGGCTGGGGCGGACCGGTGCTGCTCGACAGCTACGAGTTCGAGCGGCAAGCAATCGCCAAGCGCAACACGAAATATGCCCGCGGCTTTGCCGATTCGATCGGACTATTTGTCCCGCCAGCCGCGCTCGAGGACGATACGCCTGCGGGAGAAGCTGCACGCAAACAAACCGGCGACCATTTCAATCATCACGCGCGCTTCGAGTTCAACATCCCCGGCATCACCTTCGGCGGCCGTTACGACGGCTCAGCCATAGTCATCGCCGACGGCACCGCGCCGCCGCCGGATACCGTTAATTCATACGTCCCTACCGCCTGCCCGGGCGGCCGCGCACCGCATCTGTGGCTCGCCGATGGACGCTCGCTCTACGACACCTTGGGTTTTGAATTCACATTGCTACGGCTCGGCAAAAATCCGCCGGCCAGCGCACCCTTTATTGAATCCGCCGCGACATTCGAGCTGCCGCTCGCGGTGATCGATATCGCCACCGACGAAGCACGCGAACTCTACCAATCTGACTTCGCGTTGATCCGGCCCGATCAGATTGTCGCCTGGCGCGGAAATTCGGCTGGCGACGCGATGCGCGTGCTGCGCCAGGCGAGCGGGCACCTGTAGAGCCGATCCGGGACTTGACTGCCGCCTGAATTCAGAGAAAACCCCTTCTCTCTGAGACAGAGTCCGTAAGAGGGCTGAGATGCGTGACAATTTTGATTTTTACTGGTTGTGGATACGCGTGGCGTGGAACGAATCATGGAACCGCGCCAACGCATGGGCGTGGTTATTGGGGGCATTCATCGTTGGGCGAGTGCTACCTATTTCGGCTATCAAGTGGGCATGCCTGAAAATATTCCAAAAGGGATTGCACTTGGGCTTTTATGTTTGTGTGCTACTTGGGTTGTAGTGTTTTTTATTAGGCTTCTACGCGCACCGTTCCGTCTTTACGACAATGAAAAAAGGCGAGCAGATGATGCGCAGAAAAAACTAACTGAAATTGCGCAAGACAGACCGCTCACATACAAAAATGTATCTTTTGTAGCCACTCCACCCAATTTTTGCGGGACACCCGTTTGGTCAGTAACAAGAATGGAAATTCAATTTGAAAATCTTCAAGACAGGATGCTGTCGTGGACAGTGAAAGAACTCGCACTCGAATTGGAAGGGAATAAAAAATCTATACCGCTTCAGCCAAACGATTCTGGTTTTATTCATGCAAAACAGCCCCTAGGCTATGGGTTTGATGTTCAAGGCTTGCACGTAATTAATTTTCCCTTGGTGCTACGGATTTATTTTGATTTTGAATATGAAATGTTCCGTGTTTGAAAAAAAGAGGTACGCGGCGAGTTATTGAATACACAGTAAGGTCGTTTTCTCCAATGATTTCTAGCAACCGAATTATTGAACAAACCGAGTATTAAGTTAGCACCTCTCAATCGCCGTTCCGAAAATATCTGTGTTCATGCGATTGTTGTATCTGAATTGAAACCCCACGACGTACAGACCCGAGTACAGTTGGCCGCCGCAATAATTGTCAAATCCCGGATAATCGCCTCAATACCGGTCACCTTCCTGGCAGCACCAGCACCTTCGGCGTGGTCGGCAGCGTGGTCTTCGACACCAGCACGGACGGCGTCTCGGCCATCTCGACCTGATATTTCTGCCCGAGCGTGGTGAGAAAGCGATTGAGCGTATAGGTGCTGAAATAGTGCATCGGAATCATCAGCGGCGCTTTAAGTGCAGCCAGCACCTCGGCCATTCCATCGAGATCGAGCGTGACGCCGCCGTCGACCGGCACCATCACCACATCGACCTTGCCGATCTCGTTGAGCTGCTGCTGGCTGAGCGTGTGATGCAGGTGGCCAAGATGCGCGATGCACAGATTGGCCACCTCGAAGATGAAGATCGAATTGCCGTGCCGCTCAGTCCCGCCGCCCCAATTACGGATATTGGTCGGCACGTTGCGCACACGCACGTCGCCCACCTGGATATCGTGGCGCGCCGGCGTCTCCGGATTGGGACCCCAGCCACGCAGCACATGCTTGATCGAGGGATCGGGGTTGTCGGTGTAATGCGTCGAATGCGCATGGTTCATGGTGGCGATGTTGGGCAGCACCGACGGCCGCACATAGTCGTTGTAATCTGTCGCAATGCGCACCAGCCGCGGGCTCTCGATCAAAAACGTGGAGTGGCCGGCGTAAGTGATGCGGACTTGATCGGAATTAAGCGCGAGCTGGTAGGAGGCGGGCACAACTTTCGGCCTGTCCGCCGCGACGAGCCCCGGACAATTCTCCATCATCTCCGGCTTTTGCGCGGGCGCAGGCACGGACTGCGCCGCGAGCGGCGCGATCGGAAGCGCCATGAACGCCACCATCGCGGCGAGCAAAAACACCGCAAGCGCAAATACCGTCAAACACGTGCGGAAATGCCTGGTCATTCCATCGCTCCTGACGCTTCGTCTGCCGGCCAAATCTGACACGGATTTTGCTCGCGGGCCACAGGCTAAAGCGCGCGGTCAAGCAAACGTCATTTAATCCGCATTCCTCCGCGCAGCGGAGAAAACCGCACCGTTACACCGGCAGGCCGCTCTGCTGCGCTAGAGATTTCAACGAAACTTCCGGCCGCGCGCCGATATGCTGAATGACCTCCGCCGCCGCGAGCGCTCCAAGCTTCGCCGCGCTGCGGTGATCGACACCGCGTGCCAGCCCAAACAGAAATCCCGCTGCGAACAGATCGCCCGCACCGGTCGCATCCACCAAACGCTTGATCGGATGCGCTGGCACGGCTTCGACGTGCTCGCGCGTGACGATGACGCAGCCCTTCTCACTGCGCGTACACACCGCAAGCCGCGCATCCGCGCGCAAAGCCTTGACCGCCGTATCGAAGTCGGCGGTCTGATAGAGACTGTGCAACTCGCGCTCGTTGGCAAACACGATATCGACCGTGCCGTTCTTGATCAGATCGAGGAATTCCGCGCGATAGCGATCGACGCAGAATGCATCCGAGAGCGTGAGCGCCACTTGCCGGCCCGCGCCGTGCGCGATCTTGGCCGCCTTGCGGAACGCCTCCTTGGCATGCGGCGGATCCCAAAGATAGCCCTCGAGATAGATGATGGCCGCCGCGGTAATCTGTTCGGCCTCGACATCTTCCGGATGCAGATCCTGCGCCGCGCCGAGATAAGTGTTCATCGTGCGCTCCCCGTCCGGCGTCACGATTACAAAGCAGCGAGCGGTCGAGGGCCCGTCGTCGGCCGGCTTGGTATCGTATGCGATACCCGCGGCCCTTATGTCGTGCTGAAACACCCAGCCGAGCGCATCATTCTTGACCTTGCCCACGAACGCCGCGCGTGCGCCGAAACTCGCCGCGCCCACGATGGTATTCGCCGCCGAGCCCCCGGAAATCTCCACCGCCTGACCCATGGCGCCGTAGATCTTTTGCGCGCCCGCCTCGTCGATCAACGCCATGCCGCCTTTGTGCATACCGTGGCGGAGGAGAAAGTCGTCCTCGGCGCGGGCGATCACATCGACAATCGCGTTGCCGATGCCGAGAACGTCGTAGCGGGAGCTTGCCATGAATACCTGCTGTCCAAATGCCTGCCGTTGAGCTTGCGGCGCGCACTATAGCGAGCAAGCCGCGCGCGGCAACCTGTGGGCGGTTAAATCATTCCGTGACGCGTGGGCGGCCGCCCGAGTAGAATTACCACAGAGGCCTTTAATGTCGCTCGCCCGCAATATCGCCACCGTCGGTAGCGCGACGCTGCTTTCGCGTCTGCTCGGCTTTTTGCGCGATGTCGGCATCGCGGCGATTCTCGGCGCCGGCGCCTTGTCCGATGCCTATTTCGCGGCTTTGCAGATTCCAAATCTGTTTCGCAGGTTGCTCGCCGAAGGCGCGCTCAATTCCGCCTTCGTGCCCATGTGGATGCGCATCGAGGATGAAAAAGGCCCGCGCGCCGCGCGCCGATATGCCGAGGAGGTTTACGGCGTCATGCTGCTCGCTTTGGGCACCTTCGCCATCATATGCTGGCTGTTCGCCCCGATGGTTGTGCATCTGCTTGCGCCGGGCTTTCGTTCCAGCGGCGAGCGATTCGCGTGGGCGGTCGATTTCGTCCGAATTTCCGCCCCTTATATAGCTATTGCCGGCGTCGTCGCGGTCTCCGCGTCAGTCCTCAACGCAAAGGGCTTCGTCGGCGCTGCTGCTTTCGGACTGGTGGTGTTCAATTGCGTTTTTCTGGCGGCCGTCTGCGTTGTTTGGATTCTCGACATTGGGGCTTTCGCAAGATCCGGTAGAATTTTGACCATTGCGATTGTACTTGCTGGCATAGGACAGCTCATCCTGGTCGGCATCGCAATGCTGCGCATGCCGGGGCCGCCGATCCGACCGCGTTTCATTCCATCGCCGGAAACGCGCCGTTTTTTTGCGCTGGTCATTCCGGGCGTGATCGCCGGTGGAATTCCGCAATTGAAATTAATGGCCGGCGCCATGGTGGCCTCATCCTCGCAGGCTGCGGTGTCGTGGCTTTACTACGCCAACCGCCTCTACGAATTGCCGCTCGGTGTGGTTTCCATTGCCATTGCGACCGTCATGGTGCCGCTCATCGCCTCGGGCGTGCGCGCCGGCGAACCCAATGCCATCGCCGCCGCACAATCGCGCGCCTTCGAGATCGCGCTTGGCTTGGCGCTGCCCGCGGCCGTGGCCTTTGCGCTGCTGGCCGAGCCGATAGCCGGCGGCTTGTTTCAACGTGGCGCCTTCGGACCGCGCGACACCGCCGCCGTCGCGGCTGCGCTTGCGGCGATTTGCGCGGGCCTTCCCGGCCACGTGTTGGAGAAGGTTTTGGGCGCGGTCTCCTTTGCGCACGAGGACACGCGCACGCCCATGTACGCCGCGCTTTGTGGGCTGGCCGTAGCAACGTCCGGAGCCTTCGTGTTGTTTCCGACCTACGGCCACGTTGGCATCGCCGCTGCGATCGCGATGTCCGGCTGGGTCGGCGCGCTAATCCTCGGCACCATTTTACTTCGCCGCCGTTGGCTCCGCCTCGACCGCGACGCGCGCTGGCGGCTGCCGTTTATTGTCGTCGCGGCGACCGTCATGGGGGCCGTCATCCAAGTGGCGCAGGAGTTTCTTACGGCGATGTGGGACATCACTGGATCGGCACCGGCGCGCGTCGCCACATTGGTGGCCCTGGTCGTGCTCGGGCTCACAACTTATGGCGCGATTCTTCACTTCACCAAGGCCGTTTCGCTGCGCGAGCTGATCGCGAGCTTTACACGATTATAGCGCCATCCCTTGCGTACCCCTAAGCCCTCGTGGCAAGAGGCCGGGCCTTAAGGAGCTCGCAATGTTCAAGCAGAAGGTGTTTTCCGGAGTGCAGCCAACCGGCAATCTGCATCTCGGCAATTATCTCGGCGCCATCAAGAAATTCGTGGAGCTTCAAAAGAGCCACGACTGCATCTATTGCGTGGTCGACATGCACGCCATCACGGTGTGGCAGGATCCCGCCGAACTGCCGCGCGCCACCCGCGAAGTGACCTCAGCCTTCATCGCCTGCGGCATCGACCCGAAGAAGCACATCGTCTTCAACCAGAGCCAAGTCTCCGGACACGCCGAGCTCGCCTGGATATTCAACTGCGTCGCGCGTATGGGCTGGCTGAATCGCATGACCCAGTTCAAGGAGAAGGCAGGCAAGGACCGCGAGAACGCTTCGGTCGGTCTCTATGTCTATCCGAACCTGATGGCGGCCGACATTTTGGTCTATCGCGCCACCCACGTGCCGGTCGGCGACGACCAGAAGCAGCATCTGGAGCTGTCGCGCGACATTGCGCAGAAATTCAACAACGACTTTTCCGCCTCGATTCAGGCCCACGGCCATGGCGAGGCATTCTTCCCGCTGCCCGAGCCGCTGATTCAGGGACCTGCGACGCGGGTGATGTCGTTGCGCGACGGCGCGAAGAAAATGTCGAAGTCGGAGCCGTCCGATTATTCGCGCATCAACCTCACCGACGACGCCGACGCCATCGCGCAAAAAATCCGCAAGGCCAAAACGGACCCCGAGCCGCTGCCGAGCGAGGAGAAAGGTCTGGAGCCCCGTCCCGAAGCCGACAACCTGGTCGGCATCTACGCGGCCTTAGCCGACGTCACGAAAGCCGACGTGCTACACGAACACGGAGGTGCCCAGTTCTCCGTCTTCAAGGCCGCCCTGGTGGAGCTTGCAGTGGCCAAGCTCGGCCCCATCGGCGCCGAGATGAAGCGGCTGGTGGCCGACCCCGCCTATATCGATTCGGTGCTCGCCGACGGTTCAGTCCGCGCCCAGGCCCTGGCCGTGGAAACCATGCAGGCGGTGAAGGATATCGTCGGCTTCATCCGGCACTAACGCCTCCCAAAAATAGCCAAAATTCAATAGCTTATATCTGCTTGGCGACGGCCTGGGGCCGTGGCACCATGAGTTGTTGCGTGAGGCCGAACTAAACGCACAACCCCACGGGAGGCCAATTGAGCCGCAAGCGGCGTAGCTACGAGGCCGGACACAAGCCGAAATTCCTTGTTGTCATCGACGACACACCTGAATGCGACCGCGCGCTGTATTTTGCCAGCCGCCGCGCGGCGCGCGTTGGCGCAGCCGTGATCATGTTGCGCCTGATCGGAACGCAGGACCGCAACCAGCAATGGCTAGGCGTCGCCGACATCATGAAGGCGGAAGCCAATGAGGAGGCAAAGGCAGCCCTCGACCGCGCCGCCGAACGCGCCCGTAAGATTGCAAAGATCAAGCCCGAGCGCGTCATACGCGAAGGCGATATCGCGACGGAGATTCTCGGTCTCATCGAAAATGACGAAGACATTGCCCTCCTCGTGCTCGGTGCCGGCGTCAGCAAGGAAGGACCAGGACCGCTGGTCGCGAATCTGAGCACAACCGCGGGCGAATTCCCAATTCCAGTCGCTATCGTTCCCGGACATCTGAGCGACGAGGACCTCGACGCGCTGGCGTGATTATCGCACCGAGGCGATTGAGCAGAAATCCCGCCCCTAATACGCAAAGCGTGCCAAAAAGCCCGGATTTGCTGAGTTGTGCCGGTGCTTGATGTGGCAGGCACAAACGCCATTTATCTGGTATAATACGATCATAAGGTGCGCGGACATTTTTAATGTCTCGCGAGCGGGCAAGGAGAATGCCCAAGGAGAATACCAATGTTCATCCAGACCGAAGCCACGCCTAATCCGGCCACGTTGAAATTCCTGCCCGGCCGTCCCGTGCTCGAGCATGGCACGCTCGACCTGCGTAGCGCGGATGAGGCTGCCAAATCGCCGCTCGCCGCGCGCCTGTTCGGCATACCCAGCATCAATGGCGTGTTCTTCGGCTCCGATTTCATCACCGTGACCAAAGCTGACGGCGAGTGGCCGCAGCTCAAGCCCGCAATCCTCGGCGCCATCATGGAACACTTCATGTCCGGAGCGCCGCTGCTCAATGAAGGCCAAACGGCCGAGTCGTCGGACGAAGAGGAATTCTTCGAACCGGCCGATGCCGACACCGTGGCCACGATCAAGGAATTGATCGAGACTCGCGTGCGGCCTGCGGTCGCCAACGACGGCGGCGATATCACGTTCCGCGGCTTCCGCGACGGCGTGGTCTTCCTCCACATGAAGGGCGCCTGTTCCGGCTGCCCGTCCTCGACCGCAACTCTTCGCCACGGAATTCAGAATCTACTTCGCCATTACGTTCCTGACGTGGTCGAAGTCCGGCCGATGTGAAGGCGCGGCAGTCCCCGCCGTTCGTCGAAAATCCTTAAGTGGCTCGCATGCGTGTGCTTGCAATCGATACGGCACTCGCGGCGTGTTCGGCCGCTGTCCTCGATACCGAATCCGATCAGATCGTGGCCAGCGAGTCGCTGCCCATGGTGCGCGGTCACGCTGAAGCTTTGATCCCGCTCATCGCGCGCGTGATGAGCGAGGCGAAAGTCGACTTCGCTGATTTGGACCGCATCGCCGTGACCGTCGGCCCCGGCAGCTTCACCGGCTTGCGCGTCGGCATTTCGGCGGCGCGCGGAATTTCGCTCGCAACCGCCAAGCCCGCCGTTGGCCTCACGACGCTTGCGATCTTTGCCGCGCCCTACATTGCCCAGGACGACACGCTTCCGGTCGCGGCTGTGATCGACGCCCGGCACGGGTACGTTTACATGCAGGTCTTCGGCCGCGGCGGACGCACCCTGATGGCCCCACGCATCGCACCCCTTCATGACGCGGTGCGTGCCGCGTCCGCCAGTCCCACACGCGTTGTCGGTTCGGCTGCGAACATGCTCGCCGCCGCCTGGCCGTCCAGCGAACCGGCACCAAAACTGGTTGAAGAAAGCGCCGCGCCGGATATCAAATGGGTTGCCCGTCTCGGTGTTACCGCAATCGAGGGTCAAGGATCGCCCAAGCCGCTCTATCTGCGCTCACCCGATGCCCAACCGCAGGATGCCGCAAGGCTGCCGCGCCGATGATGAATATGGTCACCCGTTTGTTTGCGCGCAGCGAGCCGGTGCTCTCCGAGGCCGGCCCGCGTGACTCAGCCACCATCGCCGCCGTGCACGCCGCCTCATTTCAGCGCGGCTGGAGCGAAGACGAGCTCGAACGTCTGCTGACGGATCGCAGCGTGATCGCTCATCGCGTCACCGCCGGCCGCACCCTGACAGGCTTCATTCTCTCGCGTATGGCTGCCGGCGAAGCCGAAATTCTCTCCGTCGCCGTGGCCCCGTCGCGGCGTGGGAAGGGTCTTGCGCGCGCCTTGCTCAATCATCATCTGCGCCGTCTGGCCGGGCTTGGAACTCATGCGGTATTCCTTGAAGTCGACAAGGACAATGCGCCAGCCTTGAACCTGTACCGGCGTTCGGGTTTTAGGGAAGTCGGGCAGCGGCCAGGGTATTACCAGCATGACAAGAAAGGCGCCGTGGCCGCGCTGGTGCTGCGGCGGGATTTGACCTGATTGCCGCGATGGACTGATTTTCGCCCGCTCAATATGATGTGGGAACAAACTGACTTTCTGGCGGAATTGATGTCGTGACCCAGACCAAGACCAACATCGAAGCCCTGTGCGTCACCAAGGGCATGCGAATGACCGAACAGCGGCGCATCATTGCGCGCGTGCTGGCCGATTCCGCTGATCATCCGGATGTCGAGGAGCTTTACCGGCGCTGCGCCGAGATCGACAAACACATTTCGATTTCGACCGTCTATCGCACCGTCAAGCTGTTCGAGGACGCCGGCATCATCGAACGGCACGACTTCCGCGAGGGCCGCGCGCGTTACGAACAGATCCCGGAATCCCACCACGACCACTTGATCAATCTGCGAACCGGCCAAGTGATCGAATTCCAGTCCGAGGAGATCGAGAAGCTGCAGGCCGAGATCGCGCGGCGGCTCGGCTACAAACTGGTCGATCATCGGCTGGAACTCTATGCCGTGCCGCTCGACGATAAAGCCCGCCGATAATGCCGCGTCTAATCTTCTTTTTAGTTGTGTTTTTCACCATGACCCCGGCGTTCATCGCAACGCTCTGGGTGCTGGAGGAACTGCGGCTACCCGGCCGCCGCGCGATCTCGGTGCGCTATTATCGGGCGCTCTGCGCCGTCTTGCGTGTACGCATTCGCGTCGTCGGCACCCCGATGCGCGACATCCCGACGCTGATTCTTTCAAATCACGTGTCCTGGCTCGACATCCCAGTGATTAGCGCAATCATGCCGATTGCCTTCGTCGCTAAACGCGAAGTCTCATCCTGGCCGATTGTCGGGATCGCGGCAAAGCTCCTGCGCACGGTCTTCGTCGATCGTTCGCGCCGCCTGCAGACCAGCGAAGTCAATTCCGAGATCGCGCGCAGACTTACCGAAGGCGATCCGGTCGTGTTGTTCGCCGAAGGCACGTCAAGCGACGGCAACCGAGTGCTCGAATTCCGCTCGGCCCTGATCGGCGCCGTCACGCAACTCGATTCCGCGCAGCAAGTGATGCTGCAGCCGCTCTCCATCGGCTACACCCATATCCAGGGCCTGCCCATGGGACGTCAGCATCGTCCGCTGGTGGCGTGGTATGGCGATGTCGATTTCACGCCGCACTTCACGCAATTCCTCCGCCGCGGCGCCGTCGATGTCACTGTCACCTTCGGCCAGCCGATCCCGTATGACGGCGACACCGATCGCAAGGCGGTCGCGCGCGCGCTCGAAAACACCGTGCGCCGGCTCACCGCCGCCACCTTGCGCGAACGCAGCATCGAGACGGTGACGTGAATTGAACGAACACGCATTGCCCGCCGAATTTCATTCCGTCGGCCAGCCGGTGCGCCGCAAGGAAGATCTGCGCCTGCTAACAGGCCAAGGTCGATTCAGCGACGACTTCTCCATCGACGGGCAGGCTTATGCAGCCATGGTCCGCTCGCCCCATCCGCACGCACGCATCGTTCGCATCGACACGACGAAAGCCAAAGCCATGCCCGGCGTGCTCGGCGTTTATATTGGCGCTGACGTTCTCGCCGACGGGCTGACGCCGATCCCGCATACGCCCGTTCCAGCGACGCGCCACGACATGAAGCTCACCGGGCCCGGCGGCGGAAAAGTTTTTGCCGGTCCGCATTTTTTGCTGCCCGCGGACATTGCGCGCCACGTCGGTGAAGCCGTCGCCATGGTCGTGGCTGCAACGCACGCGCAGGCGCTCGACGCCGCCGAAGCCATCGAAGTCGAATACGAGGAGCTTGCCTTCGTCACCGGCACTGAAGATGCGCTCGCGCCCAACGCGCCCGCGCTCTGGAAGGAAGCTCCGGACAACGTGCTGGTCGACACTATTTTTGGCGATCCGACGGCGACCGATCGCGCCTTCGCGGGTGCGGCCAATGTCGTGAAGATGGAATTCAACATCGGCCGCGTTACCGCCGTGCCGATAGAATTGCGCTCTTCGCTCGGCCATTACGATGCCGGCACCGATCGCTACACGCTCTATGCCGGCAGCGGCAGCGCCGTGAAGCAGAAGCAGGAACTCGCCGCCGTGCTCGGCATCGCGCCCGCCAAGCTGCGCGTGCTCTCCTACGATGTCGGCGGCAATTTCGGCTCGCGCAATCGCCCCTATGTCGAGTTCGGCCTCGTGCTCTGGGCTTCAAAAAAGCTCGGCCGGCCGGTCAAATACACCGCCACGCGCTCGGAAGCTTTCTTGACCGACTACCAGGGCCGCGATCTCGTCACCAAGGTCGAACTTGCGCTTTCAGAAAGCGGAAAATTCCTCGCCATGCGCGCCGACAACATTTCGAATGTCGGAGCGCGCTGCGTCTCGCTCTCGCCTTTAAGCAAAGGCTCAGGCCTCATCACCGGCTCCTACAACATTCCGGCAGCGACGCTTCGCGCGCGCGCGGTGTTCACCAACACCATGCCGACGAATGCTTATCGAAGTTCCGGCCGGCCCGAGGTAACCTTCGCCATCGAACGCCTGATCGATCAGGCCGCGCATCTGCTCGACATCGACCGCGTCTCGCTGCGCCGCCGAAACCTCGTGCGGCCAAGCGCAATGCCCTACCAAAACGCAGTGGGCATGACCTACGACAGCGGCACCTACGAGGCGAACATGGATCTCGCCATGCGTATCGCCGACTGGGATGGCTTCAAGCAGCGCAAGCGTGAGGCCAAGAAGCGCGGCAAGCTGCTCGGCTTGGGGCTCTCGAACTACGTCGAATCGTCAATCGGCTCACCCAGGGAACGTGCTGAGATCACCGTGCGGCCCGAAGGCTACGTCCACGTCGTCATCGGCACTCAGCCGAGCGGCCAGGGCCATGAAACCAGCTTCGCGCAGGTGGCGGCCGATCTGCTCAGCCTTCCGGTCGATGTCGTTAACATCATCTTGGGCGACACCGATATTGTCAGCGTGGGCGGCGGCTCGCATTCCGGCCGCTCCATGCGTCACGCCGCCACCATCATTTCCAAGGCCGCGGGAGAACTCATCATCAAGGGCAAGAAGATCGCGGCCCTCGCCCTCGATACGTCGCCGGATAAAGTCGAATTCAAGGACGGACGATTCTCATCTCCCGCAAGCAATCGCTCGTTCGACTTTCTTGAGCTTGCGAAGGAAATCCCGCGCCTCACGCTTCCGGCGGAACTCAAAGATGGGCTCGCCGTTGCAGCCGATCACGAGATGCACGATCCGGTTTTTCCCAACGGCTGCGCCATCTGCGAGATCGAAGTCGATCCCGATACCGGCGCGACCGAGATCACGCGCTATTCTGCGGTGGACGACGTCGGCCGCTGCATCAATCCGCTCATCGTGCACGGCCAGACGCATGGCGGCATCGCGCAGGGCGTAGGCCAGGCCCTATGGGAACAATGCTATATCGAGCCATCTTCCGGTCAGCCGCTCTCGGGTTCTTTCATGGATTACGCAATGCCGCGCTCCACCACCCTACCCTCGTTCAAGACCAAAATCGTCGAGGTGCTCTCGCCGACCAATCCGCTCGGCATCAAGGCCGGCGGTGAAGGCGGCACCACGCCCGCGCTTGCCGTGGTCACAAGCGCCATCATCGATGCGCTGCGCGACTACGGCATCCGCGACATCCTCATGCCGGCAACGCCGTTTGCGATCTGGCAAGCGATCCAGAGCGCAAAGGCTGCAAAATAATGACCCGTCATCCTGAGGTGCGAGCGAAGCGAGCCTCGAAGGATGACGGATTCCGTAAAGGCCGCCACCCTTCGAGGCCGTCGCTTCGCGACGGCACCTCAGGGTGACGGCGTAAAGAATTACTCATGGCCGCCACTCAACCCGCAACCGCACGCGATTTGACTCACCGGGAAACGCAGCTTGTCGTCTTGGGCGTGTTGCTACCGGTATTCATGGGCTCGCTCGACAACACCATTCTCGCGAGCGCATTGCCCACCATCGGTCGCGAATTCGGCGACGTTCACAATCTGCCCTGGCTGATCACCGCTTATCTCATCGCCAACACCGCGGTGACGCCGCTCTACGGCAAGATCAGCGACATTCATGGCCGCCGCATCACGCTTATCATCGCAGTTAGCCTGTACATGGCAGGCTCGCTCGTGTGCGCGCTCGCGCCCAACATGCTGGTTCTCATCCTCGGGCGGATTCTGCACGGGCTTGGCGGCGGCGGACTCACGGCGACCGGCATGGTCGTGCTCGGCGATGTTGCTGCACCGCGCGATCGCGGCCGCTATTACGGCTACTTCTCACTCACCTACACGACGGCCGGCGCCTGTGGACCCGCGTTTGGCGGCTTTCTGGCCGAGTATCTGCACTGGTCGGTGATTTTCTGGCTCAACATTCCTCTGGGCCTGCTCGCGATTGTGCTGACGCTGACTCTGCTTCGCCGCCTGCCCCGTCACGAGCGTCCGCATCGGCTCGATTTCATCGGCGCCGCGCTGATCATGGCCGCAGCGGTGTCGTTCATGCTCGCGCTCAATCTCGGCGGCGTACGCTATCCCTGGACTTCGTTGCCGATCCTAAGCCTGTTCGCCATATCTCTTGTCGTCGCCGTAGGCTTTGTGTGGCGGCTCGCCACCGCACCCGAGCCGCTCATTCCTCTCTCGATACTCTCAGACCCGATCGCGCGCTGCGCCATCGCCGCCAACGCTTTCGGATGGAGCTCCATCGTCGCGCTCAATATTTTCCTGCCCATGTATCTGCAAAGCGTCCTTGGTTTCGCCGCAACGACCGCAGGACTAAGTCTCATGGTGCTCATGGCGACGCTTAACACCAGCGCCGGTCTCGCGAGCAAGATCATGGTGCGCGCGCACCATTACAAGACCGTTCCAATGCTCGGTCTCGGACTGGCGATGGCGGCTGTGCTGGTGCTGGCGTGGCGGGCAGAGAGTTTGAATTTGTGGTGGATCGAGGTATTGCTAGCGCTGATCGGTCTCGGATTTGGCGCGACGCCGCCGCTCGCCTCCACCGCGCTGCAGAACACCGTGGCGATCCATCATTTCGGCACCGCCATCGGCACGATGCAATTCTCGCGCGGTCTGTTCAGCACGATCCTGATTGCCTTGTGCGGCACCCTTGTTCTCATCGGTACGACCACGCTCGGATCGAATTCCACCTCCGCGATCTCGCCCATCACGATTTATAACGCCGACGGCTTTGCCCGCGTGTTCTACTTAGCTGCCGCGAGCCTCGCCGCAGCCCTGGTCTGCTTCGCTTTGCTCGAGGAAAAGCCGCTACAGACAGGCCACGGCTGAAACCCGCGCCATTCCATCTTTTGCCAGGATCGGCTAAGAAGATGCTTAATCGGCGGCTTTGTCCGCCGCCAGTCAGAAGCTTTGGAAACTTATGATTTTTCGATGAAATTGGCCGGATCGACAGCGAACGGCATGAGTAGACCGCAAAAGCTCTACGTCAAATCCTACGGCTGCCAGATGAACGTCTACGATTCCCGTCGTATGGCGGACACGCTCGCGCCCTTAGGCTTTGTCGAGACCGCGACCGCCGACGACGCCGATCTCGTCATCCTCAACACCTGCAACAT
The DNA here is from genome assembly GCA_003169835.1 of Hyphomicrobiales bacterium. Lineage (GTDB taxonomy): Bacteria > Pseudomonadota > Alphaproteobacteria > Rhizobiales > Xanthobacteraceae > PNAI01. The sequence goes on along the minus strand of PNAI01000016.1, from coordinate 44,805 downwards.
TCGCGAGAAGGCCGCCGACAAAGTCTATTCCGAGCTCGGCCGTATCCGCGCGCTTAAGGAGAACGCCGCGAGCGACGGTCGCTGCGTCGTCGTGGCAGTCGCCGGCTGCGTTGCACAGGCCGAGGGCAAAGAAATCCTCCGCCGCGCGCCGGCCGTCGACATCGTGGTCGGCCCGCAGAGCTACCACCGGCTGCCCGATCTGCTCGCCCGCGCTGCACGCGGAAGAGTCGTCGACACCGAATTTCCCATCGAAGACAAATTCGACCATCTCGCAGCACCCACACGCGCGGCAACGCGCGCGCGCGGCTTGAGCACCTTCGTCACTGTGCAAGAAGGTTGCGACAAATTTTGTGCCTTCTGCGTCGTGCCCTATACCCGCGGCGCCGAAGGCTCGCGTCCCGCGGCCAAGATCGTTGCCGAGATTGAACGCCTTACCGACGCCGGCGTGCGCGAGATCACGCTCGTCGGCCAGAATGTCAACGCCTATCACGGCGATGGACCCGACGGACTGCCGTGGACGCTCGGCCGCCTGCTATATCGCGTTGCGCAAGTGCCCGGCATCGCCCGCCTGCGCTACACTACGAGCCATCCGTGCGACATGGATGACAGTCTGATCGCCGCGCATCGCGATCTGCCCAGCCTGATGCCGCATCTGCACCTGCCTGTGCAGTCCGGCTCCGATCGCATTCTCGCCGCCATGAATCGTCGCCACACCCGCGCCGATTATCTCCATGTCATCGATACCTTGCGCGCCATACGCCCCGATATTGCTTTTAGCTCCGACTTTATTGTCGGCTTCCCCGGCGAGAGCGAAGATGATTTCCTCGCCTCCTTCAATCTCATCGACGAGATCGGCTATGCCAGCGCGTACTCATTCAAATATTCGCCACGCCCGGGAACGCCTGCGGCCGAACTCCCGCAATTGCCCGACGAGGTGACATCCGAGCGGCTTTCGCGCCTGCTCTATGCCATCGATCGCCAGCAGGCCGTCTACAATGCGCGCTGCCGCGGCCTCGCCCTTGACGTGCTGTTCGAAAAGCAAGGTAAGCTGCCTGGCCAACTTGTCGGCCGCTCACCATATCTCCAACCGGTGCAGGTTATGGCACCGCCGGAATTGATTGGAGAGATTCACAAAGTGACGATCACGGATCTTGGCACTTACAGTTTGTTCGGAACGCTCGCGCGCGCAGCCATTCGCACGCCGGAGCTTGCGGCCACGGGAGTTTGATTTTTTGCGCACGCTTGGCCCTGATGACCTGATCCCCGCCGCGGACGACGCCGCAACCCAGATCGTGCTGGCCTTCGACGACAATCGCCTCGCCTCCGTGCTATTTGGCCAATACGGGCAAAATCTTGCGCTGATCGAGCGCCGGCTCGACGTGGTCGCCGAGCAGCGCGGCAATCACGTCACCATCGCCGGCTCGCGCTCAGCCTGCGAACAGGCGCGCCGCGTGCTCGAAACCCTCTACGAACAGCTCAAGCGCGGCGGCGATCTCGCAGCCGGCGATGTTGAAGGGGCAATCCGTCTCGCCATCACGCAAGGCTCAGCCCTCGATCTCGACCCCGCGACCAGACGGGCGAGCTTTGAAGAGATCAACTTGCGCAAGCGCCCGGTGCGCGCGCGCACCACAACGCAAGACACTTACATTCGCGCGCTGCGCAGCCATGCGCTGGTGTTCGGCACCGGCCCCGCCGGCACCGGCAAGACCTGGCTCGCGGTCGCGCACGCAGTCGCGTTGTTCGAGCGCAAAGAAGTCGACCGTATCATCCTCTCGCGCCCCGCGGTCGAGGCCGGCGAACGCCTCGGCTTCCTGCCCGGCGACCTACGCGAGAAAGTCGATCCATATTTGCGGCCGGTGTACGACGCGCTGTTCGACATGATGGATTCGCGCATCGTCGAGCGCGCCATGCAGACCGGCGAAATCGAGATTGCCCCGCTCGCCTTCATGCGCGGCCGTACACTTTCCAACGCCGTCGTCATCCTCGACGAAGCGCAGAACACCACCGCGATACAGATGAAGATGTTTCTCACGCGGCTCGGCGAGAATAGTCGCATGATCGTCACCGGCGATCCGAGCCAGGTTGATTTGCCGTCGGGCCAGACCTCCGGCCTCGCCGAGGCGACACGCCTGCTCGACAAGATCGAAGGCATCGCCCACATCGTCTTCACGGCCGAAGACGTCATTCGCCACGAATTGGTTGCGCGAATTGTCTCGGCCTACGACCAAGCCACAGCGGCGCGCGCGCGCAAACGCGAGGTCAAGGAATGAGGCCGCCTGCTGGCGGCCGGAAATCGGCGCCGCTAATTGAGGTCATCGTCGCCTCCCCGCAGTGGCGCCGGCACCCGCGGGCCGCGAGCCTCGTTCGAAAGGCCATACGCGTCGCAGCCTCGACCAAGTCTGCTTCAACAAAGTCAGCCTCAACTCCGCATGCCGAGCTTGCTATCGTATTGACCGATGATTCGGCGATCCGTGCGCTCAACGACAAATGGCTTAAACGCGATGCACCGACCAACGTGCTCTCGTTTCCGGCCAAGCGAACCTCTCTCCCTCCCCCCGCGCGGGGGAAGCGTGGGGAGCGGGGCAAACGCATCGCAAACGCGCCGCGCCAACTGGGCGACATCGTCATCGCCTTCGAAACCACGGCGCGCGAAGCGGCGGCAGAAGGCAAAACGTTTGGACATCATCTTGTCCATCTTGCCGTCCATGGTTTCCTCCATCTCCTCGGCTACGATCATGCGACCGACCGCGATGCAAAAAAAATGGAACGGCTGGAGATCGATATCCTGGCGCGCCTTCACGTGCCCGACCCTTATGTCACACGCGATCCCCCGGTGTGAGGCAATCCATGCCTGACTCCGACGACCGGCACGCCGAAATGACTGACGCGGGAGCCGAGCAGCGCAACCTTCCGGTGCCGGTCGCGCCTCCGTTCGGACCCGCGACCGACCGCGAGGGATTCTTCACCCGCTTCACGCGCGCCCTCTTCGGCTGGAAAACCGGACCGACCCGCGCCGATCTTGAGGTCGTCCTGGAAGCCGCCGTCCCCGGCAAGACCGGCGTCTCGCCGGAAGAACGCGCCATGCTTCAGAATATCCTGGCGCTGCGCGAGCGCCGGATCGATGACGTCATGGTGCCGCGCGCCGACATTGTCGCCGTGCATCAGGACATCGCGCTCGGAGAACTCCTGAAGACGTTCCAGATTGCCGCCCATTCGCGGCTCGTCGTCTACAACGACACACTCGACGACCCGACCGGTCTGGTTCACATCCGCGACCTCATCGCGTTCATGATGTCGCAAGCCGCGGTGAGCACGGGCAAACAAACCAAGCGCAAGAAGTCGCTACCCGCCGGCCTTGATCTCAAAGCCATCGATCTCGCATTGCCGCTCTCCGCCATCCGCATTGTGCGGGAAATCCTGTTCGTTCCGCCCTCGATGCCGGCGCTCGACCTGCTCGCCAAAATGCAGGCCAGCCGCATTCACCTCGCGCTCGTGGTCGATGAATATGGCGGCACCGACGGCATCGTCTCGATGGAAGACATCGTCGAGCAGATTGTCGGCGAGATTGCCGACGAGCATGACGAGGACACCGCCCCGACCGTGATGCGCCAGCCAGACGGCACGTTCCTCGCGGACGCGCGCGCAAGCCTTGAGGACGTATCCGCTGCGGTCGGCCCCGAGTTCGATGTGAGCGAAGCAGCCAAGGATGTCGACACGCTCGGCGGCTTGCTGATGGCGCAGGTCGGCCGCCTGCCGCTGCGCGGTGAGCTGGTGCCTGGCCCAACCGGCTTTGAACTCGAGGTGCTCGATTCCGATCCGCGGCGCATCAAAAAGATAAAAATCCACCGCAGCAAGGATCGACCCAAGCGCAATCGCGATGGCACTCAGCGCGCGGCCGAACCCGACAAGCGCAACGTGACCATCGCACCATCGACTTTGCCGAATACCGAAGAACCGGCAAAACCATCCGCCGACTTGAACGCTCCCAAAACCCCGCCTCAACCGTGACCCTCACGCAAACTCGCCAGCCAACAACGATTGTCACGCGGCTTTCGCATCCGGTCGTGCTGGCCTGGGGTTGGCGGCGCGCCGCGATTGCATTTACCGCCGGCGCCATCTCGGTCCTGGGCTTGGCGCCCTTCGACTTCTGGCCGCTGCTGTTCGTCACTTTTCCGGTGATGATCTGGCTGATCGATGGTGCTGCCTCCGGACGATGGGGCGGCGCCTTGAGCGCGGCCGTTGCCGGCTGGTGGTTCGGGTTCGGCTATTTCGTCGCCGGACTCTATTGGATCGGCCATGCATTTCTGGTCGACGCCAAGACCTTCGGCTGGCTACTGCCGATCGCCGTCACCGCGCTGCCGGCGTATCTCGCGATTTACACCGCACTCGGCTTTGCAATTGCGCGCGCACTTTGGACGCGCGGACCGATTCGCATTCTCACCCTTGCCTTGACGCTCACCATCGCCGAATGGCTGCGCGGACATTTGTTCACCGGCTTTCCGTGGAACGCCTTCGGCTACACCCTGACCGGACCGCTGGTGCTTGCACAGGTTTCGGCCTTGCTTGGCCTGTGGGGCCTCACATTTTTTGCGGTTGCGATCTTCGCGAGTCCCGCAACGCTTGCCGACGAGAGTGCCGACACGCGCCGGCCGGCGCTTCCATTCCTGCTCGCCATTGTCACGCTCGCAGCGCTCGCGGCTTTCGGCGCGACACGCCTCTCACTGCACCCGACCGAGTTTGTCGATGGCGTGCGCCTGCGGATCATGCAACCCAATCTACCGCAGGACGAAAAGTTCAACTACAACGCCAAACAGCAGGTCATGAATCGCTACATCGCGCTCTCCAGCCGCGCGACCGGCCCGCGATCGGCCGGAGTGGGTGACGCAACGCATCTGATCTGGCCGGAATCGGCGTTTCCATTTTTTCTTGCGCGCGAACCTGACGCGCTTGCGCAAATCGCCGATCTGCTGCCCGCGGGCACCGTGCTGATCACCGGCGCGGTCCGTGCCCCTGATTCCACCTCGCGCGCAAAGGGTCCGCGTGCCTATAATTCGGTGTACGCGATCGACCACGGCGGCTCGATTCTCGCGATCTACGACAAGGTCCACCTTGTTCCTTTCGGCGAATATCTGCCCTTCCAGGACACCCTCGAACGCCTCGGGCTGACGCAGCTCACCAAGTTGCCGGGCGGCTTTATCTCTGGCGACCGGCATCGCCCCATAAGCGTGCCCCACACGCCGCGTTTTCTGCCGCTCGTCTGCTATGAGATCATCTTCCCCGGTGCGGTGCCGCGCGGCGGCGAGCGGCCGAATTGGCTGGTCAACCTGACCAACGACGGCTGGTTTGGCACGAGCAGCGGACCTTACCAGCACCTGCAACAGGCCCGTGTGCGCGCAATCGAAGAAGGCCTGCCACTGGTGCGTGCAGCCAATACCGGAATTTCGGCGGTGATCGATCCGCTCGGCCGCATCGTCAAGTCATTGCCACTCGGCCAAGAAGCGGTCCTCGACGCACAACTCCCGCAGCCCATTGAACCGACACTCTATGCGCGGATGGGCGATGGTTTGATTGGAATGTTTCTAGTGATCGCTGCTGTGATTATCGTTCGTCGTCGACTAAGGCAGCATTGAATTGATTGCCATGCGCTGTATGCAAACGCGCTATGCTGCAACTCGGCATTTTAACACGTGCACGGAAATGTAGCATTTCGAGCGATGACACAAGTAATGACGGGTAAATTGCAGACAACGTCACGACACGAAGGTCCGCGCGGGAATTAACTCTTTTCGACTTCTGCCGACGCATGACGGTCGCGATAATTCGCGCATTGCGCGCAATTGAATTATGAGCTTTAGAAGCATTGGAAGCGTGTTGGGAGATCATGATGATTGCTAAGAAAGCGCCGAATCCGACCGACAAGCATGTCGGCGCGCGCGTTCGTATGCGCCGGATGATGCTTGGCATGAGTCAGGAAAAACTCGGCAACGCACTCGACCTCACATTCCAGCAAGTCCAAAAGTATGAGAAGGGCGCCAACCGAATTGGTGCAAGTCGCTTGCAACAAATTTCCCACATCCTCCAGGTGCCGGTGTCATTTTTCTTCGACGGCGCGCCGGCCGTACCGGGCCACCACGCACCGCCCGGAATGTCGGAGGCGCCTTCTCCCGCCTATGTGTCGGACTTCCTCGCGACCTCCGACGGGCTCGCTCTCACCAAGGCCTTCATGCGGATTAAGAGCGCAAAATTGCGCCGGCGCATCGTCGACCTCGTGGAGCAGATTGCCGAAGACTGACGCACACTTACCCTCGCCGGCTGCGAAACCACGGCCAGGGCGTTTGCCCAAGACGGCCCAAGACCGCCCCACTGCTGCCCACATCTTGACCGCGCTCCGGGACACTGTAACAAACACTCCCTGCCAGCGACTTGGCCGGCTTTTTGGCCGCCATATCCCGCGAAATTTGGCGTGAAATTGGGAGTGTCTTCCGGTGTCTCATGTGAATTATCTCTTCACCAGCGAGTCCGTGTCCGAGGGACATCCCGACAAGGTTTGCGATCAGATCTCGGACGCGATCCTTGACGCCTTCATCGAAAACGACGTCAAGCTCGGTATCGCCGACGAAAGCAAGATCAACACCCGGCTTGGCTGCGAGACGCTCTGCACCACTAACAAGATCGTCATCGCCGGCGAAGGCCGCGGCCAGGCGCCGCTGTTCAAGAAATTCGGCAACCATGCTGTCGTAAATCGCGAGATGATCGCCGAGATCGCGCGCGGCGTGGTCAAGGATATCGGCTACGACCAGGACGGATTTTCCTATCACGGCGCCGACGTCGATGTGCTCCTGCACGGCCAATCCCCGGACATCGCCATGGGCGTCGATGCCAAGAAGAAGAAGGGCGCTGAGGAAGAAGGCGCCGGCGACCAGGGCATGATGTTCGGCTTCGCCTGCACCGAGAGCGAGGTTTACGAAAAGGGCTCGTTCATGCCCGCGCCGATATTTTTCGCACACAAAATTCTGAAAGTGCTCGCAGACAAACGCCGCGCGGGGCAATTGTTCGATCTGCAACCCGATGCCAAAAGCCAGGTAACGGTGAAATACGTCAACGGCAAGCCGGTCGGCTGCACCAAGGTCGTGGTGTCGACGCAGCACAATGCGCAGACCCGCAACGCCAAGAAATATACCCCAGGCATGGTCAAGGAATTGATCGCCGATACGGTCGCGTCCGCGCTCCCCGATGGCTGGATGCCCAGCAAGGCATCCGACTTCCTCGTCAACCCGACCGGCAATTTCGTCGTCGGCGGACCCGATGGCGACTGCGGACTAACCGGTCGGAAAATTATCGTCGATACCTACGGCGGCTATGCCCCGCACGGCGGCGGCGCCTTCTCCGGCAAGGACCCGACCAAGGTCGATCGCTCCGCGGCCTATGCCGCTCGCTACCTCGCAAAAAATGTAGTCGCGGCTGGATTGGCCGAACGCTGCACGATCCAGGTGGCCTATGCCATCGGCGTCGCCGATCCGATGTCGGTACTTGTCGACACCCACGGCACCGGCAAGGTTGAAGAGCGCAAGCTTGAAAAAATTCTCCCCGAGCTGTTCCGCCTCACGCCGACCAACATCCGCCGCGCGCTCAAATTAAATCGTCCGATTTACCGGCGCACCGCGGCCTACGGCCACTTTGGCCGCGCTCCCGACAAGGATGGCGGTTTCTCCTGGGAGAAGACCGACCTCGTCGGCACGCTCAAAAGTGCACTCCGCTGATCATTAAGGGTTGAAATCTTGCGCGGACGCGTGGACCATCCGCGCGCCATGCCGCCCGACAAGACTCAACAATACGACACGCGCAGACAACGCACTAGCGCCTTTTTTGGCCGGCGCAAAGGTCATAAATTAAGGCCGCGCCAGGCCGCGCTTTTCGATTCCCTGCTTCCGAAACTTGCGCTCAATCTCGCCGCACGCCCGCCTTCTGATCTGCGAAAATTGTTTGACGGCGTCGAAGATGTCCGCCTTGAAATCGGTTTCGGCGGCGGCGAGCGCTTGGCGGCCGAGGCCGGGCAAAATCCGCGCACCGGATTCATCGGCTGCGAGCCGTTCGTCAACGGCATGGCCAAGGCGCTCTCGCTGATCGAGCAGGGCGGCCTTTCCAATATCCGGCTACATCATGGCGACGCGAGCGAGCTGATCGCCTGGCTGCCGCAAGGCTCGCTTGCGCGCGTAGATTTGATCTATCCCGATCCTTGGCCGAAACGGCGGCATTGGAAACGCAGATTCGTTCAAGCCGCAAGCATTGCCAAGATCGCGCAAATCTTGCAGGACGATGGCGAGTTCCGCTTTGCCACCGATATTCCCGACTATGCCGCCTGGACGCTGCGCCATCTCGCCCGGCCGCCGGATTTCATCTGGACGGCGGAATGCGCGGACGACTGGCGCGAGCCTTGGGTAAACTTTTCAAGCACGCGTTACGAGATCAAGGCCAAACGCGCTGGCCGTGTTCCCTGCTATCTGACTTTCCGGAAAAAATAACCGCTGCGTCCGATCGTTCGCGAACAATCAGCGCACCAAGATTAGCGCGCCTCGTCGTGCGCCTGCCGCACTTGCCAGAACCGCACCACGCGCTGCGCAGTTGAGGGCGAAAGACGCTCGAAGTTGGAATAGGCCGCATCCAACGTCTGGCTCGATACGCTTTTGTTGCCCGGCTGCGCCGCGATGATGGCGCGTACCGTCGGCCAGCCGAATCCGACGGCCTTGCACAAAATAAGCACCGGGTCGGGCCGCTCGCCGCCCGTAAGCCGATCCACCGACTCGATCGGCACGCCGCACAGCGCCGAGAGCGTCGCCACCGTCTCCTCGTATTTTTTCGATTTGGCAAAGTCGACGAGTTCGGTCTCGCCAAGTTTGCCCGAGTTATGCAAGTCCAGCACCGTGCGTTGCGCAGAGGTATAATCGCGCGGCGCGACGTTGCTATTGAGTTCCTTGGAAATCTGCGCGAGCACCCGCCGGATCTCGGATTGCGTTTCCGGCTTCGCGGTCGCCAGCAGCCGGCGCTGCACCACTTCGGTCGCCCGCATTAGCAGTTCTCGGAACAGATGCGACGGAATATCCGGCCGCCGCCCGACCTTCTCGGCCAGAACGCCGTCCTTCTCTGCGCGATTGACCAATGCCGAGAACGCGTCATTGGATAGCCGTGCACTTGAATTGTCCGCGACGCTGCGCGCCACTTCGTCATTGCCGCGCCGCACCAGCACGTCGGTGATGGCCTCGCCAATTCCCTGCCGGCTGGATATGGCGTGCAGATGCGCCTGTCCTTTGGTCTCGGCGATATCGACCAGATCGTTCTCCGCCAGCCGCGCCGATTGCTGGAGCACCGGACCCGCGACTGAAATATCATTGTCGTGCGCAAGCTGACGCACCAGCTCGATCGGCGCATTCGCAATCGACGCCATGCGCCGCGAAAGTTCGGCGCGTGCCTTCGTCTCGATCTCCGCGACGAGCTGACACAACACGTCGTCGAACAGATGGACGTGTTCGTCATTGAATCGATTGGCGCCGGCGACAAATAATGTCGTGATGCGCGTAAGCGCGTCGGCGCATTTTTCCGGCGTGCCGTGCTGGATCACGTCTTCCAGCTCGGGGATCAGCGAAGCGTTGGCGGCCATTGTGGAATCCGTCGGGCCGCCGGCAATCCAGCGGCCCAACCGCCACGCTAAATCGGGATCGTGAACGAATCGTTAGCCAAACCTTACTCTTGCATGTACCTGCCAAATCGCTATATTTGGGATGTCTTTAGAGACATCTCATAACGGTCGGATGAATTCTGATCGTCCTTTGAGAGTGGGCCCCCCGGGACCCGCTCTTTTTTGTTACCTAAAAGGGCCCGGCCAAGAGAAGCGTACCAAGAGAAACGGCCAAGGATCAGTAGCTTTGAATTCGGAACAATCAGACGGCTGCAGATACAGCCATAAGACGCAGATGACTCAGACGATCGATACCACGACGGACGCCGAACGGCGCCTCATCATCGAGCCCGGAGTTAGCGCACGTGTCGCTGCGATCGCCGAGCCAGTGCTGGCGGCTTTGGGACTCCGCCTGGTGCGCGTGCGCGTCTCGGCATCCGAGGGCTGCACCGTGCAGATCATGGCCGAGCGCGCGGACGGCACCATGACGATCGAGGATTGCGAGCTCGCCTCGCGCGCGCTTTCGCCGCTCCTCGACGCAGCCGACCCGGTCGAACGCGCCTACCGGCTCGAACTTTCCTCGCCCGGCATCGATCGCCCGCTGGTACGGCGCTCGGACTTCGAGCGTTACGCCGGACAGGAAATCAAAGTGGAGATGGCAGTGGCGATCGACGGACGGCGGCGGTTCCGCGGCATGCTGCTTGGCGCCGAAGGCGAAGCTGCACGCATTCGCCGCGACGACGCAACTGCTGGCGAGCCGGCTGAAGTCCTGTTGCCGATCGAAGATATGGTGGAGGCACGGCTCGTTTTGACCAAAGAACTCATCGCGCAGGCGCTCAAGCGCAGCAAAGACAGCGAGCGCGAGATCAGCAGCTCAAACGATAACCAAGCGAGATCAAACCCACCGCAACCCATTTCGGCAAACGGCCGGCACGATCGGCCCCGCCACAACGAACGCACGAGATCAAAGAAGGAGAGTGAGTGATGGCAATCAGCGCCAACCGGCTCGAACTGCTGCAGATCGCCGACGCAGTCGCCCGCGAAAAATCCATCGACCGGAATATCGTCATCACCGCGATGGAGGACGCCATCGCCAAGGCGGCGCGCTCGCGCTACGGCAGCGAGACCGAGGTGCGCGCCGAGATTAATTCCAAGACCGGCGAACTGCGGCTTTCCCGCCATCTGCTGGTAGTCGAGAGCGTCGAAAATACCTCCAATCAAATTAACCTGGAAGGCGCCCGCCGCCACAATCCTGCGGCCCAGCTCGGCGATACCATCTCGGACGCACTGCCGCCGCTCGAATACGGCCGCATCGCCGCTCAATCGGCCAAGCAGGTGATCGTGCAGAAAGTGCGCGAGGCCGAGCGCGACCGTCAGTACCAGGAATATAAGGACCGCATCGGCGATATCGTCAACGGCATCGTCAAGCGGGTGGAATACGGCAACGTGGTCGTCGATCTCGGCCGCGGCGAAGCAATCGTGCGCCGTGACGAAATGCTGCCGCGCGAAGTGTTCCGCAACGGCGACCGCGTCCGCGCCTACATCTACGACGTGCGCCGCGAGCCGCGCGGTCCGCAGATTTTCCTCTCGCGCACACACCCGCAATTCATGGCGAAACTGTTCACGCAAGAAGTACCGGAAATTTATGACGGCATCGTCGAGGTCAAAGCGGTCGCCCGCGATCCCGGCTCGCGCGCCAAGATCGCCGTCATTTCGCGCGATTCATCGGTCGATCCGGTGGGCGCCTGCGTCGGCATGCGCGGCTCGCGCGTGCAGGCGGTGGTCAACGAGCTGCAAGGAGAGAAGATCGACATCATCCCCTGGTCGGCGGACGTCCCGACTTTCGTCGTCAACGCCCTCGCTCCCGCCGAAGTCGCCAAAGTCGTGCTCGACGAAGACCGCGCGCGTATTGAAGTCGTCGTGCCCGATGCCCAACTATCGCTCGCGATCGGACGCCGCGGCCAGAACGTGCGGCTCGCGTCCCAGCTCACCGGCTGGGATATCGATATCCTGACCGAACAGGAAGAATCCGAACGCCGGCAAGCCGAGTTCCAGAACCGCACGAAAACTTTCATCGAAGCACTCAACGTCGACGAAGTGGTCGCGCAATTGCTGGCTTCCGAAGGATTCGCGTCGGTCGAAGAACTGGCGCTGGTGGACGAGAAGGAACTCGCCAGCATCGAGGGCTTCGACGAGGACACCGCGAGTGAACTGCAGAACCGCGCGCGCGAATATCTCGCCACGATCGAGGCCGAGCTCGACGCCAAGCGCATGGAACTTGGCGTAGCGGACGAACTCAAAGAAATTCCCGGCGTCTCCACCCAGATTCTGGTCAAGTTCGGTGAAAACGGCGTCAAGACGGTCGAGGATCTTGCCGGCTGCGCCACCGACGATCTGTGCGGCTGGAGCGAACGCAAGGACGGCGAGACCACACGCTTTGCCGGCATCCTCGACGGCTTCGAAATATCGCGCGATGAAACCGAGGCCATGATCATGCAAGCGCGGCTCAAGGCCGGCTGGGTCACCGAAGCCGATCTCGCGCCGCCGCAACCCGCAGAACCTGCGCCCGCGCAAGCCGCGGAGACGCAAGCTTAAGGACCGAAGAATCTTAGGGACCAAAGAATGCTCACGCACGCGCAAGACGATGCGCAACAAGACTCTCTTGAACTCGATGCTGGACCGCGGCGTGTCGGTCCGGAGCGATTTTGCGCGGCCACCCGAACGGTCAAACCGATCACCGATATGATTCGCTTCGTCGTCGGTCCTGACGGCGTGGTTCCCGACCTCAAACATAAATTGCCGGGTCGCGGCATTTGGATTACCGGCTCGCGCGCGACACTTGCCGGCGCCATCGCGAGCAAAGTTTTCGCGCGCGGATTCAAGCGCGACGTGCACGTTGCGGACAATCTCCTGGAATTGACCGATCGCCTGCTTGCCCGTGCGGCGCTTGACGCCCTCGCCATTGCCGGCAAGGCCGGCCTGGTTGCCGCCGGATTTGGCAAGACCGAGGCGGCCCTCGAGCACGATGAGGTCGCGGGCCTATTCCAAGCCCAGGACGCCGGGACGGACGGCGTTTCCAAGCTCAAATCCGTGCTCCGGCACCGGCCGGATGCCGATCAGATCGCGGTAATTGCTGGATTTTCGACGGCCCAATTGGATTTGGCATTAGGCCGGTCAAATGTGGTACATGCAGCCCTGCTGGCCGGACCCGCGAGCAAGCCTTTTCTTGCGCGCTATGCGCGTCTTGAGCGCTTTCGGGCCGGCGAAACGGACGGCACAGGCACTCGCCGCACGGCAAACTAAGGCTTAAAGCAACTTGAAGCGTAGATCGGACTGGAATTTGAATGGCTGAGACCAGCACCCCTGGCGAGAAGAAGCTGAGCGTCGGCTCCAAGACGCTGTCGCTCAAACCGCGCACCGAGACCGGTGTGGTGCGGCAGAGCTTCAGCCATGGCCGCAGCAAGCAGGTGGTGGTCGAGAAGGTCAAACGCCGCGCACACGGCCCCGAAGGCAAAACCGAAGCAGCTCCGGCTACCGCCGCGCCCGTCGTACGCGCGCCGGCTGCCAAAACAGTTACGCCAGCTGCGCCGTCGGCTCCTGTCGCTCCCGCCGCCGCACCGGCACCGCTCACCCCGTCAGCCAAGCCGTCGGGAGTCGTGCTGCGCACGCTCACCGACGAAGAACGCAACCGCCGTGCACACGCGCTTGGCGACGCCCGCCTGCGCGAGGCTGAGGAACGCAAGATCGCCGAGGAGGATGCCGAACGCCGCGCCACCCGCGATAAATTCGAGCGCGCCGAGCACGATGCCGCGGAAGGCCGCAAGCGCGAGGAAGACGTTCGCCGCAAGCACGACGAAGAGACCAAGCGCAAGGCCGACGAAGTCGCCAAGAAACGCTTCGGCGAGGACACGACGGCGGCGGCCCGCCCGCCCACCGGACGCATGGCGCCCGAGGCCGACGAAGACGATGCGCCGCGCACATTCCGCCGCGGCGCCGGTGGCGTCGCCCGTCCCGTCGCACCGCCCAAAGCGCCACCGCGCACGCGAACCGCCAAACCCCGCGGCCGCCTCACGCTCGTCACCGCGCTAACCGCCGATGTGGAGCGCGAACGCTCACAAGCGTCCTTCATCCGCCGCACCAAACGCCGCATGAAGGAATTCGCCGTCGACGAGCCGAAGGAAAAGATCGTCCGCGAAGTCATCATTCCCGAATTCATCTCCATCCAGGACCTCGCCAACCGCATGGCCGAGCGCGCGGTGGACGTCATCAAGCTTCTGATGAAGCAAGGCCAGATGGCGCAGATCAACGACGTGATCGATGCCGACACCGCCCAACTCATCGCCGAGGAACTCGGCCATTCCGTCAAACGCGTAGCCGAGTCCGACGTCGAAGAAGGCGTGTTCGACATCGCCGACGATCCGGCGGCGCTGGTGCGGCGTGCGCCGGTCGTGACCATCATGGGCCACGTCGACCACGGCAAGACCTCACTGCTCGACGCCATTCGCTCAACCAATGTCGCGGGCGGCGAAGCCGGCGGTATCACCCAGCACATCGGCGCCTATCAGGTGGAATCGCCCTCGCACACCAAGATCACATTCATCGATACGCCCGGCCACGCCGCCTTCACTGCCATGCGCGCGCGCGGCGCCAAGGTCACGGATATTGTGATTCTCGTGGTCGCCGCCGATGACGGCGTGATGCCGCAGACGATCGAGGCCATAAATCACGCCAAGGCCGCGAAAGTTCCGATGATCGTAGCCATCAACAAGATCGACAAGTCGGACGCCAAGCCCGAGCGCGTGCGCACTGAATTACTCCAGCACGAAGTGCAGGTCGAATCGCTGGGCGGCGACGTGGTCGATGTGGAAATCTCGGCCACCAAAAAACTTCATCTCGATCGCCTGTTGGAAATGATCGGCTTGCAGGCCGATATTCTGGATCTCAAGGCCAATCCCGACCGCCCCGCCGAAGGCACCGTCATCGAAGCCAAGCTCGACCGTGGCCGCGGGCCGGTAGCTACTGTGCTCGTGCAACGCGGCACACTGCGCGTAGGCGACATCATCGTCGCTGGCGCCGAATGGGGCCGCGTGCGCGCGCTCCTCAGCGACACCGGCGAGACGGTAAAAGAGGCCGGTCCTTCCGTTCCCGTCGAAGTTTTGGGCTTCACCGGCACACCGGACGCCAGCGATCGCCTCGCTGTTGTCGAAACGGAAGGCCGCGCGCGCGAGCTCACCGATTATCGCGTCCGCCAGAAGCGCGAGAAGAACGCTGCACGCGGCATGCGCGGCTCGCTCGAACAGATGATGAGCCAGCTCAAGGCCGCCGGCCGCAAGGAATTCCCGCTCATCATCAAGGGCGACGTGCAAGGCTCGATCGAGGCGATCGCCGGCGCGCTCGACAAGCTCGGAACCGAGGAGGTGACAGCGCGGATGATTCACTCCGGCGTCGGCGGCATTACCGAATCCGACATCACGCTCGCCGGCTCCTCGAACGCGGCCCTTATCGGCTTCAACGTGCGCGCCCACAAGGAAGCGCGCGAACTCGCCGTGCGTGATGGCATCGAGATTCGCTACTACAACATCATCTACGACCTGGTCGACGACGTGAAGAAGGCGATGTCCGGCTTGCTCGCGCCGACGATGCGCGAGACCATGCTGGGCAACGCGACGATCCTGGAAATCTTCAAGGTCTCCAAGGTCGGCAGCATCGCCGGCTGCCGCGTCACCGACGGCAAGGTCGAGCGCGGTGCGAACGTACGTTTGATCCGCGAAAACGTCGTCATCCACGAAGGCAAACTCTCGCAGCTAAAGCGCTTCAAGGATGACGCGCGTGAAGTCGTTGCCGGCCAGGAATGCGGTATGGCCTTCGAAAACTATCAGGACATGAAGGTCGGCGACGTCATCGAATGCTACCGGGTGGAAACGGTGCTACGCAGTCTGTGAGTTCGACACTTACGCCTGCGCGAATCCCGACCCCCGCCAACTGGAATTGCATTGCACACTTATAAGCCGGCGCGTCTCCGGCTTGCAGCGTTGTTTGATTATGGCCCGAGGACATCATCGCGAGACAAAGGGTCCGTCCCAGCGCCAGTTGCGCGTGGGTGAGCTGGTGCGCCACACACTGTCTGAACTTTTCACGCGCGGCGACGTGCACGACCCGGTGATTCAAGGCCACCTGATCACCGTGCCGGAAGTGCGCATGAGCGCCGATTTGCGCCTTGCGACCATTTACGTGATGCCGCTCGGCGGCCGTAACACCGAAGAGGTCCTCGCGGCGCTCGAGCGCAACAAACGTTTTCTGCGTGGTGAAGTCGCGCGCGGCGTTAACCTGAAATTCGCACCTGATATCCAATTCCGCGCCGATGAGCGATTCGACGAAGCGGAACGTATCGAGAAATTACTGAGAACACCTCGTGTCCGCCGCGATCTCGAAGACGGCAACGAAGTTGCGAATAAAGATAAAGACGAATGATGAGTGAGCCCACAGAACGCACTCTTTCTTCACCTCCCCCGCTCGCGGGGGAGGTGAAAGAAAAATTGTCCGCAGGGGAGCACAAGCAACAATTCAAGCGCGAGAAGCACGACGTCCATGGCTGGGTCGTGCTCGACAAGCCGCAGGGCATGACGTCGACCCACGCCGTCGGCGCGGTCAAACGCCTGTTCAAGGCCAAGCGCGCCGGCCACGCCGGCACGCTTGATCCGCTGGCGTCCGGCTGCTTGCCGATCGCGCTTGGCGAGGCGACCAAGACCGTCCCCTTCGTGATGGACTCCCGGAAGATCTACCGCTTCACCGTTCGCTGGGGGCAAGAGCGCGACACCGACGACGCCGACGGCCGCACGACTGCAACGAGCGACCAGCGGCCCACGTCCACCGCGATCGAATCCCTCTTTCCGTGTTTTACCGGCACCATCGCGCAGGTGCCGCCGTGCTACTCGGCAGTCAAGATCGAGGGCGAGCGCGCCTATGATCTCGCCCGCGACGGTGCCTCCGTCACCCTCCAAGCGCGCCCGGTCGATATCCACCGGCTGGAACTCGTCAATGTGCCGGACCCAGATCACAGCGAATTCACCGCCGAATGCGGCAAAGGCACCTACGTGCGCGCGCTCGCCCGCGACATGGGCCGCGCGCTCGGCTGCTATGGGCATATTGAGGCGCTACGCCGCGAATCGGTCGGTCCCTTCGCCGAAAATGAGCTAATTTCGCTGGAACAGCTCACTTCTATGTGTCATAGAGCAGCCGCTGGCGAGGTTGACCTTGCCGAGGCACTCTTGCCCGTTGAGACCGCGCTGGACGACATCCCGGCGCTGGCCGTCAGTCGGGCGGATGCGGCGAGGCTCCAAAGGGGCCAAACCGTCTTGTTGCGTGGACGGGACGCACCCATCTTCCACGGTATGGTCTACGTCACGGTATCGGGCCAGCTTGTGGCCCTTTCCGAAGTAGACCGTGGCGAGATCGTCCCCAAGCGCGTGTTCAACTTGGCTGGGCTGCAGGGCAGCCGACGCCGAAGAAAAGGTAGTGACGATGTCGCTAGCAACCAGCCGCAAGGCTGAAGTTATAAAATCGTATGCAACGAAATCCGGCGACACAGGTTCGCCGGAGGTACAGGTCGCGATCCTTTCCGAACGGATCACCAGCCTGACCGATCATTTCAAAACCCATGTCAAGGACAACCATTCGCGGCGTGGGCTTCTTAAGCTCGTATCACAGCGTCGCCAGCTTCTCGATTATCTCAGGCGCACTAACGAAGCGCGTTACAAGACATTAATCGACAAGCTTGGCATTCGTCGCTGAGCAAATTTGCGCGCGGACATTTCGCGCGCATCGAGCACGATCCCGAAAAGTGGATACCGGTTTTCGGATCAGATCGTGTTCAAACAAGATAATGCGGACGATTTGTTCGTCCGTTTTCCCGCCGGCAGCGAGGCCGCTGCCGACATTTGAACCGGGCGCATATGGCGCCGGTTAGCCTCGGCGGAGGCGTAAAGGCCATGGCAGGATCGCTGGCTGCTGTTACCGGGCGCGAAGCCGCCCCGCAAGACCATCGCAAATGACGGTCGCGAACAGCATCTCGCCATCTTGCTCATGGCCCTCGCCCCTTCGCTGAAAACCATGAGAGAAAATTACTATGTTTGATGTTCATCGTGTTGAACTTGACTGGGGCGGGCGCACGCTCACCCTGGAGACCGGAAAAGTAGCGCGCCAGGCCGACGGCGCCGTCATTGCCACCTATGGCGAAACCACGGTCATCGCGACCGTGGTCGCGGCTAAGGAGCCGAAGGCCGGCATCGACTTCCTGCCGCTCACCGTTAATTACACCGAGAAGTACTACGCCGCCGGCCGCATTCCCGGCGGCTATTTCAAGCGCGAACGCGGTCCGACCGAAAAGGACACGCTGACATCGCGCCTGATCGATCGTCCGATCCGCCCGTTGTTCGCCGACGGCTGGCGCTGCGACACGCAAGTGATCGTCACCGTGCTGTCGCACGACCAGGAGAACGATCCCGACATCGTCGCGATGGTGGCGGCAAGCGCAGCTCTCACGCTTTCCGGCGCGCCCTTCATGGGTCCTATCGGCGGCGCACGCGTCGGATTCATCAACAACGAGTATGTGCTCAACCCGACCATCGACGAGATGAAAGAGAGCCAGCTCGATCTGGTCGTCGCCGGCACGCAGGACGCAGTCCTGATGGTCGAGTCGGAAGCCAAGGAGCTCTCCGAAGAGATCATGCTCGGCGCCGTAATGTTCGGTCATCGGCACTTCCAGCCGGTGATTCAAGCCGTCATCCAGATTGCCGAGAAGGCCGCGAAGGAGCCGCGCGACTTTAAAATGCCGGACAATTCCGCAATCGAAAAGGAAATGCTCGGCATCGTCGAAAAGGACCTGCGTGCTGCCTACGCAATCCCGCGCAAGCAGGAACGCCAAAACGCCGTCGCAGCCGCCAAGGACAAGATGACAGCGCACTTCCTGCCCGAAGGTAGGGAGACCGCCTACGATCCGCTGCGCATCAAGGCCGTGTTCAAGGAGCTTGAAGGCAAGATCGTGCGCTGGAACATCCTCGACACCAGCAAACGCATCGATGGCCGCGACCTGGTCACCGTGCGTCCGATCGTCGCCGAAGCAGGCTTCCTGCCGCGCACCCACGGCTCGGCCCTGTTCACCCGCGGTGAGACGCAGGCGATTGTGGTCACCACACTCGGCACCGGCGAAGACGAACAGTGGATCGATGCCTTGCAGGGGACCTACAAAGAAGCGTTCATGCTGCACTACAACTTCCCGCCGTTTTCAGTGGGCGAAACGGGCCGCATCGGCGCGCCCGGCCGTCGTGAAATCGGCCACGGCAAACTGGCGTGGCGGGCGATCCGCCCGATCCTGCCGTCCAAGGAGGACTTCCCCTACACCATTCGCGTGGTGTCGGAGATCACCGAGTCCAACGGCTCTTCCTCGATGGCCACCGTATGCGGCACTTCTCTCGCGCTGATGGATGCGGGCGTGCCGCTCAAGCGCGCGACCGCCGGCATCGCCATGGGCCTCATTCTTGAGGACAAGCGTTACGCCGTGTTGTCCGACATCCTCGGCGACGAGGATCATCTTGGCGACATGGACTTCAAGGTGGCTGGCACTGAAGTAGGCGTCACCGCCTTGCAGATGGACATCAAGATCGCCGGCATCACCGAGGAGATCATGAAGGTCGCCCTCGGCCAGGCCAAGGATGGGCGCATGCACATCCTGGGTGAAATGGCGAAGGCGCTCAACACCGCCCGCGCCGAACTCGGCGAACACGCCCCGCGCATCGAGACGCTGAAGATCCCAACCGACAAGATCCGCGAAGTGATCGGTACCGGCGGCAAAGTGATCCGCGAGATCGTCGAGAAGACCGGCGCCAAGATCAACGTCGAGGACGACGGCACGGTGAAGGTCGCCTCCGCCAACGCTGAGTCGATCCGCGCCGCGATCAACTGGATCAAGTCGATCGCGACCGACCCCGAGGTCGGCCACATCTACGACGGCACGGTGGTCAAGGTGATGGACTTCGGCGCCTTCGTGAATTTCTACGGCTCCAAGGACGGCCTGGTACACATCAGCCAGCTCGCCGCAAACCGCGTGCAGAAGACCTCCGACGTCGTCAAGGAAGGCGACAAGGTCAAGGTCAAGCTGCTCGGCTTCGACGAGCGCGGCAAGGTGCGCCTCTCGATGAAGATCGTCGATCAAACGACCGGCGAAGACCTCGAGGCCAGACAAAAGTCCGAACGCGAGCCACAGCAAGCGGCCGGCGGGGAGTAACCTCTCGCCGAACTGGAAATTAAGAAGGGCGCCCCCGTGGGCGCCCTTTTTGTTTCCTACGTCACGGCGCCCAGTGCCTCTGCCGCATCCCACGGCTTCCACCACAGCTTCAGTCCGAGATCGCGCGCGATCAGCCCAGCGCTGATATAGCCGCCGCCGCCAGAGATCGCACCGCCCGGATGCGTCGCCGATCCGGCCATGTAGAGCCGCTCAATCGGCGTGCGATAGCCGAAATGGTTGTACATCACCTGCTCGGCGTTGAACGCGCCCATGAAGATGTCGCCGCCGCGCATCTGCGGAAACGCGGCCGTGTATTCACGTCCTGTGTAGATGTACTGACCGATGATGTTCTTGCGCGTCATGTTGGGCGCGTAGCGCGCGAAGGTCTCCAACATCTGCTCGGTAAATTCGCGCTTGAACGTCTCGTAGTCGCGCCCGCCGATGTCGGGATCAAGCGGCATCACATGCCAGGCATAAGTCGTGTGCTTTCCCGACGGGGCCTGGCTCGGATCGAGCACGCTTAAAGGCCCCGAACCGAATTGCACGATCTTCGGCACGCGGCCGGCGCTCACATCCTTATGCGCCGCGAGCAGATCGTCCATCGTCTCCGCGCCAAGGCTCCATTTGAGCGTGCGATAAATGTTCGGATCGAATTTCTCGGCGTGGAACCGCACCGGCTCGTGCATCGCCAGATGCAAGCCGAAAATCGACCAGCCGGTGTACTGGAATTTATCGAGCTTTTGCACAAACGCGGCGGGAAGCTGCGCGCGCCCAATCAAGTTCTCAAACGTCTGATGCACATCGAGCGTGCTCGCCACGAATTGCCGCGCACGCACCGTACGCCCGTCCGCAAGCGCAATGCCGCTCGCACGCCCGCCTTCGAGCACGATACGATCGATCGCGACTTGCGGCTGGAAAGTGCCGCCCGCGCGGATGAACGTCTCCATCAGCCCGCGCGCAAGATTGAACGAGCCGCCCTGGCAAAGCTGGTAGCCGCTTTGCAGATCGAACGCGCGGATCACCGAGCCCATCGGGCTGGACTTCGAAAGCGTATCGACCAGCCACGTGCCGAACAGCGACACCTTGAACAGGAACAAGAGCTGCACGTGCTCGTTCTCGAACAATTCGCGCACCACGTCGAACGGCTGCCGCATCGTCATGGCGAGAAAGTCGCGACCGATGTCGCTGCGTGCGAGCAGCGCCTCACGCTCGGCTTGCGGCAGCGGTTCGGCATAGCGCTCGGGCAAAAAAATGCGGCGCGTGATCTCTTCCGCCTTGCGGTTCCAATCTCGGAAGGTTGCGGCATCTTTCTTGGAGAATCGCGCGACATTGACGAGCGTCTCTTCCAGATCGCGTCCGAACACCAGCGCGCTGCCGTCGAGATGCGGCTGGCCGAATTCGTAACGCGGAGTGATGTAGTTCACGCGATCGGCAAGCCCCAGATCCTTGAACCAGGGGGTCTCGGTGATGTGGAAATGGTTGATCGAATGTAGATTGTGATGGAAACCCGGCTGCGTGACCTCCTGCGTCGAAAGCCCGCCGCCATATTGCAACCGGCGATCGGCCAGCAGGATTTCAAGACCGCATTTCGCCAGATAAGAACCGAGCACCAGGCCATGATGACCCGCGCCGATGATGATCCCGTCGTAATTTCGCTCGAGCGCCGCCGGCATGATTTAGAGACCCCGCGCCAAAACTATCCAGAGCGCCAGACGATCCAAATCGCGCCGATCAGCGCCAGCGCGACAAGCCCGGTGACCAACTTCGCCCATTGCAGGAGCGCGACCTTGGCCATGATCTGCGGATCGTTGGCCATGCGCTCATATTGTTGTTGGTCTTGGTAGAGCGGATCCTTGCTCATCGCCGGCCGCTACCGCGCGGCATCCTTGATGGCCCGCGCGTAGGCCGGCGATTCCTTGTCATCCGCCGTTTTGAGCGCGTCGGGATGCGGCATCGCAATAACGTTGTAACCGGAATCGACAAAGTGGATTTCGCCGGTGACGCCGGTCGACAAATCGGAGAGCAGATAGAGCCCGGCGCCGCCGAGTTCGTCCAATGTGATGCCGCGCTGGAGCGGTGAGTGCTCCTGCTGGAAGGCAAACATCAACCGCGCATCCATGATGCCGGCGCCGGCCAGCGTGCGAATGGGGCCAGCGGAAATCGCATTGACGCGGATCTTCTGCGTGCCGAAATCAACGGCAAGATATCGCACCGAGGCTTCAAGCGCGGCCTTGGCCGGGCCCATGGCATTGTAGTTCGGCATCGCGCGCAAGCCGCCGTTGTACGTGAGCGTCAGCATGGCGCCGCCGTTCGGCATGAGCTTCGCCGCGCGCTTGGCCGCTTCCGTGAATGAGAAGCAGGAAATCACCATGGTGCGGACGAAATTCTCCCGGCTCGTGTCGGCGTAGCGGCCTCTGAGTTCATTTTTATCGGAGAAGCCGATGGCGTGGACCAGAAAATCCATCGTGCCCCATTTTTTGGTAAGCTCCGCGAACACGGCATCGACCGTGCCGATGTCGTCCACGTCGCACGGCAGCACAATGTCGGAGCCGACCGATTGCGCCAGCGGCATCACGCGTTTGCCGAGCGCCTCGCCCTGATAGGTGAATGCGAGCCCGGCGCCATGCGCAGCCAGTATTCTTGCGATTCCCCAGGCGATCGAGTGGTCGTTTGCGACCCCCATAATCAGCCCGCGTTTTCCTTTCATCAGGTCCGACATGCCAGATTTCCAGATATCAAGAGTGCCTTTGACGCGTCAGGCCGACCTTAGCGCCGGTCATCCGCGCCTTGTTCGAGCTACATTAAAGAGGTTACCGGGCGGGACAAGTCCGGCCACGGGGGAGAAATGGCAAAGCAAGCCTCACGCATCGACGTGCTTGAACACCACCGAAGCGTTGGTGCCGCCGAAGCCGAATGAGTTTGACAGCACGCAGCCGAGCTTCACGTTATCGCGGCGCTCGCGCACGATCTGAACGTCACTGAACGCCGGATCGAGATTTTCGATATTGGCACTCTCGCAGATGAATCCGTTTTGCATCATCAGGAGCGAATAGATCGCCTCCTGTGCCCCGGCGGCGCCGAGCGAATGGCCGGTCAGCGATTTTGTCGCCGAGATCGGCGGGCACTTAGCTCCGAACACTTCGCGGATCGCCTCGATCTCCTTGAGGTCGCCGATCGGCGTCGAGGTCGCATGCGGATTGATATAGTCGACCGGCGCGTTCACGGTTCCAAGCGCCATTTTCATGCAGCGCGCAGCGCCCTCGCCCGAGGGCGCCACCATGTCGTGCCCATCGGAGGTCGCGCCGTAGCCGGCAACTTCCGCGTAGATTTTCGCGCCGCGCGCCTTCGCGTGCTCCAGCTCTTCAAGCACCAGCACGCCCGCACCGCCGGCAATAACAAACCCGTCGCGATCCTTGTCATAGGCGCGCGACGCCTTTGTCGGCATCTGATTGAAACTCGACGACATCGCCCCCATCGCGTCGAACAGCACCGAGAGCGACCAGTCGAGCTCCTCGCAGCCGCCGGCAAAAACCAAATCTTGTTTGCCGTATTGGATCGTCTCCGTCGCATTACCGATGCAATGGTTCGAAGTCGCACACGCAGAAGAGATCGAATAATTCACGCCCTTGATCTTGAACCAGGTGGCGAGCGTGGCAGACGCGGTCGACGACATCGCCTTGGGCACCGCGAACGGTCCGACGCGCTTGGGCCCTTTCGTGCGCGCGGTGTCGGCGGCCTCGATGATCGCGCGGCACGACGGCCCACCCGAACCCATGATGATGCCGGCACGCTCGTTTGAAACTTCGTTCGGCTCGAGGCCCGCATCGCGGATCGCCTGATCCATCGCGACGTGATTCCAAGCAGCTCCGCCGCCAAGGAATCTCATGGCGCGCCGGTCGACCGACTCTTCGGGATTGAGCGTGGGTGCGCCGTGCACCTGGCAGCGAAAACCAAGCTCGGCGTATTTGTCGGCACGCACAATGCCCGACTTCGCCTCGCGCAGGCTTGCCAGCACCTCTTGGGTATTGTTCCCGACGGATGAGACGATGCCCATCCCGGTAACGACGACCCGTTTCATGCTTGCCTCGTCAGCATCCGCTTCGCCCTGGCCTTGGGCAAGGTTGAATCAAATTAAAGTTGCCGAGAACTCCAGCCGAGTCTTACGCCGTACTCGGCGACAGCGCAGCAACGTCACGGAACAGTCCAACCTTGAGATCGGAGGCACGGTAGATCACCGCATCGTCGGCTTGCACCCAGCCGTCGGCAACACCGAGCACAAGCTTGGAACGCATCACGCGTTTGATGTCGATGCCGTAGACGACTTTCTTGACGGTCGGCAGCACTTGACCGGAGAATTTTACCTCGCCCATTCCCAGTGCCCTGCCCTTGCCCGGCGATCCGAGCCAACCAAGAAAAAACCCGAGCAATTGCCACAACGCGTCAATCCCGAGACAGCCCGGCATCACCGGGTCGCCTTTGAAGTGGCAAGCAAAGAACCACAGGTCCGGTTTGAGATCGAGCACCGCGCGCACCATGCCCTTGCCGTGTGGTCCACCCGCTTCCGCGATTTCGGAGATACGGTCGAACATCAGCATGGGCGGCAGCGGCAATTGGGGCCCTTCCGGAAATAATTCCCCGCGCCCGCAGGCAAGCAACTCCTCATAGTCAAAATTATTGCGGCGTTCTTGCATGCTTGCTGTGTTCCTGCGGCCTGGTCCAAGGAGCTATGCGAGACCCAGGCGTCTAACATATACGCCATCCAATTGATAAAACAGGCCCGATCCACCAATTACTGCAGATGCCCAAAGCATGGATTGGATTTGCGAAAGAGTTGCATCTTGCCCATTTTTTCGGATATGATTGCAATTGCAACAATCTAGACTCGTTACAAAGTAGAGTTTCGAGGCCGATGACCCAAGCGCGTACCATGGTGATTTCGAGTGCGATCGAGCCCGTGCGGCCGGATCCGCATCACGCCGGACTTACTGGCTGTCCCTGGCACGACGTCAAATCCATGCTTCGCACGGTCAATCTGCGACCCACGCGCCAGCGCATGGCGCTCGGCTGGCTGCTGTTTTCAAAGGGTGGCCGCCACCTCACCGCCGAAATGCTCTATGAGGAAGCGACCAAGGCCAAGGTCCCGGTGTCGCTGGCAACTATCTACAACACGCTGCACCAGTTCACCGAAGCCGGCCTGCTGCGTCAGGTCGCGGTCGACGGCTCGAAGACCTACTTCGACACCAACACCACATCCCACCATCATTTCTTCGTCGAGGGCGAGCATGAGTTGCTCGATATTCCTGCGGCCGAAACAATTGTGAGCAAGCTGCCGGACCCGCCCGAGGGCTACGAGATCGCCCGCATCGACGTAGTGGTGCGGCTGCGGCGCACCAACAGCCGCAGATAATTCTTCCGATCTCTAAGTCCGATCCCTCAAATCCGGCGCCAGATTGGCGCCGTATCGTTTTTGCGGGCGGACGAATTTTACAACGCATCGATTGAATTCGGTATAAGCGGGCAAATAGGAACCTTCGAGTACACCATGCCGCCGTCCGTTCCCGGCCTCGCCGTCCGCCGCATCGCCGCGGATATTCTCGAAGGCGTATTGCATCGTAAACGTCCTCTCGACGAACAGCTTGAGGATCAGCCCGCGCTGCGCGAACTCTCAGAACGCGATCGCGCGCTCGTGCGCCGCGTGGTTGCGACTGTGCTCCGGCGATTGGGCACATTGCGACATCTGCTCACGCCGATGCTCGAACGCGGACTCCCGCCGGATGCGCCGCGCATCGAGAGCGCGCTCCTGGTCGGCGCAGCCCAAATCCTTTTTCTTGACGTGCCCGATCACGCCGCAGTGGATTTATCCGTACGCCTCACGCAGGACGATCGCCGCGACGCGCGTTACGCCAAGCTCGTCAATGCCGTACTCCGCCGCGTGACGCGCGAAGGCGCTACTCTGCTTGCAGGACTCGATCCGATCGCGCTCGATACGCCGCAATGGCTGATGCAGCGCTGGATCGCCACCTATGGCGCCGACACCGCCCGCGCCATTGCATCGGCTCACGCGCAGGAACCACCGCTCGATCTGACCGCCAAAGGTGACCCGCAAGTCCTGGCAATGCAAATCGACGGGCGCGTGCTGCCAACCGGTTCCGTCCGCGTCATCGCGCATGGGCCGGTGACGCAATTGCCAGGTTTTGCCGAAGGCGCATGGTGGGTGCAGGACGCAGCCGCAGCGCTACCCGTGCGGCTGCTTGGTGATGTGCGCGGCCGCCATGTTGCCGATCTTTGCGCAGCCCCCGGCGGCAAAACCGCGCAGCTTGCGTTAGCCGGCGCGCACGTCATCGCGGTCGATCGCTCAAGACCGCGCCTCGCGCGGCTGGAAGAGAATCTCGCACGGTTGAAACTTGCGGCCGAAACCGTCACCGCCGACGCCACCAAATTTCGCGGCGGACCGTTCGATGCTGTTCTGCTGGATGCACCATGTTCCTCGACCGGCACGATCCGCAGGCATCCCGACGTGCAATGGCTCAAATCCGAATCCGATTTTGCCGCCCTCGCGAAATTGCAGCGCGCTTTGCTCGACAATGCGGTCGAGCTGCTCAAGGTCGGCGGCCTGCTGGTCTATTGTACGTGTTCGCTTGAGCCCGAAGAGAACGAGCACGTGATTGCAGGCCTGCTTGCCCGCAACCCAAACCTGCGCCGCCGGCCGATCGCCTCCAGTGAGATCGGCAGCCTTGCCGAATTGCTCAACGCGGACGGCGATCTGAGAACGCTGCCGTGCCACCTGCCTGATTCGGAACCGCGCCAAAGCGGGCTCGACGGCTTCTACGCCGCCCGGATCGAGAAAAAAGGGTGACTTTGCCGAGGGTTCCGCCCCGGCTGGACCTTGATTGCACCTTCGCTATACCTGCGCTGGGGGATGCAATGCGGCGGACGCCCCCTGCAGAGAGGCAAACACTTCCATGGTCGGCGTCTCGATCGCGGAGGGAACTCGGCTGTCGTTACTCTTGGCGCGGCGCGGCATGCGCAACGCGATCGGCCGGCTGCGCGGTCACCCGTTGCTGCGCTGGAACGTTTTTCCGAACAAGACCGATCGCCTGGTGATCGCACCGCAAGATCTGCGCACCGCCGACGGCACGCGCGCGAGCGAAATCTACGCCGGGCGGTTTGCCTTCGCCGGCAAGGTCGTGATCTGCGACAGCCGCTCGCCATTCGAAATTATCCCGCCGTCGGATGAATGGGCCGTCAACCTGCTCACGTTCGGTTGGCTGCGCCATCTGCGCGCAGCCGAATCCGGCATCACCCGCGCCAACGCCCGCGCCCTGGTGGACGAGTGGATCACGCTACAGGGCGCCTGGGACCAGATCGGCTGGCGCCCGGATGTTTTGGCGCGCCGCATCACCGCCTGGTTCACTCATTCGCCGCTCATCCTGCATGACGCCGACGAGCGTTTTTATCGCCGCTTCCTGCGTTCGCTTGCGCGCCAGGTTCGCTATCTGCGCCACACCGCGAAGGAAGCCCCCGACGGCGTGCCGCGCCTGCAGGCCCAGATTGCATTGACCTATGCGACGTTGTGCATGGCCGGGCAAATGCGCCACATGCGCAGCACGATCAACAATCTGGTGTCCGAAGTTGAGCGCCAGATTCTCCCCGACGGCGGACACATCAGCCGCAACCCCGGCGCATTGATCGAGCTGTTGCTCGACCTGCTGCCGATGCGCCAAGCCTTTGCCGCGCGCAACGTGACGCCGCCTCCTGCGCTCAACAACGCCATCGACCGCATGATGCCGATGCTGCGCTTCTTCCGGCACGCCGACGGCATATTCGCGCACTTCAACGGCATGGGCGCGACCGCGCCCGATCTCATCGCCACGATCCTCGCCTACGACGATGCACGCGGAGCCGCGCCCACTAATGCGCCGCATTCCGGCTACCAGCGCATCGAAACCAAGGATCTGCTGGTGCTCGTGGACGCCGGCTGCCCGCCACCCTTTGCCGTGAGCCAGGAAGCGCACGCCGGCTGTCTGTCGTTCGAGCTCTCCGCCCGGCAGCAGCGCATCGTGGTCAATTGCGGGCTGCCCACCATCAACCGCGAGACTTGGCGCCAGGTCGCGCGCGCGACCGCCGCTCATTCGGCCGTGGTACTCAACGACACGTCGTCGTGTCGCTTCCTAGAGACCGGAACATTCAAGCGTCTGATCGGCACACCGATCGTAAGCGGGCCTTCAAATGTGCCGGTCGCACGCGAGAAAACCAGCAATGCAATCGTGGTGCGCGCCTCCCACGACGGATATGCCGATCGCTTTAATCTGGTGCATCAGCGCGCGCTCATGCTCGCAACCGACGCATACCGCCTCGACGGCGAGGACCTTTTCGTTCCCGCGGGCAACTCCAGCAAGCGCACGGAGGCCAATGACGAGTTTGCCATCCGCTTCCACCTCCATCCTTCCGTCAAGGCCAACCGGCTGTCCGATGGCAAAGGCGTCATGCTGATGCTGCCGAACAAGGACGTGTGGACGTTCGACGCCTACGAGAACCAAGTCGAGATCGAAGAGAGCGTCTATCTCTCCGGCAACGACGGCCCGCGCCGCACCATGCAGATCGTGATCCATGGCCACGCCCGCCAGATGGATCGCGTGCATTGGACCTTCAGCCACGTCAGCCCTTCCGCCGCGGGCGCACGCCGTGAACGCGGCGACGAACCAGAGTTGCCTTTGTCATGACACTTGCCGCTTTGTTTTTTCTCACCTCCCCCGCTTGCGGGGGAGGTCGACGCACGAAGTGCGTCGGGAGGAGGCACTTTCATGCCCCTCTCCCAAACCCTCCCCCGCAAGCGGGAGAGGGAGAAGAAGCACCATGACCGATCTGCGCCGCGTGACCCGCGCTCTCATTTCCGTGTCCGACAAGAGCGGTCTGACCGATTTCGCGCGTGCGCTCGCAGGCCACAACGTTGAATTGATTTCAACCGGCGGCACCGCCAAGGCTCTCGCCGCCGCAGGACTGAAAGTCATTGATGTTACCGAACTGACCGGCTTTCCCGAGATGATGGACGGCCGCGTGAAGACGCTGCATCCCAAAGTTCACGGCGGCCTGCTCGCCATCCGCGACAACAAGGAACACCAGGCCGCGATGCAGGCGCACGCCATTCGTCCGATCGATCTGCTTGTGGTCAATCTCTATCCGTTCGAGGCAACCGCCGCAAAAAATGCCGCGTTCGACGAATGCATCGAGAACATCGACGTCGGCGGACCAGCGATGATCCGCGCGGCGGCGAAGAACCACGCCGATGTCGCCGTCGTCGTTGAGCCGGAAGATTACGCGAGCGTTCTGGCAGAACTGCTGACCCATGACGGCGCGACCACGCACGCGCTACGCAAGAAACTCGCCGCCAAAGCCTTTGCCCGTAGCGCCGCTTACGATTCAGCGATTGCCATCTGGTTTGCGCAACAACTTGCCGATCCGGCACCGGCCTACCGTACCTTCGGAGGCAAGTTGGCCGAGCCGTTGCGCTATGGCGAGAACCCGCACCAGAGCGCGGCGTTCTATCGCACGCCGGAACTACGCCTCGGCGTCGCCTCCGCGCGCCAGCTGCAAGGAAAGCAACTCTCCTACAACAACCTCAACGACACCGACGCGGCCTACGAATGCGTCGCTGAGTTCGATCCCAAACGCACCGCCGCCTGCGCCATCATCAAGCACGCCAACCCTTGCGGCGTCGCCGAAGGCGGCGATCTCAGCGACGCCTATCGCAAGGCACTGGCCTGCGACCCGACTTCTGCGTTCGGCGGCATCGTGGCGCTCAACCGCACACTCGACGCCGAGGCCGCACGCGCGATCGTCGAAATTTTCACTGAAGTGATCATCGCTCCGGACGCCACCGAAGAAGCGATCAAGCTTATCGGCGCAAAGAAAAATCTACGGCTCCTCGTCACCGGCGGATTGCCCAACCCGCGCGCCTCAGGCCTGCTGGTGAAATCCGTCGCCGGCGGCCTGCTTGTGCAGACCCGCGACAACGCGGTCGTCGACGACATGGCGCTGAAAACCGTCACCAAACGCGCGCCGACGGAGCGCGAGCTGGCCGACCTGCGCTTTGCATTCCGCGTGGCCAAACACGTCAAGTCCAACGCCATCGTTTATGCCAAGGACCTCTCAACCGTCGGCATCGGCGCAGGTCAAATGAGCCGGATCGATTCCGCGCGTATCGCCGCGCAAAAAGCTTTGGATTCGGCCAGGCAAGCGAAACTCAGCGCGCCGCTCACCAAGGGCTCAGTGGTCGCGTCCGACGCGTTCTTTCCGTTCGCCGATGGTTTGGAGGTCGCAATCGAAGCAGGCTGCACCGCGGTGATCCAGCCCGGCGGCTCGATGCGCGACGATGAAGTGATCAAGGCCGCCGACGCCAAAAATATCGCGATGGTGTTTACCGGCACGCGGCATTTCAGACATTAATTTATTTTCGCCAAATCTCCGAGCAAACTCGCCGCAACTGAAAGCTTCGAGAGGGTGAGTCCGCTCCCCGCAATCGTATGGATCGACGCGCGGATGCGCTCCACTTCCGCCTTGCGCGGCGCGACCCAGGCTTCGACCGCGGCAGCGCCACTGGCATTTGTTTCCGCCATGGCCGCCGTAAGCCGGCGTTCCGCATCGCCGATCAAGTCAAGTGAGCGATCGAGCGCGAGCCGGTCGAAATAATCCGACACCGCGATTGCACGCGCAGCCGTTACAATTCGTTCAAGCCGGAAATACGCCTGCGCGGCAAAATATGTTGCCGCGATCTCTGCAACCGGCTTCTTCGTGCGGTCGGCGACGAGCACGATATCGGGCGCCGCCGCAAGTTCGGGAAGATCTGCGATGCGCCGCGCCAGCGCTTCTGGCACGCCGGCGCTTTGCAGCTCCGCTCCGCGCGCCGCGCGCGCAGACGCCGCCTCCGGCGGCAGCGCGCTGTTGAGCGCCTGCGAGAGCGTTGCGATGCCGTTGCGGTGGTGTTCGACGACCCCCGCCAGCCCCTTGGACATGTCGACATTGCGCAGGAACCAGACCAACCGATCGCGCAGCAGATCTTCGACGGCGGCATAGAGCCGAAGCTGCACTTTGCCGGGCACCTTGGCGTCGAGCTCGCCGATCGCGTCATTGAGCCGCGGCATGTCGTAGCTGTCGCGCACGGCGGCGAAGGCCGTCGCAATGCCAGCAGCCGCGGCGCCGGTCTGGTCGGCGATCCGCACCACGAGCGACGGCCCGCCGCGATTGATGATCGAATTTGCGAGCTGCGTCGCGATGATCTCGCGGCGCAGCCGATGCTGCGCCAGCGCATCGCCAAACCGCTCGCTCAGCACTTTCGGGAAATAGCGGCCGAGTTCACGGCCCAAATAGGGATCGTCCGGCACCGCGGAATCGAGCAACTCGGTATAGAGCGCGAGCTTGGCATAGGCGAGCAGCACCGCCAGTTCCGGCCGGGTCAACGCCTGCCCTCGCCGTGCCCGTTCGGCAATCTCCATGTCATCGGGCAGGAACTCGACCGAGCGGTTGAGCTCGCCGCGCGCCTCCAGCGTCTGCATCAGCCGCTGAAGAAAGCCGAGGTCCTCCAAGCCGCGTCGCTCGTCCAACGAGATCGCAAGCGTCTGAAGATAATTGTTGCGCAGCACGAGCTGCGCCACTTCGTCAGTCATCTCGACGAGCAGCGCATTGCGCGCTTCGATCGTGAGCCGTCCCTCGCGCACCGTCGGACCAAGCGCGATCTTGATATTGACCTCGACGTCGGAGGTGTTGACGCCGGCCGAGTTGTCGATCGCGTCGGTATTGAGCTTAACCCCGCGCATCGCCGCTTCGATCCGCCCGCGCTGCGTCATGCCGAGATTGGCGCCCTCGCCGATCACCTTGCAGCGCAGTTGCACGCCGGTAATGCGGATCGCGTCGTTGGCGCGATCGCCGGCCGCTTCATCGCTCTCACTTGCGGCTCGCACATAGGTACCGATTCCGCCGAAGAACAGCAGATCGATCTGCGCCTTGAGGATGGCGCTCATCACCTCCGCCGGCGTCGTCTTCGCCTTGTCGAGCCCGATCGCCGCCTGCGCTTCCGGCGGTAACACGATCTCTTTCGCGCTGCGCGGGAACACGCCGCCGCCTTTGGAGATCAGCTTCTTGTCGTAATCCTGCCAGCTCGAACGCGGCAGCGCGAATATGCGCGCACGCTCGGCCAGGCTTTTCTCCGGATCGGGACTGGGATCGATGAAGATGTCACGGTGGTCGAACGCGGCCAGAAGCTTGATAGTGTTCTCGCGCAGCATGCCGTTGCCGAACACGTCGCCCGACATATCGCCCACACCCACGACGGTAAAAGGCGTCCGCGTGATGTCGGTGTCGAGTTCGCGAAAATGCCGCTTCACCGCTTCCCACGCACCACGCGCGGTAATGCCCATTTTCTTATGGTCGTAGCCGGCCGATCCGCCCGAGGCGAACGCATCCCCCAGCCAGAATCCATGCGTGATGGAAATTGAATTGGCGATGTCGGAGAAAGTCGCAGTGCCCTTGTCGGCGGCGACCACGAGATAGGGATCGTCGTCGTCGTGCCGCACCACATTGATCGGCGCGATCACGCCCTGCGGCCCGATGTTGTCGGTGATATCCAGCAGTGACGAGATGAAAATCTTATACGCCGAAACGCCTTCAGCCTGAATCGCCTCGCGCGGCCCACCCGCCGGCAGAAGCTTCGGAACAAAGCCGCCTTTCGAGCCGACCGGCACGATCACCGCGTTCTTGACCTGCTGCGCCTTCACCAGACCGAGAACTTCGGTGCGGAAATCTTGCGGCCGGTCGGACCAGCGGATGCCGCCGCGCGCGACCTTGCCGAAGCGCAGGTGCACACCTTCGACGCGGGGCGAATAGACGAAAATCTCATACAGCGGACGCGGCAGCGGCATGCCGTCGAGTTTGCGGCTATCGTACTTGATGACGATGGCTGGCTTCGCTTGGCCATCGGTATCAATCTGATAGAAATTAGTGCGGATCGCCGCCTGCACCGCATTGACGAAGCGCCGCAAGATTCGGTCTTCGTCCAGGCTCTCAACCTTTTGCAGCGCGGCTTCGATTTCCGCCAGCGCTTCGGCCTCCCGCTGCTCACGTTGTTGCGCGGTGATTTCGAGCCGTGGATCGAATCGCAGATCGAACAGCGCCACTATCTTGCTCGCAATCGCGGCATGCTTGCGCAGCGTCGCCCACATATAGTCTTGCGAGAACGGCACGCGGATCTGCCGTAAGAATCGCGACACCGCACGGATCAGCGCCACATCGCGCCACATCAATCCAGCCGTCAGCACCAGTGCGTTGTAGCCATCGTTTTCCGCACCACCACGCATCACCTTGACGAAGCAAGATTCCAGCGCGGATTTAAGCGCCTTGAGATCGACCGCGCCGCCGTCGGCGCGCTCCAGCATCATGTCGTGAAACCAGGTGCCCGGCTCCGCCGGTTCTTCGGCAACATGGTGATAGGTACGCTCATCGACGACCTTGAACCCCATGTTCTCGAGCACCGGCACGCGCTCGGACAGCGGGATCGGCCGCCGATGGCTCCACACTTTCAGCCCGGCGCATTGCCGCGCGTCACGGTCGATCGGATAGAAGTCAACGCCGATCGGATGATCCGGCGACAATTGTTCCATAATGCGAATATCGGCAACCGCGTCGCGCGGCGTGTAAGCCTCGCGATATCCATCGGAGAAAGCGTCGCGATATTGCGCGAGCAGCGTGCGCGCTTTGTTCGGCTCATGCGCATCGGTCAGCGCCGCCGCAAGCCCATCGGTCCAGGTGCGGATGATCTCGCTGATATCGGATTCAAGAGTGGCTTGATCTGCGTGCGGCGCCGCACCCTCGTCGCGGCCAATGATGTAATGCACGCGCGTGAGCGGACCTTCCGGGAAGGATTGATAATAAGCGCTCACATGACCGGTGTAGACTTCGGCCAGGTAGTCGCCGACTTCCTTGAGCAAGTGCAAATCGAAGCGCTCGCGCGGCACGTACACCAGCACCGAAACAAAGCGATCGAAGCGATCGCGGCGCGCCAGCACACGCACGCGCGGTCGTTCCTCCAATTGCAGAATCGCGAGCACGAATTGATAGAGTGTGTCCTCATCGATCTGGAACAACTCGTCGCGCGGATAACTCTCGATCACATTGGCCAGCGCCTTGCCCGAATGGCTGTCCGGATCGAGCCCGGCGCGCGTCAGGAGAGCGTCCACCTTGCGGCGCAAGTAGGGAATCGAGCGGGTCGAACGCGTGTAGGCGGTTGAGGTGAACATGCCGACGATACGAAATTCACCGGCCAGATTTCCGTCCGTATCGAAGCGTTTGACGCCGATGTAATCGAGATAGACCCGCCGATGCACGCGCGAGCGCACATTGGCCTTCGTGATGATGAGCGCCCGCGGTTCGTCGAGGAATTGGCGGACTTCCGGCGTCATGACCACTGTCTGACCGGCGCGCCGCAATATTTGCACGTCGCGACCGCGCAGCAAACCGAGACTGGTCTCGTGCTTGGCCTCGACCTCGCGTTCCTTGCCGGTGAAAGTATATTCGCGCACGCCAAGGAAGGTAAAATTGTTAGCGACCAGCCATTGCAGAAACTGGATCGCCTCCGCGATATCGGTCACCGGCATCGGCGGAGGATTGGCTTTGAGATCAGCGATCACCTCACCGACGCGCCCAAGCATGGCGCGCCAATCCTGTACGCACACACGTACTTCCGCGAGCGCGCTTTCGAGCGCCTGCACGATTTCGGTGCGGCGAATCGGATCTTCGATGCGTTCGACATGGATGTGGATGAAGCTTTCGCGGAAAACGCCATCGCCCGCGCGCGCGTCAGGTGCGAAGCGCTTGAGCCGCCCTTGCGCATCGCGCTCGACACCAAAAGTCGGATGCGCGACCAGCCGGATTTCGATCCCGCGCTCGTTGAGTTCACCCATCACGGAATCGACGAGAAACGGCATATCGTCGTTGACGATCTCGATGACGGAGATCGCGCCCAGCCGCTTGCCCGCGCCGCCCGACGGAGATTCAAAACGGATTTTCGGTTCGCCCCGCCGGCGCGTGACCAGAAACTCCGCAGCTTCGCCCGCAAGCTCAGCCAATTCATCCGGCGTGTAGCCGATCAGATCTTCCGGCGCGACGCGCGCGAACAGCAGGCCCACGAAGCCCGGCGGCGCGTTGTGTCCATTGCCAAGCAAACGGCTTGCCGCATCGGTCAGTTCCAATGCGGTGCGTTCGTCCTTGGTGCCAAGCAGACCGGCCATGGTGCCTCCCAAGAATCGGTCAAGAGAATCGGTCAAGAACAGATCGGTCAGAAATGAGAATCAGTGGTGGTCAGCACGCCAATCTCTCCGATTTCGCTCCGGGGTGAAAGGGTTGTAGGCTTCCGTTACGACAAAGATATGGAGCCGAGCCATGGCGAAGAAGGTCAAAAAGCCAAATAAAGTCAAAAAACCGAGCACCACTTCGCCGCCCGGAAAGTCCGCCTCCTCCAATGCCGCGGCCGGCGACGACACCAAGATCACGGCGCTCGACCTGCCGGCAGCCAAGCTCTCACCCGCGATGCAGGCCTACTTCGACAAGTGCATCGAAAAACTCGGCTTCGTGCCCAACGTGCTTGCGGCCTACGCCTTCGACAATGCCAAGCTCGAAACTTTCGTCGCCTTGCACAACGATCTGATGCTGGCGCCTTCCGGCTTGAGCAAGCTTGAACGCGAGATGATCGCGGTCGCGGTGTCGTCGCACAATCGCTGCTACTATTGCCTGGTGGCGCACGGCGCCGCCGTGCGCACGACCTCCAGCGATCCGGTGCTCGGCGAATTGATGGCGATGAATTATCGCGCCGCGCGGCTCAGTAAGCGCCAGCGCGCCATGCTGGATTTCGCGGTGAAACTAACCGCCGAGCCATGGCTCATCGAGGAGGAGGACCGCGAGCGCCTGCGCCGCGCCGGATTCTCCAACCATGACATCTGGGACATCGCTGCAGTCACCGGCTTCTTCAACATGAGCAACCGCGTCGCCTTCGCGTCAGACATGCGGCCGAATTCCGTTTATCACCGACAAGGCCGATGAGCGGTCGGAATGAAGCACAACCTCGCCCACCTCGTATCCCAAAAAGCACAGCGCGAACTGACCGCGCTTGCCCCCATTTAGCCCCGATGGAGCCCCCGCCAAATCCAGGTTACGTTTGGCTTATGCGCCGTCTGGGCCCCCGCGTACTTCTGATTTTCTCCCTGCTCGGCGGAGCTTCCGCCTGCGCCCAGCCGGCCCAATCACCGCAATCGGCGCCCCCGCCATTCCCGTTTCTCCTGCCACTTCCGCCGCAGCAGCAGCCGTTTCCACCGCCGTTCGGCCTCCAGCCCGACAAGCCGCCAACGCCGCTGCGCGAATATCCTTACGTCCGCGCCGTGCCCGCCAAGAACGGCATGGTGGTGGCGCCGGAGCCCCGCGCGACCCGCATCGGCGTCGAGATTTTGCAAAAGGGCGGCAATGCCGTCGATGCCGCGGTGGCGGTCGGCTTTGCGCTCGCCGTGACCTATCCGAGCGCGGGTAACATCGGCGGCGGCGGCTTTATGCTGATCCATCTCGCCGGCCCCAAGGAAAACATCACCATCGATTATCGCGAACTCTCGCCCTCAGCGACCACGCGCGATACCTATCTCGATGAGCGCGGCGAAGCCGACCCGGTGAAATCGCGTGAGACAGGTTTGGCGGTTGGCGTACCTGGAACGGTCGCGGGCTTGGCGCTCGCCCACGCCAAATACGGCTCCGGCAACTTCACTCTCGCGCAATTGATCGAGCCCGCGATCGCGCTGGCCCGCGACGGATTCCCGGCGTCGTACGATCTCGCCGACTCGCTCATTCCCGTGCGCTCAATGCTCGCGCGCTGGCCATCGTCGGCGAAGATTTTCCTGCGCAAGGACGGCCAGCCGCTGGCCGAGGGCGACCGGCTCGTGCAGAGCGATCTTGCGGCTTCGCTTTCCGCCATCGCAAAAGACGGCCCAAGCGCCTTCTACGAAGGTCCGATCGCTGAAAAAATCGTAGCCTCCGTGCGCGCGGCGAACGGCCTGATGACGCTTGAGGATTTCAAATCCTACCGCGTGGTCGAGCGCACGCCAGTGCGCGGCACCTATCGCGGCTACG
This sequence comes from Hyphomicrobiales bacterium, assembly GCA_003169835.1. Taxonomy (GTDB): domain Bacteria; phylum Pseudomonadota; class Alphaproteobacteria; order Rhizobiales; family Xanthobacteraceae; genus PNAI01. The sequence goes on along the minus strand of PNAI01000016.1, from coordinate 7,693 downwards.
ACATCATCTCCATGCCGCCGCCGTCCTCCGGCGGCGTGTTGCTCATCGAAATGCTCAATGTGCTCGAAGGCTACACGCTACGCGCGCGCGAAGCGGCGACCATGCACCTCATCATCGAAACCATGAAGCGTGCCTACGCCGACCGCGCGCAATTTTTCGGCGATCCCGATCAGGTGAAGGTGCCGATCATCGGCCTGATGTCGAAAAGATACGCGGAAGCGCTACGCGCCGAGATCGACCCCAATCGCGCGAAGCCTTCAAGCGAAATCCGCGCCGGCGATGCACCGAGCTTCGAGCACCCCAACACCACGCACTATTCCATCGTGGACCGCTTCGGCAACGCGGTCGCTAACACCTATACGCTCAATCTCAATTATGGCGTCGGCCTGGTCGCCGAGGGCACAGGCATTCTGCTCAACAACGAGCTCGATGATTTCGCCGCCAAACCCGGCGCGCCGAACGCCTTCGGCCTGATCGGCTACGACGCCAACGCGCCCGGCCCGAGCAAGCGCCCGCTTTCCTCCATGACGCCGACCATCGTGCTCAAGGACGGCAAACCCTTTATCGTCACCGGCTCGCCCGGCGGCAGCCGCATCATCACCGCCATACTGCAAGTCTTGATCAACGTGATCGACTACCGCATGGGAATTGCCGAGGCAGTTGCCGCCCCGCGCATCCATCATCAATGGCTGCCCGACCAGGCGGTGATCGAACCCGGCCTGCCCCAGGCGGCCCTTCAAACGCTGACCGCGCGCGGCCACAACGTCGCGATCTCGCGGCTCGGAACGTCTGCGAACTCGATTCTGATTTCGCCCGAAGGCCTCATCGGCGCCGCCGACACTCGCTCACGCGCCGCGGTTGCAGTGGGGTACTGATTTTTCTTGCCCTTAACCTTGCGGCCGGCGCCGCAAAGACGCACCCTGGCTTTCGTCTGTCGATCAGCGTTGGGGTGTCAGATGAATTGGCTAAAAAGTGGCTTCGTTGCATGTTTCGCGTTGCTGATGCTCTGCGCGCAAGCGGCGTTGGCGCAAAGTTCGAGGACAATAAAACTCATCGTCCCCGTTCCTCCCGGTGCCAGCACCGACTTCGTGGCCCGCCTGATGGCGGAGTACATCAGCCGCACGAATGGCGTCACCATGGTGGTTGAAAACCGCCCCGGCGCCAGCGGAATGATCGGAACGGAATCCGTCGCGCGCGCAGCGCCGGACGGCAATACGCTGCTCATGACGGCGAACACCTATCTGCTCGACGCCCAGACGCGGAAAGCCAATTACCATCCGGTGACCAGCTTCGAGCCAATCTGTTTCCTGGTTCACTCGCCGTCGGTGTTCGTCGTCTACAGCGCATCGCCCTACCGCAAGCTCGAAGATCTGTTCAACGCGGCCCGCGCCAAACCCGGTGAGCTGTCGATGGCAGCCGTCGGACCTGGATCAACCTTTCAAATGGGATTTGGGACGTTTACGCGGGAGGCGAACGTCAACATGATCTTCGTTCCCTTTGCCGGAAGCGCACCGGCGGTCAACGCCGCGCTCGGGCAACATGTAACGTCGGCGTTCTCCGGCTACGCCGTCGTGGCGGAACACATCAAGGCGGGCACACTGCGCGCACTCGCTGTCGCAACGTTGAAGCGGATCGATCCGCTGCCCGAAGTGCCGACGTTCGACGAGTCCGGTTTCAAGAATCTAGAAGTGGACAATTGGTTCGGCGTCATCGCACCGGAGAAGACACCCAAGGAAACGCTCACCCAGCTCTCAAGCTGGTTCACCGCGGCGCTTCAAGCCCCCGACGTGAAGGCCAGGCTCGCCATCCAGGGCCTGTATCCGGTCGGAATCTGCGGCGACGAATTCGGCGCCTACGTTCGCAAGCGCTACGATGATTACGGCGAAGCCCTTCGCGCATCCGGCATGAAGCCCCAATAGACCGCAGGCGTCTTGAGCGCAGGGAAAAATCTCATGAAACGAACCTCACGGGCGAAAGTTTCGCCTGTCCGCAAAAAGCAAAAGCTCAGTTCGAGCCGGATTTCCGTTGAACCGCTGCTTCCAGTACCGATTCCGCATAGCAGCGCGCGGCTCGCGCGCGGCATCCGTGCCGGCCGTTGGGTTTTCGCGTCGGGCCAGTCCGGAACGGACTACATCAATGGCCTCGCGCCGGACGTTGTCCAGGCTGACCGGCCACTCAACGGCGAGTCGCATTACAAGCGCGAGTCGCGGCGGCTTTATCGCAACTTGAAAGACGTCCTGGCGCAAGCCGGCGCCGGCATTCCGGATATCGTGCGCATTGATCAGTACTACACCACCGAACGCGCGATGCATCCGTATCACGAGGTCCGGCATGAGGTGTTTGGAAAGTCCATTCCGCCGTCGACGTCGAATTTGCATCAGCGCTTCAGCCGAAACGGCCAGACCATCGAACTTCAAGCCATCGCGGCCGTGCCGGGCACGGGCCTTAAAGTTAAGCACGAGCATTTCAAGCCCAGCTACTACATTTCTCCGGTGTCGGGTTACAGCCCCGCGCTCAGCGCGGGAGATTTTCGCTTCGTGCCGGGCTGCACGGCGGAATCGCGCAGTGAAGGCGGCGGGCCGCTCGATCCGGGGGTCCGCCATCCGCGCGCAATGTGGCGCCAATGGCCGATCAAGCTTGAGACCGACTTCATCATCAAACGCAAACTCATCTCATCGCTTGAAGGCGCAGGCGCGAGCCTCGACAGCGTGGTCAAGGCGCAAGTTTATCTCAGCGACCGCGAGGATGTTCCGGGCTTCAACGAAGTCTGGCTCTCGTATTTCAAGAATCCGCCGCCCACGACGATCATCGCAACGTCTAAGCCCGGCTTTGCGATCAACGATCTGCGCATCGAGATCAATACGATCTCGCTCGCCATCAAGGGCAAGACCAAGCGCGAGGTGATACGCGGCCCCGAGCCGCCGCTCTTCGACGGCTGGATTTCTGCAGTGAAGGCCGGCGATCTTTTGTTCTTGTCCGGATTGATGGCGATGGAGGGCGGACGTCTGATCGATGAAGCGCGCGTCGATCCGCGCCAGCCGTTCTACGGCATTCCAATCAAAGCCGAACTGCGCTCCATCATCCGTCAGGCGGAGGCAATCTGCCGTGCCGCCGGCACCTCGCTTCGAAACGCCGTGCGCATCCAGCAGTTCCATACAGGTCTGGCGGACTTGCCTGCCGCGATCGAAGTCTGGGACGACGCCATGGATCACGCGCCGCTGCCGCTGTCTGCGATCGAGGTTCCGTGGCTGCCGGTCCCCGGCGCGCGCGTGCAGGTCGATTTGTGGGTGCACATCCCCGACTAAACCTCAAAGGTCCAGCGCCCCGCGAAGGGTGAAATTATTTGCGCGTTCGGAGAGAAATTCTGGAGCGGGCGAAGGGATTCGAACCCTCGACCCCGACCTTGGCAAAAAAAGCCGCCGTCAATGATTTCAAAAACATAGTCGTTCAACAGCACTCATTAGCGCGCACATCTGCCATGGACTTAGCAGATGGTGCGAACAAAAAGCGTAGTAGTAGAACGTGATCGCCCTAGACCGAAAAAGCGAAACCCCGTCACGCGGGAACGCACCGGGGCATTTGTTCCTGGATCATCAGAAGCGAATTCGCAAAAGACCAATGACAGAAAGCGCGCTGCGCCGCAAGACTCGCCGCGAGTTTTTTCAGTGTATGCCGGTCGAAATCGTCTTGGCTCGATCAAGCAATATAACTCCCGCTCGTTTGTTGCGCTCGCCGCTCCTGATAATCGCCGCCTCGGCACCTTCCCAAACGCACAGGAAGCGACCGCCGCAATAAACGCGGCGCAACTTTCACGGTGTGGCCCGTATTCTATCGTTGCACTGTAACAGCGGAGAGGCATCATGCTTGAGCTACTACCCAGCTGCGAATGCTGCGATAAGGATTTGCCGCCGGCGGCAACGGACGCCATGATTTGCACATTTGAATGTACATTCTGTCGTGAATGTGTGAATGGGAAACTCAGGGGATGCTGTCCAAATTGTGGTGGCAATCTCGTGTCACGTCCGATCCGGCCCACTTCAAAGCTCGCGAAGTTTCCACCTTCGACACAACGGATCTTTAAACCGGAAGGCTGTGGCCGAGCCGCCTAGATGCATCGAATGTAATTTAGGTAAATGCGGCTAAGGGGACTCCCTGTCCGCCGATGTCGCAGTTGGGTCATTCGCGTCGCTTTGAAGATGCCCGCGCAAATGTCCGCTTTCCACCCGATAGCGACCGAATAGCGGACGTGGCAGTTGAAAACGACATTCTCAACCATCGGTGCAGCAAGATGCGTTAGATTGGCTGATCTTTTCAGCGTCTCAAGGTGAGTCGAGAGCGTTGTCGAAGGCCACGGTGGGCGCATGAGCACGATGAAGAGGCTGGCTTTGATCGCCGCGGGCTACGCTCTTTCGGTCGCCAGCGGCCTCGCCGCTGTCGCCGTCAATGAGTTGCGCATCCCGGACGAAATCAAGGAGACCTCGGGCGGTATGGTCGCCTTCGGCGACATGGTCCTGTTCATGCTGGCCGCGGGCTTCCTCAGCCTCGTACCGACCTGGTTCTTGCTGAAGCTGTTTGTCGAGAAGGCGCCGCGCACCTTTCTGGCCATCGAGCTCCTGATCGCCGTGATTGGGCCGGTGAGCTGGCTGGCGGTGATTTACCTGGCGGGCGGCGCCAGCCTGCCGAACCCGCCTTATCAGGCCGTCAGTGTACTGCTTGGCCTGTTCATCGCCTTCGGGGCCATTCCGCGCATGGTCCTCGGCCCGGTCCTGCTGGTGATCGAGGGAGCGACCTTCCTCCTGATCCGTGAGCGCGTGACGCGCGCGTTCCTCGTTGTGGCGATGCTGATGGACCTCATTCCGTTGAGCCTGTTCGCGCTGCACATGGCGCGCGCGACCCGCTACTAGACCAGCCATGCTCCAAGCGGATCAGCCGAAGAGACACTGGGAGCAAAGCAAGGTCCGCTCTGGGTCATTTTCTACCGATTCTCCATGTCCTTGCGATGTCCGCTTTGTCGCCGTTAGCGACCGCAGAACGTGGCAGCGCGTTAGCTCAGTGCGAACTATTGCTTTGTGAAGCCACACCGCTTTGCGGTGACATTGCTTTCCCAACATCCGGTCGCTAAGCACTTTTTAAGATAATCGCTGCAGGCGTCTCTACACTTTGGCGCGTTTTTGTAAGTCTTTTCGCAGTATGCGAAACAGACTTGTTGTCGCTCCGTGCAGGTATTGGCCGATGCCGGTCTTGTCGTTATGGAAATGTTGAAAAAGACGACAAGCAGACTCATTCCGAAAAGGTATCGCATCGTCGGACTCCCCTATACCCCTGACTCTAATAGGTCATTCAAACTACTGTCTCAAGCGTCCGACATCGTAACCTAATTGCTGCATGTCCGGTTTGGGTCCTTTTCGACGTTTTGACGATGTCCGCGCATAGTCTGCTCCTCCCCCGAAAGCGTCCAAAATAGCGGACATCGCTGGTCCTCGCGCCCATGCCGAAATTCGTATGGGGCAGAGCATCTCTGCTCTGCCCCGGGAGTTTAGAGGTCAACCTGCTCCGCTATGGCGAGAGCGTCATCGACCTCGATGCCGAGATACCGGACGGTGCTCTCGATCTTCGTGTGGCCGAGCAGAAGCTGGACGGCTCGCAGATTTCCGGTGCGCCGGTAGATCAGCGTCGCCTTGGTTCGACGTAGTGAGTGGGTGCCGTACAAACGTGAGTCGAGTCCGATGCTGGCTATCCACTCCGACACGAGCCGCGCGTACTGGCGAGGCGTCATGCTTTGTCCCGGCCGTCACCCAGTGAACAGAAAATCGCCAGGTCGTTTACCAGCAGCCTTCATGTAGTCGTCGACCGCCTGACGGGTCTGCTCGGTCAGCTCGAATCGGACCGGACGCCCGGTTTTCTTTTGGCGCACGGTCGCGCGATCAACGGCGTAGCCGTTGGGTGCGACGTCGTCGACCCTGATGGTGACAACGTCGCAGCCGCGCAGCTTGCTGTCGATAGCGAGATTGAACATTGCCAGGTCGCGCGTCTGCTGTTCAATCTGGAGCTTGGTTCGGATTGCCCAGACGTGTTTTTGCCGCAGCGGCGGCCTCGGTCCAATCAGCTTTCCTTTGTTCCAGGTCACACGCTTGGATGCGAGTGGGACTAAATTTTCGCAGTCTTGCATGGTCGTACTCCTCTGTTACTGAGGTGTGGAGCATGCGCCATCTAACGTGATGTCCGCTTTTTTGGACGCTATGAGAGGCAAAGCAGACGTTTCGCGGACATCGGGAATCCGTCGAAAATGACCCAATGCGGGCGTCTGAAACTTCGACCAGGCAAACGAATTCCTAAAGCCCAGCCTCGATGACGCGTAACAGCTGAAAGCGCATCGCGCCGTCGTTGCTCTTGAGCGAAATGACGAAGCGGACTCGTCCGGAGCCGGCGGTGTTGGCGTAGCCCGCGAGCGTGCGGACACCGTCGAGGCTACCGGTCTTGTTCGCGCCGCCGTCATGGCCGCGGAGCAGGTTGGCATAAGGCGCGAAGAGTTCGAGCACCTTCGCGAGGCCGCGCGCCGTGAAGCTGTTGCCGGGACTGATGCCGGAACCCTCTTCCAGGTGGATGGCCTCGGTGAGACCATGCGCGGCGAGCGTTTCGTTTGCGACCGTGAGCGATTTTTCGAGACGCACAGGCCCGCCCAGGCGATGTCCGCCGATTTCCAGGAAGATCTGGTTGGCGATGTAGTTGTTCGAGCTGCGGAGCAGTTCGATCAGAATCCGCGAGAGGGCACGCGACTGGCGGTGAACGTAAACGGGGGTGAGGCCCTCGGGCACCGAACCGGTCGAGATCGTGCCGTCGATTCGTGCGCCGGCCCGCCCGAGAAACGCGGCAAGCAGCTCGCCTGCGTACTGCAGGCTCACAGCGGGATCCTGACCGAGGCTGATACGGCCGCGGCCGTTGGGTCCCTGCGCACGAAACTGGCTGATCGCGAGCGGCGTGATTGGAGTCTGCGTCTCGCCGGAGATGACCGCGTCGCCTTTGCGGATGGCGGAGATGGTGTTGAAGTTGACCGACAGGGCGGAGTTCAGCGCATCGTATGACTCGGTGGTGTCCTCGATGCCCGGGATGCGCAGATCTGAGGGGTAATAGCTCGCGTCGAGCACGATGCCGGTGAGCGGCTTCTTGCCGACCGCGGCGACCAGTCGGGGCGCGAGCAGGGCCAGCTCTTCAGAGATCAGGAAGGGATCTCCGCCGCCGCGCACATACAGCACGCGGGCGTTGTCGAGGTAGAATCGGGTCTGGAAACGATGGTCCCCGCCAAGAACCTGCATCGCGAGCCAGGCGGTTACGATCTTGGTGACAGAGGCCGGGACGAAGGGCTCGTCGGCGTTCTGCGCCACCAGCTCTTTGCCCGCGTTGTCGATTACGAGCACCAAGCCTGACGGCGCGAGAGCCGCGACCTTCTCTTTGGCGCCAGCCAAGGCCTGGGCGGGGAGTAGAACCAAAGTAAGTAGGATCAAGCGCGACCACACAGTACCCTCACTCACGCCCTTGTACCTCTTCTTCTCCCTGCAGTCATCCAAGCGACATAGTTCTCATCGGACCACTTCAATGGAGGTGAATCATGACTTTATCCAGGTTGCATCCCAGCGCCGACATTGTCGCATCTTGGCACAAAGCCGACCTTCCGCTGGAGTGCGCCCCTGAGGGT